>NZ_JBIWOW010000019.1:0-165527 GCF_044767945.1 Kitasatospora sp. NPDC101183 | reverse complement strand
GGCGGCGGCGGGGTGCGCGCGGGGGCGGGGCTCCCCGGGGGGGCCGCCGTTCGGGGGCACCTCGGCGGCGACGCCTCCGCCCTTGGCGGCGGGGGGGGGGGGGGGCCCCCCCCCGCCCCGCACCCCGAATCACCGTCAGGAGTCGCAGATGGGCCAGGCCGACCAGGCGGTCAACCCCTACCGGATCGGCGAGGCCGCGTCGCTGCTCGGCGTCAGCGCCGACACCATGCGGCGCTGGGTGGACGCCGGGCGCGTCGCCGCCGAGCGGGACGAGCACGGGCACCGGATCATCCCCGGCGCCGAACTCGCCGCCTTCGCGCGGGAGTTGGCTCGCCAGGAGAGCGCCGAGGGGCTGCGCTCCTCGGCCCGCAACCGGTTTCCCGGGATCGTCACCGACGTGAAGCTGGGCGACGTCGCCGCGCAGGTGGAGATCCAGGCCGGGCCGTTCCGGGTGGTCTCGCTGATCAGCCGGGAGTCCGCCGAGGAGCTCAACCTGGTGCCCGGCGCGCCCGCCACGGCCGTCATCAAGTCGACCAACGTGATGGTCGAGCGGCGCTGAAAAACGTAGTTTTCCGTCGAAACGAGAGGCCCGGATGCCCCACCTGCCCACCACCCAGAGCGCCGTGCTCGCCCTGGAGGACCTCGCCGCCCGCCACGGCCGCGAGGTCCGCGCCCAGCACGACATCGGCCGCGACCAGACCTTCGCCGGCTTCGTCGGCGACGGCGCGGACGGGGCCGGCGACGGGCTCGACGCGATCCCGCACGAGGCCCTGCTCGAGTTCGGTGGCCGGCCCGCGATCGGCGTGCGGCTGTTCACCCACGACGAGGCCGTGGTGACCGTCGAGGGCATCGCCTTCGACGTCGACCGCGACCAGGTGCCCGCCTTCGTCGACGCCGTCTGGAAGGACCTCGTCCACGTCAAGGCCCGCACCTTCCCGCCCTCCACCACGCTGATCGTCACCGTCCCCGGCGGGCCCGGCTACCGCGAGGGCATCGGCGTCCACGACCTCACCCCCTGGCTGTCCGGGAGGATCCGATGACCCCCAAGCCCCTCGCCGTCGCCCACCGCGGCGACCCGTACCGCCACCGCGAGAACACCCTGCCCTCGATCCGGTCCGCGATCGCCGCCGGGGCCGACGCCGTCGAGGTCGACGTCCAGCTCACCCGCGACAAGGTGCCCGTCCTGCTGCACGACCGCACGCTGGAGCGGCTCTGGGGCGACCCCCGGGCGATCGACCGGGTCACGGCCGAGCAGCTCGACGAGCTGCGGCAGGGCGAACTCGCCGTCCCCACCCTCGCCGAGGCGCTCAAGACCGTCACCGAGGGCCCGCGGCTGCTGATCGACCTGGACGACGCCGGGCCCGCCGCCGCCACCTGGTCCGTGGTCACCGGCCTCGGCGCCGAACGGAACGTCGCCTTCTGCGGCCCCGCCACCGCCATGCTCGCCGTCCGCGCGCTCAGCCCCGAGGCCGAGATCGCGCTCACCTGGAAGCAGCCCCGTCAGCCCGGCCGCGCCCTCCTCGACGACCTGCGCCCCCGCTACCTCAACCCGCCGTTCGGGCTCGTCACCCCGCGGTTCGTCGCGGAGGCCGCCGAGCAGGGGCTCGCCGTCTCCACCTGGACGGCCGACCTGCGCCGCACCATGCGACGGCTGCGGGAAGCCAGGGCCGCCTCCATCACCAGCAACCGGATCGCCGTGCTGCGCTCCGTCCTGGACGGCCGCCGGTGAGCTGACCGGTCCGGTCCGCGCGGGTGCTCGGCGCGGCGGGTGCCGGTCTTCGCGGGGGGTGCTCTTCGAGGGTGCGGCACAGCAGCGGGGCGGCACCCGTACGGAGCGCTCGGCGGGCGGGCGCGGGCCGGGTCTGCTGAGCTGGGTCGGTTCGGACCGAATCGATGGCGCGCCCGGCGGAGGTGGCCCGTGACCGTGGAGCCCGGCAGACCCCCGGAGGACGACCGCCGGCCGTACCTGATGCTCCCGCCCGCGCTGCGGCAGGCCGCGGCCTGGTCGGCGGCGGTGATCCTGCTGATCGCCGTCTTCGCGCTGGCGGTGTTCGCGCTCGTCGAACTGCGGGCGGCCACCGTGCCGTTCGTCCTCGCGCTGCTCGGCGCCTCGCTGCTGTACCCGGTGGTGCCCTGGCTGGTCGGCCGGGGCGTCGGGCGGGGGCTGGCCGCCGGGCTGACCTGTGCCGTGCTGGTCGTCGCCGTCGGCGGGGTGATCGCCCTGCTCGTCAACTCCCTGGTGCACAGCGCCCCGCAGATCGCCTCCTCCCTCCAGGAGGCGGGGCACCGGCTCGCCGACTGGCTCGGCCCGGCCGGCGCCAAGATCCAGCACGCGCTCAACAACGCCAAGGGCGAGACCAACTCACTCGTCTCCACCCTCACCAGCGGCGTGCTCTCCGGGCTCGGCCTCCTCACCCAGCTGATCACCGGCGGGGTGCTGGCGCTCGCCCTGGTGTTCTTCTTCCTCCGCGACGGCCACCGCACTCCGGAGTCGATCCGCTCCTACCTGCCCGAACGCGCCGCCGCCACCGTGACGGCCTGCGCCCAGCGCGCCTTCGAGGCGATGGCGGGCTTCATGCGCGGCACCACGCTGATCGCCCTCATCGACGCCGGCTTCATCACCATCGGCCTCGTCGCCCTCGGCGTGCCCGGCGCGCCGGGCCTGGGCGCGCTGGTGTTCATCGGCGCGTACATCCCCTTCGTCGGGGCCTTCCTCTCCGGCACCGTCGCCGTCCTGGTCGCGCTCGCCGACGGGGGCCTCGGCACGGCGCTGTGGGCCCTCGGGGTCGTCCTCACGGTGCAGATGATCGAGGGCAACATCCTGCAGCCGGTGATCCAGAGCCGGACGGTGGAGCTGCACCCGGCGACCATCATGGTCGCCGTCGTCGCCGGCTCGGGCATCGCCGGCATCATCGGCGCGCTGCTGGCCGTACCGGTCTGCGCGGCGGCGGTCGGTGTGATCTCCGTCCTGCGCGGAGCCCCGGGGCGCACTTAAGCCGTTGCGGGAGGGCGGCGGTCGTGTGAGGGTCGCGGGACGCGAGGGAACGAGGGGGTTGAAGGTGCGACGAGTACTGGAACTGATCGACGCCGCGCCGCAGGGCGCCGGGCCGTACGGGATCACCGTGGGCCCGGACGGCGGCGTCTGGTTCACGCTGGTGCACAGCGGGGAGATCGGGCGGCTGTCGGTGGACGGCGCGGTGGCGCGGTACGGGCTCGGCGCGCCGGAGTGCGGCCCGGCGGTGATCACGGCCGGGCCCGACGGGGCGCTCTGGTTCAGCCGGATGCGCGACCACCGGATCGGCCGGATCACGACGGGCGGCGAGGCGAGCGCCTTCGACCTGCCCGGCGAGGGCGCAGGACCGTACGGGCTCGCGGCCGGGCCGGACGGCGCGCTCTGGTTCACCGAGCTGAACGCCGGCCGGATCGGGCGCATCACGGTCGAGGGAGAGGTCACGGAGTACGGTCTGCCGCTCGACGGCGCGTTCCCGTCGATGATCACGGCCGGGCCGGACGGCGCGCTGTGGTGCACGCTCAACCAGGCCGACGCGGTGGCGCGGATCGCGACGGACGGTTCGGTCGCCGTCCACGCCCTGCCCACCGGGGGCACCGCGCCGGTCGGCATCACCGCCGGGGCGGACGGCGCGCTCTGGTACGTCGGCATCGGCGGCGGGCTGGTCGGGCGGATCACCGTGGACGGGCGGGTGAGCGAGCACCCGCTGGCCGACCGCTCGGCCAAACCGCACGCGATCGCCGCCGACGGCGAGGGCCGGCTCTGGTTCACCGAGTGGGGCGCCGGCCGGATCGGCGTGCTGCACCCGGACGGGCGGCTCGACGGGTACCCCGTCCCGGGGGAGGGCGCCGAGCCGCACGGGATCGCGGTGGGGCCGGACGGCGCGGTGTACGCGGCGCTGGAACGCGGGCAGATCCTGCGGCTCGGGTAGCCCGCGGGGGACCTCAAGGTCCCGGGTGGGGTGGCGGAAGTCGGGTCGAGGGGCCCCGGGGAGCCGGGCCCAACGGCCCTGGGGCGGGGCGGTGGTGCGTTCCGATCATGGAGCGCATCCATTCGCACGACGTTCCGAAGGAGTGCGTCCTTGAGCGCCATCCAGGCACAGGGCGACGCCACCCGGCCGCTGACCTCCCCACTCGATGGGCGGCCCCGGCGGCCCGGCTCGGCCGTGGTCAGACTGCTGACCACCACCGACCACAAGACGATCGGCACCATGTACCTGGTGTCCTCGTTCGCGTTCTTCCTGATCGGCGGCGTCCTCGCCCTGGTCATGCGCGCCGAACTCGCCCGGCCCGGGACGCAGATCCTCTCCAACGAGCAGTTCAACCAGGCGTTCACCATGCACGGTTCGGTGATGCTGCTGCTGTTCGCGATGCCGCTGTTCACCGGCTTCGCCAACTGGATCATGCCGCTGCAGATCGGGGCGCCCGACGTGGCGTTCCCCCGGCTGAACATGCTGTCGTACTGGCTGTTCATGTTCGGATCGCTGATCGCCGCTGCCGGCTTCCTCACCCCGCAGGGCGCCGCCGACTTCGGCTGGTTCGCCTACGCGCCGCTCTCCGACGCCATCCACTCGCCCGGCGTCGGCGCCGACATGTGGATCATGGGCGTCGCACTCTCCGGCTTCGGCAGCATCTTCGGCGCCGTCAACTTCATCACCACGATCATCTGCATGCGGGCCCCCGGCCTGACCATGTTCCGGATGTCGATCTTCTGCTGGAACGTGCTGCTCACCTCCGTCCTGGTGCTGCTCGTCTTCCCGGTGCTCGCCGCCGCCCTGTTCGCCCTGGAGATGGACCGCAAGTTCGGCTCGCACGTCTTCGACCCGGCCAACGGCGGCGCCATGCTGTGGCAGCACCTGTTCTGGTTCTTCGGGCACCCCGAGGTGTACATCCTGGCGCTGCCGTTCTTCGGCATCGTCTCCGAGGTCATCCCGGTGTTCAGCCGCAAGCCGATGTTCGGCTACGCCGGCCTGATCGCCGCGACCGTGGCCATCGCGGGCCTGTCCGTGACGGTCTGGGCGCACCACATGTACGTCACCGGCCAGGTGCTGCTGCCGTTCTTCTCCTTCATGACCTTCCTGATCGCCGTCCCGACCGGCGTGAAGTTCTTCAACTGGGTCGGCACCATGTGGCGCGGCTCGCTGAGCTTCGAGACGCCGATGCTGTGGACCGTCGGCTTCCTGGTGACCTTCCTGTTCGGCGGCCTGACCGGCGTGCTGCTCGCCGCGCCGCCGCTGGACTTCCACGTCTCCGACTCCTACTTCGTCGTCGCGCACTTCCACTACACACTGTTCGGGACGGTCGTGTACGCGATGTTCGCCGGGTTCCACTTCTGGTGGCCCAAGATGACGGGCAAGAAGCTCGACGAGCGGCTGGGGAAGATCACCTTCTGGACGCTCACCGTGGGCTTCCACGCGACCTTCCTCGTCCAGCACTGGCTGGGGGCCGAGGGCATGCCCCGGCGGTACGCGGACTACCTCGCCTCGGACGGGTTCACCACGCTGAACACCTTCTCGACGATCGGGTCGTTCCTGCTGGGGCTGTCGATCCTGCCGTTCCTCTACAACGTGTGGAAGACCGCCAAGTACGGGGAGCGCGTCGAGGAGGACGACCCGTGGGGCTGGGGCCGCTCCCTGGAGTGGGCCACCTCCTGCCCGCCGCCGAGGCACAACTTCGTGACGCTGCCCCGGATTCGGTCGGAGTCCCCGGCGTTCGACCTGCACCACCCCGACATCGCGGCCCGGGACGTGCTGGAGCACAGCGGCAAGCCCGCCGCGCACCTGCCGGGCGTGGAGCCCGCGAAGTACGACCGGCCGCTGCCCCGTAGCGCCCGGCGCTGAAGCCCCGCCCCCGCCCCACCCCCGAGGGGCGGGGGCGGTTTCCCTGCCCCAGCTCGCCTCAGGAAGGCCGGCCCATGACCCACACCGTCCTCGCCATCGGCACCGCCGCGCTCACCGCCAGCGGCTGCGTCTGGTACCTGCCCGCCATCGCCGACCTGCACGCCGGCGCGGACCGGCCCCGCTCCACCCGTACGGCCGCCGCCGCGTGCGTCCTGTGGTGGGCGGCCCTCGCCCTCGCGGGCGGGCTGCTGCTCGCGATACCCGACTGGCGCCCGGCCGCCCAGATCGCCCTGGCCGGGCTCGTCGGCGGCGCGGCCCTGCGCCTGCGGGCCCTGTGGGACCGGCGCGCCGAACAACGCGAGGCCGCCGACCGCTGGGCCACCCTGGACGCCGGACCCGCCCCGCGCACCGGCCGCCCGGCAGCGGTCGCCCTCGCCGCCTGGCTCGTCGTCGGCGCCGCCGTCGCCTTGTTGGGGGCCGCCTCCGTCCTCCTCACCGACGACGGCGGGACCGCCGCACGGGTCGGTCTGGCGGCGGGCAGCGGCGCGGGCGTGGCCGTGGTGTTCCTCCTCGTCGGCCTGACCAACGCCCGCCGCGAGAGCCGCCCTTGAGCTGTTGCCGCCGAAACCCGGTGACACGACCCGTGCCGTGCGGGGAGACTGGCCACGGCAAGGACGAGCAGCCGACGACCGAAGGGCCGAGCGTGGCACTGCCGAAGAAGGGCTCCCGCCGCATCGTCGTCGACGGTGTCGAGTACCGCTGGCGGGTGAGCGGGAAGCACTGGTGCTGCGACTACGACGTCAGCACCCTGGACTACATGGTGGAGGACGCGGCCAGTCCCGGAACGACACTCGTCGTGGAGACGGGTCGGCCCGCCGTCTATCCACCGAGCCTAGTGCCGGCGGAGGTCATCCTGCCGCGCGAAGTCGCCGCGGGCATCCGGGCGGCGCGGTCGAACGGCTGGACCCCGAGCGCCCACGGATCGCCTTTCAAGCTGCGGCTCTCCGCAGTCTGACCGGGACTGTTCGCCGTGGACTTCACCTCTGACGGGACCTACGGGCCACGCCTCGACGCCGCCGCCCTGGCCCACCTCGATCTCGGCAACAACGTCTGGGGGTCCCTGGCAGGCACCACCGACGCTCACCGTGTGGCGGGATCGTTCTTCGGCGCCGGATGGAGGGTGCGGCGGTCGAGCTGGACCGAGTTCGAGGTCGAGAACACCTTCGCGGAGCTGGAGCTCTGCCCGGGCGACCCCGTCCACTTCAGCGGGTTCGTCGATCCCGACCGCCTCATGCACCTGCTGGACGCCCTGAACGGGCTCCGCCTGTCCTACAGCGTCGAGTTCGAGGACCGCCAAGGGCGTATGCACGTCCATCGTTCTGGGTGCTGCTGAGCCAGCCCGCCCGTCGGCTCAGTCTCTCCGGTGGCGTCCGCTTCCCTTGCGGAGCAACGCGACGGGGGTGTCCTCCTGCGGCGGTGCGAAGTCGGTGCCCCGTCTGACGATCACCGGGTACGCGTCGGCGTAGGTGGTCGCGACGCCCACCGGCGACCACGCTTCGCCGTCCCACTCCACCACCAGGCGCGGGGTGTCCTGGAACAGGCGGCCTCGCCGGATCGCGGGATCGAGGGCCAGCGCGTCCCGCGTCCCCGGCGGGCGCTCCCGGTCGGCGCGGGCGCCGTACCAGTCGATCACGGTCTCGTCGTCGGGTTCGAGCACGGCCTGCCCTCTCGCTCGGCGTCGCTCCGAGGCTATCGGCCCACGTCGCCCGGCGGGACCGTGCCGGGCCAACCGTACAGGCCGAGGATCGGACGGTTCCGCAGCGCTTCGGCGTACTCGGTTGCGCCGTCGAACTCCCGGAAGTCAGTGATCGGGTCGTCCGCAGCGAGCAGCATGGCTACGGCGCAGGTGAGGCAGAAGTCCTTGCCCGTGTCGAGGTCCCGGAGATTCGCGTACCGCTGGCAGCCGGAAAAAATGACATGTGAAAGTGAATGGGTCCACCCTCTCCCTCATCCTGTGGAAAGCAGAGCAGGGCCTGTGCGCGTATCGGATCGTTGTGAGGGGCTTGCCCTCCGGCGCGGCCGGAGGGCAGGCCCCGTTTGTTGTTCCGCGAGGTGGTCCAAGGCCCATGGGAGGGTGGGGGTGGAATTTGTGCCTTCTGGGTTGTTGATTTGGGGACTTTTCGGGGTGCCGAATCGGCGGAGAATCGTTGGTCAGTGGGCTGCTGGCTCGGTTATGGGGTGCATGGTTCGGCGGTGGGGACAGAGGCTTGGTCGGCCTGGCCTCCGGCGTTGCCGGAGGCCAGGCCTGTTGGCTCCTGTGCGCCTCTGGGCCTGTTGCTCCGGGCTCTCCGGGGCCGCGTTGGGGCGCCCCTCCGGGCCGCTGAATCAGGTGGGGAGGCATCGGCGAGTAAAGAACCTGGGGAGCATGCGTCCTCCGGCTGGGCCGGAGGACGCATGGCGTGTCGGCGTCGGGCCCCTCGGGCGGCGTGGTGGGTGTATCCCACCGGGCGTAGGTCTGGTCGGGATATCCGGGCGGGCGAATATGACTTGATGAGCCTGGCCTCCGCGTAGCTGGAGGCCAGGCTCATCGGGTTCCGGGTTCTCCCGGAGTGCGGCTCCGGCTGGGTGCATGAGCGGATGGGAAGGGGCTTGGGTCGTTTCCCGGCCTGCCCTCCGGCCTTGCCGGAGGGCAGGCCCTTTCTGCCGTGCGGGCTTCTTCGGGGTAGTGGGGGCGAGTTGGGGCTCATCGGTAGAGGTTTGGCTCTGTTCCCCTCTGAGGTGGGGATGGCAGAGTGACAGGGGAATCGGTTGTTGTTCGGCCTGGCCTTCGGTAGTGCCGGAGGGCAGACCGCTGTGGCCCGTCCGGAGTTGGGCCAGGTGCCGGGCCGGAGGGCCTGGGGGATGGGGTCGTTGGGCCCTGGGTGGGGGCGGGTGGGTGGGGGATGATGCCCTGGGACCCGCCGGTGGTGTGCGGGGTGATGTGAGGGTGGAGCCGGAGATGGCGACCGTGGTGGAGGGGGCCGGGGCTGCGGCGCCGGTCCGGGTGTTCCTGTTGGACGACCACGAGGTGGTGCGCCGTGGGGTGCACGACCTGTTGGACGGGGAGCCGGACCTGACGGTGGTGGGCGAGGCCGCGACCGCCGAGCAGGCGTTGGTGCGGGTGCCCGCGCTGCGGCCGGACGTGGCGGTGCTGGACGTGCGGCTCGGGGACGGGGACGGGGTTTCCGTCTGCCGTGAACTCCGGTCGAAGATGCCCGACTTGGCGTGCCTGATGCTCACCTCCTTCGACGACGAGGAGGCGCTGCTCGACGCCGTCATGGCGGGCGCCGCCGGGTACGTGCTCAAGCAGATCAGCGGGACGGACCTCGTCGCCGCCGTGCGGACCGTCGCCTCCGGCCGGTCGATGCTCGATCCCGGGGCGGCCACCCGGCTGCTGAACCGGCTGCGCAGCGACGCCGAGCCCGCCCAGCCGGTGGCGGCCGGGCCTGGGCTGACCGCGCGCGAGCAGGAGGTGCTGGCGCTGATCGGCGAGGGGTTGACAAACCGTCAGATCGGCGAGCGGCTGTACCTGGCGGAGAAGACGGTGAAGAACCACGTCTCCCGGCTGCTCGCCAAGCTCGGCGTGGAGCGGCGGGTGCAGGCGGCGCTGATCGCCACCGAGGTGCGGCGCGGACGGGCCTGACATACGGGCCCGACGGACGGGCCCGGCGGGACCATCGGCCCTCGTCGGCGGGGGTGGGAGAGGGTGAGCATCGGCGGTATGAACCGCGATCGTGACGTCGAAGACCCCGACCTCGGCCCGGAGCGGGCGTTGGAACTGCTGGGCCGGGCGACGGTCGGGCGGGTGGTCTACACCATCGGCGCCCTTCCGGCCGTGTTGCCGGTCCCGTTCCGGCTCGGCCCCGGCGGGGTGCTGCTCACCACCCCGGCGGACGAGGAGCTCGCCCGGGCCGTCGAGGGTGCGGTGATCGCCTTCGAGGCGGACGAGGTGGACGACACGGACGGCTCCGGCTGGTGCGTCACCGTCCTCGGCCACGCCCACACCCTCCCGACCGCCGGCGCCCTGCAGATCCGCATCCGCCCCGAGCTCGTGGTGGGCCGTCGGCTGCCGTAGGTTGACCGGCGAGCGGGGGGAGCGCGGATGATCGACTACGACGCGGAGGCGCGGCACTACGACGCCTCGCGGGGCGGGGAGCCCCGGGCGCGGGCCGCGGCGGAGGCCGTCGAGCGGCTGCTGCCGCCGCAGGCCCGTACGGTGCTGGACGTGGCCTGCGGGACGGGCATCGTCACGGCGCTGCTGCGCAGGCCCGGGCGGGCGGTGCTCGGCGTGGACCGGTCGCCCGGGATGCTGGCGGCCGCCGGGCGGCGGATGCCCGGGGCGGTGGCCTGCGGGGACGCGACGCGGCTGCCGCTGGGTGGCGGTTCCGTGGACGCGGTGGTGCTGGTGTGGCTGCTGCACCTGCTGCCGGACGCCGGGCCCGTCCTCGCGGAGGCGCGGCGGGTGCTGCGCCCGGGCGGGGTGTTGATCACCACGGCGGACAAGAACGACGCCTCGTTCGAGGAGCCCGGCGACATCGCCGACCTCACCGCGCCGCTGCGCCGCCGCCACGCCCCGCAGGTCACGGACGGGACGGGCCGCCTCGCCCGGCAGGCCGCCGCGCTGGGCCTGCGGCCGGTGGGGGAGGCCCGGTTCCCCGGGCGCGGGCAGGGCCGCAGCCCGCGCGCCTGGCGCGAAGCGATCGTGCGCGGCCGCATCGGCTGGTGCGCCGACCCGGCCGAGGCGGCGGCCGTCGTGCGGGCGCTGGCCGAGCTGCCGGAGCAGGACGCGCCGCGTCCGGACCCGCAGTACCGGCTGCTGGCCTTCGGGGCGGGGCCGGGGACGGGTCAGGCGGGCCCGAAGCAGCCGTAGTCCTGGAGCGGCCGGTCGACGTCGAGGACGACCTCGACGCGGTCGCCCGCCGGGGAGAGGCCGTCGGTGCCGTCGGCGAGGCGGCCGAAGCGCTCCAGCAGGGCGAAGACGGCGTCGTGGACGTCGGCGACGTGGGCGGGCACGTCCGCGTCGGGGATGTCGGGGTGGAGCTCGCGGAAGGCCGCGCGGGCGGCGGCCAGGAGGCGTTCCGGATCGGCGACCACCACGTCCTGGCGGTGCCGGACGCTGATCGTCATGCCCTGGGCCGGGAGCGTCAACTCGTCCATCCCGGCAGGGTACTTGGGGGCGCTCGTCAGAAGGGCGCCTCCCAGGTGAGGCGGGTGCCGCCGCCCTCGGGTGCGGTGAGGGCGAAGGTGCCGTTCACGCGTTCGGCGCGTTCGGCGAGGTTGCGCAGGCCGCTGCGGCGGCCGGTGTCGGGGGTGCCGACGCCGTCGTCGGTGACGGTGAGGCGGACGCGGCCGGCGAGGGCGCGCAGGGTGACCTCGACGCGGGTGGCCTGGGCGTGGCGGGCGGTGTTGCTGAGGGCCTCGGCGAGGACGGCGACGAGGTGTTCGGCGAGCTCCTGGGGGACGTCGGTGTCGAGGAGGCCCTCCATGCTGAGGCGTGGAGGGAAGCCGAGGGTGTGCTGGGCCTCGGTGACGACGCGGGTGGCGCGGGCGCGCAGGCCCCGGTCGGGTTCGCTGTGGGCGCGCAGGCCGAAGATCGTCGAGCGGATGATCTTGATGGTCTCGTCGAGGTCCGCGACGGCCCGGGCGACCCGGTCGGCGGCGGCCGGGCTGTCGATCAGCCGGCCCGCGCTCTGCAGCGTCATGCCGGTGGCGAACAGCCGCTGGATGGCGAGGTCGTGCAGGTCGCGGGCGATCCGGTCGCGGTCCTCCAGCAGGTTCAACTGCTCGGCGTCGCGCCGCCGTTCGGCCAGCTCCAGGGCGAGCGCGGCCTGGTCGGCGAAGCCGAGGAGCGGGCCGGTCTCCTCCGGGCCGAAGGCGGGCCGGCCGGCCGCGCGGGCCAGCAGCAGCACGCCGCGCCCGAAGCCGGCGCCGGTGCCCAGCGGCACGGCGACCGCCGGGCCGAGGCCGTCGAAGCGCCCGGCGGGGCCGGCCAGGTAGCGGGCGTCGCAGGCGAGGTCCTCGCTGGTCACCGGGGAGCCGGAGACGTACGCGGCGCCGGAGAGGGTGCCGTCCACGGGGACGGTCACGCCCAGGCGGTCGGCGGGGACGGCGCCGAGCGCGACCTCCACCGTCAGCTCCTCGGCGCGCTCGCCCGGGGAGGCCAACGCCACGGACACGTCCGCGAGTTCGGCGCCCGCGATCTCCCGCGCCCGGTCGGCGATCAGCTCCACCACCTCCAGGCGGGGCGCGCCCGAGAGCAGGCTGCGGGTGATCTCGGTGCTGGCGCGCAGCCAGCGCTGGCGCAGCTGCGCCTCCTCGTAGAGGCGGGCGTTGTCGATGGCGACGCCGGCGGCGACGGCCAGGGTGGAGATGACGGCCTCGTCGTCCTCGTCGAAGTCCAGGCCGCCGCGCTTGTCGGTCAGGTAGAGGTTGCCGAACACCTCGCCGTGCACGCGCACCGGTACCCCGAGGAAGGTGTGCATCGGCGGGTGGTTGGCGGGGAAGCCGACGGAGGCCGGGTGCTGGGAGAGCACCGGGCAGCGCAGCGGCTCGGGCTCGCGGATCAGCTCGCCGAGGATGCCCCGGCCGGAGGGCGGCGGGCCGATCTCGGCGATCTCCGCCTCCGTCAGGCCGACGGTCAGGAACTGGGAGAGGGTGTGCCCGTCCGGGCCGATCACGCCGAGGGCGCCGTAGCGGGCGTCGACCAGGTCGACGGCGGCCTCGACGATGCCGTGCAGCGCCTGGGAGAGGTCCAGCTCGCGGCCGACGGCGAGCACCGCCTCCAGCAGGCTGTGCACCCGGTCGCGGGTGCCGCGCGCGGCGTCGATGCGCAGCTGCAGCTCCTCCAGCAGCTCGTCCAGGCGCATCCGGGGCACCCGCGCGCCACCCGCCGTGCCGACGCCTGCTCCGCCCACCGCTGTCCTCCTCGTGCCCGCCGCTGCCTGCCCGCTGGTTGCCCGACGGGCCCGGGGGAGCCGTCCGACCAGCGGGATCGCCGTGATCTCCGTGGTTCACGGTAGTGCCCGGGTGTCGCGGGGCGGTAGGCCGGGGTGGGGCGTACGGTGCGGGGCGTACGGCGCGGCGGGCGGGTCTTTCGTCCCGCCCCTTCGGGCCCTGCGGCACTGGTGCGCCGGTGGGCGCGGGCGCGAGGGTGAGGGCAGGAGCGGACGGGCCGTCAGGCCGCGCGGAGCCCGAAGCGGTGGTCTGGACAGTGCCCGAGACAGTGGAGGAAGTCATGACGCGCATCGTTGCGGCCGGGGTCGACGGATCGCCGGCGAGCACCGCGGCCGCGCAGTGGGCGGCCGGGGAGGCGCTGCGGCGTGGGGCCGCGCTGCGGCTGCTGCACGCCTGGCCCTGGCTGACGGACGGCGTGTCGACGTTCGCGGAGCCTGACGACCTGCCGGCCGCCGCGCTGCAGACCCTGGAGGCGGCCGTCCGGGAGATCCGGGCGCAGCACCCCGGGCTGGAGGTCAGCACCGACGCCGTCCTGGACGCGCCGGTGGACGGGCTGCTCGCGGCCGCCTCCGTGGGGGAGGCGGAGCTGCTGGTGCTCGGCTCGCGCGGGCTGGGCGGGTTCGCCGGACTGATGCTCGGCTCGGTGAGCATGGCGGTGGCCGGGCGCAGCGCCGTGCCGGTGGCCGTGGTGCGGGAGTCGCGGGAGGGCGGCGGCGCGGGCGAGGTCGTCGTCGGCGTGGACGCGCACAGCCCGGAGGAGGAGGTGCTCGCCTTCGCCTTCCGTGAGGCCGCGCTGCGCGGGGCCCGGCTGCGGGCCGTGCACGGCTGGGACCTGCCGCCGCTGTTCGGCTACGCGGGCGGGGCCGTTCCGGCCGCGGAGATCGCGCAGTTGGAGGCGCTGGAGGCCAAGCTGCTGTCGCTCGCGCTGGCGGACCAGCGGGAGCAGCACCCCGAGGTCGAGGTGGTGGAGGACGTACGGCTCGGCGCGGCGCGGGGCCTGGTGGAGGCCTCGGAGGGCGCGGCCCTGGTGGTCGTCGGCCGTCGGCGCCGCCCGATCGAGTTCGGCCCCCGCCTGGGCCGGGTCGCCCACGCGGCCCTGCACCACGCGCAGGCCCCGGTGGTGGTCGTCCCGCAGGGCTGACGGCGCGACGAAGGCTCGGCGGCGGGGCGTGGGGGCCCCGCCGCCGTTCGTCGTTCTCCCCGCCATCCGTGGCGCCGCCCGTCATCGTCGTTCCGTGCGGCCTCGCCGCCGTTCGTCGTTCCGTACGGCCCCCGCCGGCCTCAGGCCGTGGGGATTCCCGCGCGGAGGAAGGCGGTGAAGGCCTCGACGGCCGGGGGCGGGCTCTGGCCGCGGCGGACCGCCGTGTAGACGTGGCGGATCGGGGTGTCGGCGGGGTGGAGGGGGACGAGGGCGATGTCGGGGCGGGTGGCGGGGACGGCGAGGGAGGGGATGAGGGTGGGGCCCAGGCCGGCGGCGACGAGGCCGAGTTTGGCGGTCCAGTTGGCGACGGCGTACTCGATGCGGGGCTGGAAGCCGGCGCGGACGCAGGCGGCGAGGAGGGTGGACTCGGGGCTGCGGCGGGCGGCGATCCAGGGTTCGTCGGCGAGTTCGGCGAGGTGGAGGCGGCGTCGGCGGGCCAGGGGGTGGGTGCGGGGGAGGGCGACGAGGACCGGGTCCTCGGTGAGCAGGGTCAGCTCGAACTGGCCGCTGTCGTAGGCCTCTTCGCTCTCGTCGTTGAAGGTGGCGAGGAGGGCGAGGTCGATGGTGCCATCGGCGAGGAGGGCGAGCAGGGCGGTGGAGAGCCCCTCGGTGAGGCTGATCGCCACGCCGGGGTGGGCGGCGCGGAAGGCGGCGAGGGCGCCGGGCACGAGGGCGACGTTGGCGCTGTCGAAGGCGCCGACCCGCAGCCGTCCGGCGCTCAGGTCGGTGAGGGCGGCGAGGTCCCGGCGGGAGGTGTCGAGGCGTTCCAGCACGGCCTCGGCGTGCGGGAGGAGGGTGCGTCCGTGGTCGGTCAGCCGGACGCCGCGGGCGAGGCGGTCGAACAGCGGGGCGCCCAACTCGGCTTCCAGGCCCGCGATCTGGCGGGAGACGGCGGACTGGGTGTAGCCCAGCCGCTCCCCGGCGGCGGTGAAGGAGCCCAGGTGCGCGACGGTGCGGAAGACGTCCAGCCAAGCCATGTCCATCCCGCATGGTTACCATGCCGGACATTCGCTTGTCGCGTGGCTGAGGGCTGCCTAGCGTGGTGGCCATGGAGAAGATCGCATTTCTGGGGCTCGGCCGCATGGGCCTGCCGATGGCCCGTCGACTCGCCGCCACCGGCCACGCCCTGACCGTCTGGAACCGATCCCCCGGCCGCGCCGAGGGGCTCGTCGAGGCCGCCACCCCGGGCGAGGCCGTACGGGGCGCGGGGATCGTCGTCACCATGCTGTCCGACCCGGAGGCCGTGGCCGAGGTCGCCGGACGGTTCACGGGTGAGCTGGCGCCGGGCGCGCTGTGGGTGGACATGTCCTCGATCGGCCCGGGCGCCGCCGCCGGGCTGCGCGCCCAACTGCCGGACGGCGTCGGGATGGTGGACGCCCCCGTGCTCGGCAGCGTCGGCCCGGCGGCCACCGGCGGGCTGACCGTCCTCGCCGGGGGTGAGGAGGCGGACCTGGACCGGGCGCAGCCCGTGCTGGAGGCCCTCGGCCGGGTGGTCCGCTGCGGCGGGCCGGGCGCGGGGGCGGCGCTGAAGGTGGTGGTGATCGGCGGGATCGTGGCCTCGGTCACGGTGGTGGCCGAAGTCCTGGAGGTGGCCGAGGAGTTGGGCCTCGACCAGGAGCTGGTCCTGGAGACGCTGTCGGCCGGTCCGCTGGCCGGGGCGCTCGCCCGGGCCCGTACCGCGAACTCGGACTTCCCGGTGCGGCTGGCGGCCAAGGACCTCGGACTGGCGGGCGGCGGGCCGGTGTTGAGGGCGGCGCGGGAGGTGCTGCTGGCGGATCCGGCGCTCGCCGAGCGGGACCTGGCCTCGGTGGTGACGGCGCTGCGGAGGTAGGACCGACCACCCCGGCGGCCGCTACGGGGGTGCGGCCGCCGGGGCAGGGGTCATTGCGGCCTGGCGGAGCCCGGAGGCAGGACCTGGGCGGCGACGCGCAGGGACGGGCTGTGGCGGAAGTGCAGGGTGAACTCCAGCCACCGGCCCGCCGTCAGCGGCGGCGGGTCGGCGATCAGCACGTCCGCGTCCTCCGGGGTCAGCGCCAGCTCGCCGCCCGGCGGCACCGGGAGGGTGGGCACCGGCTCCCAGCGGCCGGCCGCGCCCTGGTGCACATGCCGCTTGAGGGTGAGGCGGCCGCCGAACTCCCACTCCACGGAGGTGAGTTCGTCGGGTATGTCGCCGGGGTTGCGCAGCGTGAAGAAGGCCGCCGTGGCGGGGGCGGCGCCGGCGGTGGGCAGCAGCACCCAGCCCGGCCCTGCGGCCTCCACCGCCCGGGCACGGCCCGCCCCGCCGACCGCCGTCCAGGCGGTGAGCAGGACCAGGGCGAGCGCGGCGGCGCCCAGGGGCGGGGCGAGGACGGCGAGACGGTCGGGATTCAGGCGCTGGAGCTTCACCGGCGCACCCCGGTGGCCCGCCCCGGCCGCCAGGTCCGCAGGCGCAGGCTGTTGCCCACCACCAGCAGCGAACTCAGCGACATCGCCACCGCCGCCAGCATCGGGTTCAGCAGCCCGACCGCCGCGAGCGGGATCAGCACCAGGTTGTAGCCGAACGCCCAGAGCAGGTTCACCCGGATCGTCGCCAGCGTGCGCCGCGCCAGGCGCACGGCGTCCACCACCGCCTCGATGTCCCCGCGCACCAGCGTCAGCCCGGCCGCGCCGATCGCCGCGTCGCTGCCCGAGGCCAGCGCCACCCCGAGGTCGGCGGAGGCCAGGGCCACCGCGTCGTTGACGCCGTCGCCGACCACCGCCACCCGGCGCCCGTCGGCCCGCAGTTCGGCCACCAGCTCCGCCTTGCGCTCGGGCGAGGCGGCCGTGTGAACCCGGGCGATGCCCAGCTCGCGGGCCACGGCCTGCGCCGGGCCGGGGGCGTCGCCGGTCGCCAGCACCGGCTCCAGGCCGAGCCCGCGCAGCCGGTGCAGGGCCCGCCAGCTGCCCGCCCGTACGGTGTCGCCCACGGCGAGGACGGCCTCGGCGCGCCCGTCCACCTCCATCAGGACGGCCGTGCGGCCCGCCTCCCCGGCCGCCGCCACGGCCCCCGCCAGCGCGGGCGGCGGGGGAGCGGCGGCCGCGTCCGGGCGGACCAGACGGACGGCGCGGCCCTCGACCGTGCCCGAGACGCCCAGGCCGGTGGTGGCCGCGAAGCCGTCCACGGGCGGCAGGTCGCCGCAGCGCTCGCGGGCCGCCGCCGCGACGGCCCGTCCGATCGGGTGCTCCGAGCGGTCCTCGACCGCGCCGGCCAGCCGCAGGGCCTCGGCCTCGGTGACGCCCTCGGCCGTGACGACCTCGGCGAGCGTCATCCGGCCGGTGGTCAGCGTGCCGGTCTTGTCCAGCACCACCGTGTCCACCCGGCGCAGGCTCTCCAGCACCTCCGGGCCGCGCACCAGCACCCCCAGCTCCGCGCCCCGGCCCGTCGCCGCCAGCAGGGCGGTCGGCGTCGCCAGGCCCAGCGCGCACGGGCAGGCCACCACCAGCACCGCCACCGCCGCCGTCACCGCCGTCTGCCCGGCCGCGCCCGCGCCCAGCCAGAAGCCCAACACGCAGGCCGCCACCGTCAGCACGCACGGCACGAACACCCCGGCCACCGCGTCCGCCAGCCGCTGCGCCTTCGCCTTCCCGGCCTGCGCCTCCGCCACCAGGGCCGTGATCCGGGCCAGTTGGGTGTCCGCGCCGACGGCCGTCGCCCGCACGACCAGCGCGCCGCCGACGTTCACCGTCGCGCCCGCCACCGCGTCGCCCGGGCCGACCTCCACCGGGGCGCTCTCGCCCGTCAGCAGGCTCAGGTCCAGCGCGGATGAGCCGTCGACCACCACGCCGTCCGTGGCCACCCGCTCGCCCGGGCGCACCACGAACTCCTGCCCGGGGAGAAGGAGTTCGACGGGCACGGGCCGCTCGGAGCCGTCCGCCCCACGCAGCCGCACCTCCTTGGCGCCCAGCTCGGCGAGCGCCCGCAGCGCCGAGCCGCCGCTGCGCCGCACCCGGGCCTCCAGGCGGCGCCCGGCCAGCACGAACAGGGGGACGCCGACGGCGGCCTCCAGATAGACGTGCGCGGCGCCGCCGGTGGCCGTCAGCGAGAACGGCATTCGCATGCCGACGGCCCCGGCGCCGCCGAACACCAGCGCGTACGCGGACCAGCCGAAGGAGGCGACGACGCCGAGGCTCACCAGGGTGTCCATGGTCGCCGCCGCGTGGCGCAGCCCGCGCAGGGCCCGGAGGTGGAAGCCCGCCGAACCCCAGGTCACCACCGGGACGGAGAGGGCGAAGCAGACCCACTGCCAGGCGGGGAACTGCAGTGCGGGCACCATCGAGACCAGCAGGACGGGCAGGGCGAGCAGCGCGGTGACGGGCAGGCGCCAGCGGTCCTCCGGCTCCTCCGGGGTCACCGGGGTGTCGGGCCGCGCCAACTCGGCGGTGTAGCCCGCCCGTTCGACGGCCGCCACGAGATCGGCGACCGGCACGCCGGCCGGGTGCAGCACCCGGGCGCGGCCCGTCGCCAGGTTCACCCCGGCGCTCACCCCCTCGATCCGGGCCAGGCGCTTCTCCACGCGGCCCACGCAGGCGGCGCAGGTCATCCCGCCCACCGCGAGGTCCGTGCTCACCAGGGCGGGGGCGGGGGCTGCGGTGCTCATCGCATCCCGCCCATGTCGTGCCCGCCCGCCCCGGGCGAGACGCCCCCGACGCCCCCGCTGGGGCGCAGGCCCGGGGCCACCGGGCCGACCTGGCGGCCCACGGCGTACGAGACGCCGAACACCGCCACCAGAAGCAGGGCGAACCCCGCCAGCACACTCCATGACTTCACGTTCACCCCTCAGCAGTCGGACGGCGGTGCGCGGTGGTTCCCATACGGTCCGAGGTTGTTCCGGGGAATGTGGGAAAGTGACAAAAGGTAGGAGGGAGATCCATCGGAGTGAACACCTAATGGGTCGTAAGGTGACTGGCAGTGTGGCTGGTAAGTCGAAGGCCTCCCGTTCGCTCCTGACATGGGAGGTGTCACTCTTCTACAAAGGGGTTCTGTGATGACGACGAACGTGGTCGTGACCGGACTGGGCGCCACCACGCCGCTCGGCGGCGACGTGGCCTCGACCTGGGAGGGGCTGCTGGCCGGCCGCTCCGGCATCCGGGCGATCGAGGAGGAGTGGGCGGCGGGCCTGCCCGTACGGATCGCCGGGCGCCTGCGCGTCGAACCGGGCGAGGTGCTGGACCGCGTCCAGGCCCGGCGGCTGGACCGCTGCGAGCAGGTCGCGCTGATCGCCGCCCGCGAGGCCTGGGCCGACGCCGGGCGGCCCGAGGTCGAGCCCGAGCGGCTCGCGGTGGTCATCGGCACGGGCACGGGCGGGGCGCTCACCATGCTCGGGCAGGACGACGTGCTGGAGGCCTCCGGCGTGCGCAAGGTCTCCCCGCACACCGTGCCCATGCTGATGGCGAACGGGCCCGCCGCCTGGGTCAGCATCGAACTCGGCGCGCGCGGCGGCGCCCACACCCCGGTGAGCGCCTGCGCCTCCGGTGCGGAGGCCATCGCCATGGGCCTCGACCTGATCCGGCTCGGGCGCGCCGACGTGGTCGTCGCGGGCGGAGCCGAGGCCTGTATCCACCCGCTGCCGCTCGCCGGATTCGCCCAGGCCAAGGCCCACTCCACCCGCAACGACGAGCCGCAGCGCGCCTCCCGGCCCTTCGACACGGACCGGGACGGCTTCGTGATCGGCGAGGGCTCCGTCCTCCTCGTCCTGGAGCGCGCCGAGTTCGCGGCGGCGCGCGGCGCCCGTGCGCACGCCGCCCTGGCCGGCGCGGGCATCACCTCCGACGCCCACCACATCACCGCCGCCCACCCGGACGGGCAGGTGCGGGCGATGCGGATGGCCCTGGCCGCCGCCGGCCTCGCGCCCCGGGACATCGCGCACGTCCAGGCGCACGCGACCTCGACCCCGTCCGGCGACCGGACGGAGGCCGAGTCCATCGCGACGGCCGTGGGGCCGCACCCGGCCGTGACGGCGGCCAAGTCGATGACCGGCCACCTCTTCGGCGCCGCCGGGGCGATGGGCGCCCTCGCGACCGTCCTCGCGATCCGCGAGGGTGTCGTCCCGGCGACGGCCAACCTCGACCGGCTCGACCCGGAGATCCCCCTCGACGTCGTCGCCGGCGCCCCCCGGAAGGGGCGGCTCCCCGCCGCGCTCACCAACTCGTTCGGGTTCGGCGGGCACAACGCCTCGCTGGTGTTCACCGAGGTGTAGGCGGAGGTCGTGGAGGCGGGGTGGCTGCGGCTACGGACGGACGCTGCGGGGCCCGGTGGTGGTGGCGCCCAAGGCGGTGACGCGGGTGCGGAGTTCGCGGTCGGCGGTGGCCACCAGGCAGGCACGGTGCGGGTGTTCGACGCGGGCGCTGCGGACGACGTCCACGATCCGGTCGTCGCCGCTGCCGCTCGCCTCGACCACCCGCACCTCGGGAAGCCCCGCGACGCCCCGGGCCGCGCCCTCCACGACCAGCACCACGTCGAGCGGCCCCGGCAGCTCCGGCAGCCCGCGCTCGGCGACGGCCACCAGCGCGTCCCGCAGCCGCTCGGCCGCACCCCGCCGGTCCCGCCACCACCCGTCCGGCACCGAGCCGACGACATTGGCCCCGTCCACCACCAGCAGCGGCCGCACGGCGGCGGCGGTTTCCTCGCGCTCCATGGGGGCCAGCTTGCCATGGGCATGGTGCGGGAGGGGCTGGGGGCGGCCGTGGTGTTCCCCGCCCCGGCCTCACGCGACCAGTTGCGCCCTGCCCGTAGCGGCCGAGCGCTCCACGGCCGCGAGGAGCCGGTGGTTGCGCAGCCCCGCGGCGAAGTCGGGCGCGGCGGCCAGGTCGCGGTAGAGGGCGGCGATGTTGGCGGGCGGCCCGGCGGGGACGTCGGCGGGGACGGTGCGGTAGGAGTCGGGCACGGCCAGCGGTTCGCCGTCGATGCGGATGTCCCACTCGCCCCAGTGCGGGTACGGCAGTCCGTCCGCCGGGACGGCCGTCAGGGTGCCCCCGGTGCCGGAGAGCTTGAGCAGGAAGCCGTCCGCCGCCCGCCCGTGCCCGCCGTGGACGGTGACGGAGGCGGTGGCGCCTCCCTCCAGCCGGCCGTGCACGAGGACCTGGTCGGGGGTCGGGTTGGGCTCGTACCGGTCGGTGCCGTCGATCCGGACGCGCTCGTGGAGGCGCGGCAGCCAGGCGTTCACCTCGGTGAGGCGGCCGGCGACGCGTTCGAGGGTGGGCAGGAAGTGGCCCGCCATGATCGTGAGGATGGAGGCGCCCGCGGCCGGGTCGAGGGTCCAGGCCAGGTCGGCGGGGATGCCCGGGCCTCCGAAGGGGTCGCCGGAGGCGACGAGGACGGCCGAGCGGAGCGCGCCGATCCGCCCCGAGGCGACCAGGTCGGCGACGTGGCGCACGCTCGGGGAGTGAAGTCCCTGGAGGACGACGGCGTGGCGCACGCCCGCCGCCGTGGCGGCCTCGGCGAGGGAGTGGGCCTCCGCCTCGTCGACGCCGAGCGGCCATTCGGAGAGCACGTCCTTCCCGGCGGCGAGCGCGGCGCGGATGACGGCGGCGTGCTCGGGCACCCGCACGGAGACCACGACCAGGTCGACCTCGGGGTGCGCGGCGAGCGCGCCGGCGTCGGTGAAGGCGTGCCGGGCGCCGTACTTGGCGGCGGTCCGGTCGGCGCTGGCCCGGCGGGTGGTGGCGACGGCCGTCAGCTCGTACTCGGGCAGTGCGGTGAGCGCGGGCAGGTGCGAGGCGTCCGCCCAGCCGCTCGCCCCGACGACTCCTACGCGGATCATGTGCGCCTCCTCGACCAGTTATGTACCTAGCGGTATGAAACTAGGAGAGGGGGCGGCCCGGGCGCAAGGGGTACCGTACCGACAGGTAAAAAACCCTCAGGGACTACAAGCCTCAGGGACTACAGGCCTCAGGGACTACAAGGAGGACGCCATGCCCGGCGGACGCCCGCGGTCGTTCGACCCCGACACGGCCCTCGACCACGCCCTGGAGGTCTTCTGGCGCCAGGGCTACGAGGGCACCTCCCTCACCGACCTGACCACCGCCATGGGCATCAACCGGCCCAGCCTCTACGCGGCCTTCGGCAACAAGGCGGAGCTGTTCGGCAAGGTCCTCGCCCGCTACGTCGACGGCCCCGGCGCGTACGCGGCCGCCGCGCTGGAGGAGCCCACCGCCCGGGACGTCGTCCGGCGGCTGGTCCTCGGCGCCGTCGAGCTCACCACCGGCCCCGACGCGGCCGGGTGCCTGTGCGTCAAGACCGTGCACGCGGGCGGCGACGAGGAGGCGGAGCGGGCGCGGCGCGAGGCCGTCGCGGCGCGCCGGGCCGGGGAGGCGGCGCTGCGGCGGCGGCTGGAGCGGGACGGGGACCTGCCGGGCGGCCTCGGCGCGGCCGAACTCGCCGTGCTGGTGCACACCGTCTCCGACGGCCTCGCCGTCCAGGCGGCCGCCGGGCGCTCCCGGGAGGAGCTGACGAGGGTCGCCGAGACGGCGCTGGAGATGCTGCTCAGCGGGCCAGGTGACGGACCGGGTGCTCCCCGGGGGAGCCGGTGAGCCAGGAGCCGTCCCCGAGGGGGATCAGGTCGTACGAGCCCTCGCCGTGCGTGGCCAGCTCGCCGTGGACGTGGCCGGTGCGGGCGTCGACGCGGTAGGAGCGGAACCACTCCTCGTCCTCGTCCTCGTCGTCCTCCTCCACCTCCCCCATGAGGCTGATCAGGAGGGTGTCCCCGTCGAGGTAGCCGCCGGCCCACTCGACGTAGATCCGCTCCGGGTCCTGCCCGAAGGCGTCGACGGTGAGGGTGAACACCTCCTCGCCGCCGGGGAAGGTGTGGACGGTCAGGTCGTTCTGCGCGTGGTCGACCGTCAGGAAGTGGCGGCCGTCGGGCGACAGGCCGATGAGGCAGCGGTCGTCCCAGGGGTAGCGGGTCAGCTCCATCCGGCCCCCGCCCCCGTCCCCGCCCCCGCTCAGCGAGGCGCGGTACACGACCGTCCCGTCCTGGCCCTCGCCCACGTCGCACAGGACCTCCCCACTGGTCGGGTGGACCAGCTGGACCGCGCCGTGCCCGACCGTCTCCAGCTCCTCCTCGGCCAGGGCCTCGCCGGTCGCCGCGTCGAAGGCGACGAGCCGGTCCTCCCGGCCGCGCCCCGCCATGGCATCGGGGCGGTAGACCCAGACCACCCGGCCGTCCGCCGACAGGGCGCAGCCCGGGTGGTGCCCGTGCACCGCGGTCGACCTCGGTTCGAACGGCGCGCGCCAGGCCTCCGTGCCGTCCGCCGCCACGCGGACCAGCGCGTTCAGCGTCGTGTAGCAGGCGAACGAGAGGTCGGCGGCCACGGTGTGGTCGACGACCTCGTCCCCGGCGGCGGGCCGGAGGGAGGCGACGGGCGCGAGCACACCGACCTCGTCGGGGGCGGGCCGGTAGGCGTGGATCAGGCCGTCGACGAGCCGGGTGAAGGGGGCAACCATGGCGGGGAGGCTACCGGGTGCCTCGGACATCGGCCGAACCGGGGACGCGGGCGGCATGTCCGCGGCACGGTGCGGAGAGGCGGGGCGGGGGTCGGGTAGGCAACGGAGGCATGGAAACGCGCATCGACGAGGTCGCCGAGGGCATCTACCGGGTTTCGACGTACGTCCCGGAGATCGCACCACCGGCCGGGTTCACCTTCAACCAGTTCCTGATCGACGCCGAGGAACCGCTGATCTTCCACACCGGGATGCGCTCGCTGTTCCCCGCCGTCGCCGAGGCGATCCGGCAGGTCGTGCCGCTGGAGCGGCTCCGGTGGGTGACCTTCGGTCACGTCGAGGCGGACGAGTGCGGGGCGATGAACGAGTTCCTGGCGGCGGCGCCCAGGGCCGAGGTCGCGCACAACACCCTGGGCTGCCTCGTCTCCCTCAACGACCTCGCGGACCGGCCGCCGGTGCCCATGGACGACGGGGAGGTGCTGGACCTCGGCGGCAGGCAGGTGCGCCGCCGCCGCGTGCGCAACCTCAACACCCCGCACGTGCCCCACGGTTGGGAGGCGCGAGTGCTCTTCGAGGAGGAGACGCGGACCCTGTTCTGCGGGGACCTCTTCACCCACCTCGGCAACGGGCCGGCCGTCACCGAGGAGGACCTCGTCGAGGCGGCGCTGCGCTCCGAGGAACTGTTCCGCCAGACCTCCTGCCTGACGGCCGCCACGGCCGCCCTGCGCTCGCTCGCCGAACTGCGGCCGCGCACCCTGGCGGTGATGCACGGCTCCTCCTACCGCGGGGACGGCGCGGCGGCGCTCACGGCCCTCGCCGACGCGATGGAGGAACGGTTCGGGCCGGAGAGCGAGTTCGCCGCGAAGCCGAGCGTGCTGGCGAACCCGCACCCGTAGCGCGGTCGGTCCGTCGGCACGGTCGGTCCGTCGGCGGGGTCAGTCCGTCAGCGTGATCCGGATGCCGACCGTGCCGCGCTCGCCCCGGCGCAGGCGGCTGCCGAGGAGGGTCAGCACGCCGAGGAGGCCGTACTTCTGGCGCAGCAGGGTGCGGTAGGCGCCGGTGCGCTCGGGGGAGAGGACCTCGGCGGTGCCCGGGTACTGCTCGCCGGTGGGGCGGCCCTTGACGTCGCAGGGGCCGACCAGCACGTCCGCGCGGCGGCGGATGCGCTTGACCTTCCAGGAGTCCGTGACCGTCCACACGCCCAGCGCCTCGCCGTCGCGGACCACCCACACCGGCGTCGGCACGGCGGTGCCGTCCTTCTTGTACGTGGTGACGAGCAGGTAGCTGCCGGAGGAGAGGCGGACGATCCGGGCGAGCCGGTCGGCGTCGGGGGTGGTCATGCGCGAAGTCTAGAGGCTGCGCCGGCGGGGGCCGGGCGAGCATGGCACGAACCCCGGGCGGACGCGGTCGGCAGGTGCCGAAGGACGACAAACGGCGAACGGATGACAGATGGTGAGATCTGTCATCCGTTCGCCGTCATCCTTCTTCTGTTCTTTTTCCGGTTACGTCGTACTCGCCCCTTCCGGCCACTCCTCGCGGCTCGGCGGCCTGACCAGAGAAGCGACCACGGAATCGAAGGATTCATCCAGGAGAAGAATCATCCTCCACCCGCCGCCGCGAACGGCGACCAGGCCAACCGGTTCCTTGACTTCGTTCAGCACATCGAAGAATCCGCGCCAGCCGAAGCTCTCCTCGCGGAATTCTTTGATCGACTCGTACCGGTCACGATAGATGGGAGCGAGATTGGCCGCCGGCCCCATCCCGACGGGGACGGTCTGTTCGATATTGCCGACGATCAGGGAAAGAGCCCCCTCGGGGACCTTCTTCACCGCCTCGCAGTCGGACGCGCGCAAGGCTCCTTCGATTCTCTCCCGTGAAACTTCGACCATCATGCAGATGCTCCTGACTATTGACCGAGAGAACCAGGATATGCGGGTTTCGACACCCCACGCATCTCGCCCTGGATGATGACCTCCATCTCACCCCTGAGGCTTTCCTCTCCCCAGGGCTCCTCGTTCGGATGAACGTGGAACCTTCCGGCCGGGATGGTGCCCTCGATGACTACGCCGGTTCCGCCATTCTTGACGGCCGCCCTGTGAGCGGCTGCCTCCGAGGTGGTCCAACTCGTGTAATCGCTTTCCGTGCGACCGTACTGGTGCATCTCGGGGGTGTTGGGTCCACCTCGCGGGCGGGCGATTCCCATCACGGCGTCGTCGAATGCGGGGTTCAGCTCGCCGGTCTGGCCGCTGATCTCCGAAACGCCCCGGTAAATGGGCGTGCTCCCACCACCGGCGCAATTGTGCACCAGGACCGGCGTGGTTCCGGCCAGCACGTAGTAGGTGTGCAGGTCGGCGACGCTGAGGTCGTGGGCTTCCTGGGGCTGGGTGTCGTAGGAGCGGGTGGCCCGGACGGTGAGGAGGGTGCCGTCGGCGGCGCGGAGGCGGTCGCCGGCGTGGATGTCCGCCGCGGCGGTCCAGCGCTGGGTGGTCTCGTCCCAGTAGGGGTGGTGCTGGGTCGAGGTGAGGGTGACGGCGGGCTTGTCGTCGGCGGCGAGGGTCAGATCGGTGAACTGACGGTCGTCGGGGGTGACGATGGTCGCGGTGACGGGTTCGGCACCGGTGGTGTCGGTCTGGGGGTCGGTGGACAGGACGGTGTCGCCCTGTTTGATGTCCTTGATGGGTTTGGTGCTGCCGTCCGCCAGGAGGACGGGTGTGTCGGGTCTGAAACTGTGGGTCTTCGGCCCGCGGAGCGGACAGCTGGTGACGATCTGCTCGGCCTCGCGGGCGGCCTTGGACTCCGCCCGCCATGCCTTGAAGCCGTCGTAGAGCTCGTTGGCGAGGCGCTTGACGGTTTTGGCGAGGTCGTAGGCCTTGCCCCAGTGGAAGGCGTACTTCTTGGCGAGCTTGGCGAGCGGGCCGCCGCCGATGAGGCTGGTGGCGATGTTCAGGACCGTCTCGCCGCAGGCGCCGAGGTCGCCCTTGGTGACGCAGTTGAAGGCGTCGGTGATGCCGAGTTCGTCGGCCGCGATCTTGGCCAGTTCCTTGCCGACGCTCAGGACCTTCTGCTTGGCGCCTTCGGCCTTCTCCTTCGCCTCGTGGGCCTTCTGAACGGCGGCGACGTTCTCGCCGTCGTCCTCGTCCGAGAGGAGGCCCATCATCCTGAGCGGGATGTTTCCGGGCTGCGGGTCGTGGAAGCCGCCCCCGCCGAACGGGCCCCAGACGGCGAACTCGCCGCTCGGGTCGGAGCGGTTGACGGGGTCGTTGCCGCTGTAGGCGTAGCCGTTCCACTGCTGGGGGTCGGCGCGGTCGAGGATGGGGTCGAGGCTGAGGAAGCGGCCGGTGGTGGGCTGGTACTGGCGGGCGCCGAGATTGGTGAGCCCGGTGACGTCGTCCTTGGTGCCGCCGACGAAGCCCTTGTCGCCGGCCCAGGAGCTGGGCGGGGTGCCGCGGAGGTTGCCGAAGGGGTCGCTGGGACGCCGGGATTCGGCGAGGGTGGCGGAGTCGATGCCCAGGACGCCGGTGCCGTGGTGGTCGGAGATCTGGTAGGTGAGCCTGCCGCCGCCCTGGCGGACCAGGGTGGTGCCGCCGGGGATCTCGTAGTAGCGGGCCCCGGTGAGCTGCTTGGTGGCGGTGTCGACGGTGAGTTCGTCGCCGCCGATGTTGATGGTGGTCCTGCCGGGGTTGTGGCGGACCAGCTGGTTGCCACCGGCGTCGTAGACGTAGGTGGTGGTACCGGATCCGGTCCGGGTGAGCGAGTCGAGCCGGTCCTCGCCGTTCCAGGTGAGGGTGGCGGTGCCGTTGGTGTCGGTGATGGCCGTGGTGCGGCCGGAGGCGTCGTACTGGGTGGTGCTGGTGGTCGGGGTGCTGGTGCCCGTGGCGCTGGTGGAGCTCAGCAGGGCGTGCGGGCCTCCGGTGCCGCCGCCGCTGTTGGGCGCGGTGGTCGGGGCGTTGCGGGTGCCGGCGGAGGGGAAGGTCTGGGTGACCGTCGTGTCCTTCGCCGTGTCACCGCCCGCGTCGTGGGTGACGAGCTGGGTGCGGTTGCCCGTCAGGTCGTACTGGTAGGTCTGCCAGTACGGCGCGTAGCCGCCGACGGTGGTGCGGGCGGGCGCCTGGGCGCCGCTGGTGGGGCTGGAGTTGGCGCAGGCGCCCTGGCCGCCGACGGACGGGTTGGGCGCCTGGTCGAGGCGTCCGGTGTCGGACCAGGCGGTGGTCAGCCGGCCCAAGTAGTCGTAGGCGAAGCACTGCTGGTCGGTGGCGGTGGGCGCGTTGTCGGGGGTGGTGCGGATCGCGGTGACGCGGCCCGCCCGGTTGTACGCGTAGGTGGTGTTCTGGACCGTGCCGGTGGTCGAGGTCTGCTTGTCGACGTACTGGTTGAGGATGCGGCCGGTCGGTTCGTCGTACGTGCTGGTGGTGACGACCTGGGTGCCCCACGGGTTCATCGTGGAGCGGATGTTGCGGCCGTAGGCGTCGTAGTCCGACTGGAGGTCGTACGTCTTGCCGCCGAGCGCCCCGAACTTGGAGAGCAGGCCGTAGACCTCGTAGGTGTAGACGATGGTCTCGGAGTAGACGTCGCCGACGGTCGGGCGGGTCTCCTCGGTCTTGGACCCGGTGATCGGGTCGTACTTGGCGCTGGTGGTGTAGGTGACGGGGTTGGCTTGGCCGACCTCGCCGCCGGGGATCGTCAGCGTCGTCTTCGTCGGCCGGTAGCCGGCGTCCATGGAGACGACCGCGCTGGTGTACGCGGAGCCGCCCGCACCGCCGACGTAGCGGGTGGAGCCGGTGGCCCGGCCCTTGGCGACGGTGTCGTAGGTGTAGCCCGTCAGCTGGTTCGCCGGGCTGACCGTGCCGTTGTAGGTGCCGGTCCGACGGCCGAGCAGGTCGTAGGTGGTGACCACGGTCTGGCCGCCGGCATTGGTGCTGGAGGCGACGCGACCGGCGGCGTCGTACGTGGTGGAGCTGGTGCCGGCGTCCGGGTCACCGGCGCCGGTCCGGCGCCCGCGCTGGTCGTAGGTGTAGGACCAGGTGTTGCCCGCGGCGTCGGTGCGGAAGGTCTCCTTGCCCGCCGGGTTGAAGGCGTAGGTGGTGACGTCCGCGTCGGCGGGGTTGCCGGTCGCGGTGGGCGTCCTGTACTGCCACAGCTGGGTCGCGCGGCCGCGTGCGTCGGTGACCGCACTGGTCGGCGTCGCGCCCGCGGGCGGGGTGACGTCGGTGCGGTCCACGCCCGGGTAGGCCGTGGTGGTGGCGTTCTGCGCCACGCCGTAGGCGCGGAACTGGACGCTGGTCGGGCGGCCCTGGCCGTCGTAGACGGTGTACGTCTGGTTCGGGACCTTGGCGTCCTCCGGCTCGAAGCGCGTACTACCGGGCCCGGCCTGGTCGTTGTAGTAGGTGGTGTTGAGGCGGTTGGTCCGGCCCTGGGAGTCGTAGTAGGTGTCGGTGATCATCCGGCCGTGGTACGCGGAGATCGCCGGGTCGGCCTGGGTCTGCACGACCCGGGCGAGCCCGTCCATGATCTGGACGGACTGCGCGTAGCTGCCGTTGGCGCGCAGCCGGCCGGTGGTGACGGTGCTGGGCACCCCGGCGGCGACGGTGTAGGCGAAGGTGAAGTTCGCCTTGTCGGCGGTCGTCCGGCCGGCGAGCCACACGGAGGTGAGGCGCCCGAGGCCGTCGTACGCCTGGGTGACGGTGCGTCCGTTGACGTCCGTCTCGGTGATCGGCAGAGCCCGGGCCGGGTTGAGGGTGGCGGTGGAGACGCGGCCGGTGGCGGCGTCGGGGGCTCCGGCGGGTGCCGGTGAGGTGATGGTCGTGGCGTTGGGCAGCTCGCCGGGGTTGGCGGAGCCGTAGGCCGTGGTGGTGGCCGCGCCGTCCGGGTGCGCGGAGTCGGTGGTGGTGGGGTCGGTGACGGTGACGGCCCGCCCGTAGGCGTCGTAGGTGCTGCGCCCGGTGGTGGTCCACTGGGCGTTGCCGGAGCCGTCGTACTTCTCCAGGACCTGGATGCTGCTCGCTTCGCCCCTGGCACCGGCGCTTCCGAAGGCCGCGCCGTCGAAGACGGTACGGGTTCCGGAGAGGGTGTTGGCGGCCGTGGGGGTGGCGGTGCAGGCGTCGGGGCCGGAGACCGAGAGGACCTGCGAGGCCAGCCCCGTCATGGCCGGGTCGGTACCCGTGGCGTAGGTGGTGCGGGCGCAGACGTCCGGGGTGCCGTCGGCCTGGTTCAGGACGGTGACGGGCCGGTTCCCGTGCGCGGGATCGGTGGTGGTGGTGTCCGTGGTCGTGCGCCAACTACCGTCGACCTTACGGGCCTTGGCGGTGACGGTGCTGGTGGTGGACGTGTAGCGGGCGACGAGGTCGGGCAGGCCGTCGCCGCGCGCGTGGGTCGCGGTGGTGGTCGGGCCCGAGCTGGTGGTCACGCTGTAGGCGACCGGTTCGCTCGCCCCGGCCTGCGGGTAGGTGTCCGATTCCAGGACCTGCCCGGCGAGCCAGTCGCTGTCCGTGACCGCGCCGCTCATCGGGCCGGTGACGGTGCGGGAGCGCTTGGCACCGGAGGCGGTGATGTCGCCGTCCATGCCCTGGTGGTAGGTGGTCGACGTCTGGCCCTGGACGCCGTCCTTCGCGGTGCCGGTCACGGCGGTCACCGTGGCGAAGCCGCGGAAGTCGTCCCAGGTGCGGTCCTTGGCGTCGACGAACCGCGCGTCGTTGCGGTGCCAGGCGGCGTCGCCGTAGGTGTACGCGGTGGTCTGCGGGAGCGCGCCCTTGACCAGGTCCGAGCGCGGGTCGACGGTGATCGTCTTGACCGGGTAGCGCAGGAACCAGTCGTCCACCGGGGTGCTGTCGGCGGTGGAATTGGGCTGGTACCACTTCACGTTGAAGCAGGCCAGCTTGTTGTCGTCCGCCGAGGCGGGCATCACGCCGGCGCTGCGGGAGCAGGACGCCGAGTAGTAGTCGACGTTGATGGCCGCGCCGGTCTCGGTGGTCACCGAGGCGATGCGCGGCCGGTTGTAGGCCGGTCGGGAGGGGCCGGCACCGTCCACGCGGTTGGGCAGCAGGATGTCGGCGAAGGTGACGGGCGGAACGGCCACCGGCGCCTGGCCGTTGAAGTCGTCCTTGGCCGTGCGCTGCACGGAGGACAGCCACGGGACCGCGGTGTTCTCGGTGCTGTTCTGGACCGCCTTGAGGACGTGGTTCAGTGTGTAGGAGTCGACGTCGCGGTAGCCGTTGCCGGAGCGGATCCGGGTGGTGACGGTGTTGAGCCACTTCGTGGTGAAGTAGCTGGGGCCGTAGTTGGCGCAGACGTCGTTCTGCGTGCACTGCCGGTCTACGGGGACGTCGGGCCAGTTCGCGGCGTTGGCGACGGTGCGCTGGGCGGGGTCGCAGGCCGCCGCGCCCGTGACGCAGCGCTCGCCGGAGTCGAAGTCGATCCGGGCGGCGCTGCGGTGGTTGCCGCCGGCGTTCAGCTGGTCGGACAGCAGCTGCCCGTAGCCGATCGAGGCGAGGACGCCGCCGCGGGTGTAGGCGGTGTTGGTGCCCTTGCCCCTGTTCTGGCCTCCGCCGCGCGCGTAGAAGTTGGTCTCGGGCACGTAGCTGTAGGTGGTCAGGTTGCCCTTGACGTCCACCTCGAAGTCGAGGTTCCACCGCCAGGCGCTCTGGCACCAGGAGTCCTTGCCCTTGCCCGCGTCGTAGCAGGGGTCGCCGCTGTTGGGCGAGTACACCGGGACGGTCCAGGCGGAGTTGGTGTCCGGGCCGGTCGTGGTGGGCGTGCCGGTGGCCGAGGGAAGGTGGTTCAGGCCGAAGTAGAAGGCCGTGCCCGAGGCGTCGGTCAGCTTGATGTACGAGCCGTTCCAGGTGCCGTTGGTGGCGCCGGTCAGGAACTCTATCCTGCTGCCGTCATCGGTCCTGAGCCGCCAGGTGCACGTGGACCACTCGCCCGGGCCCGCCGTCCTCGGGCAGGAGGCGTCGTCGGGCACGAGTTCGCCCGAGTGGCCCGCCAGGGACAGGACGAGGTTGGCCTCGCCCCAGCACTGGTCGCCCGAGCCGGTGATGCCGTCCTTCGAGCAGGGGCGGTAGGAGCGTTCGACGAAGCCCGGTCCGTAGTCCCAGCCGTCGCCGATCCAGGACGCCTGGGAGTTGGTCGAGGAGGTCCTGCCGTCCACCGCGGTGGAGCTGTACCCCAGGGTGACCTTCGGCGCGGCCGCGCCGATGCTTGGGGGCGCCTGTATCGGGTAGCTGTAGCTGAACGCGCCCGATGCCTCGCCCGCCGTCCAGGACTGACTGGGCGCCAGGCTCGTGGCGCTGTAGGTGCCGGCTCCGCCGGAGGCGGGCGCGTCGGCTGCGAGCACGGTCGGCGCGGCGGCGGGGGCGGCCGCACCGGCGGTGAGCGCCGTACGGAAGGCGGCCTGGGTGGTGCCCGCCTTCGGGGCGGGCGCCGTGCCCGTGCCGGCAGCGGCTGCCGGCAGGTCGACGTCGGCGACCAGCTTCCCGCTCTGCGCGTCGTAGTGCGACTCGACGGGCTTGCGCTCCAGGCACCCCTCCGCCTGAGGCGTGGTCAGGGAGCAGGCGGGGAGCGTGTAGAGCCGGGCGCGCCGTGACCAGTCGCCGCCGAGCCCGGCCCCGAAGGCGGAGGCGTCCAGGCTGACGCGCACCTTGGTGGTGTTCGACGGGTCGGTCGGCGTGAGCGCCACCAGGTTGGTGGGCGATCCGGCGGACGCGGCGGTCCTGGCGTCGGTGACCTCCACCTGCACCGAGGGCTTGGTGGGCGCGTCCTTCGCCGGGCCCGCCTGGCCGTCCCGGGGCAGGGGGGCCAGCCACACGGGGAGGTCGCCCGCCTTGGTGGAGGCTCCTGCGGAGGCCTCGGTGACGGTCTTCCCGGCCTCGTCCTGCCGGGTCTCGCGGCTGTCGGCCGAAGGCGGGGCCGCCAGTTCGACGGCGGAGGAACCGTGAGGGGTCGTCACCTTGGATTTCGGTGGAGCCCAGTCGGGGGTGGGAGTTCGTTGGGGAACCGATTTGTCGGGCCGCGCGTCACCGCCCGGAACGGAGGGCGTGGACGGCAGTTGCGTGGTCGGCGGCGACCAGATCCTGTTCTCGTCCGCACCGGCGGCGAAGGCCGGTGCGCCTGCAGTCGGAAGGATGAGTCCGGACAGCAGGGCCAGTGTGCTGACCAGCGCTGTTCGAGGTGTTCTCGCCCGTCGGGCGGTTCCTCCCCTGGTTGATCGAGCACGGCGGATGGACGCCATCAGCTACCCCCTGGAGGAATGGACCATGCCCCGGGCATGGAACGGCCGAAATTAACGACGGTGACCCTACGAACTTGTCCATGTCACAGTCGAGACCATGATCAATTATTGACAGGTGGCATACATCACGTTGGCTGACAAACCATCAGTCGAAGCCATGAAGCGGACATTTCGGCAACCGTGTGATTTGACCGACCTTCACTTTGTAGGCGAAGTTGCGCATGACCTGTGCGCATTGCCCGATCCCGGCGGTGTTCGCACCGACCACCACGTCCGGGGGAGGCCCCGTCATGCCCGAATACCCACCCAGCACGCGCACCAGAACCCGAGGGCGAGGTGCGTCGCGGCTGCGGTTGGCCGCTGTCGCGACCGGCTTCGTCCTGGCCGTGTCCTCCGCGATGCCGGCACAGGCCGACACCGTCCCGGCCGGCGCCGATGCCAAGTCCCTCGCCGAGCTGATGGCGGCCGCGGACGCCGCTCACGCCAAGGACCGTCCGACGCAGTGGCCCGCGGGCCGTCCGGCGGACGAGGCCGCCTTCGCCCAGGCGAAGGCCAGCGGCAAGAACGTCCTGATCGACCGTCTGACCACCGAGTTCGCCGAGACGTACGCCACCCCCGACGGCCAGGTCCAGGAGTCGCGCCACCCGCAGCAGCAGCGGATGAAGGCCGAGGGGCAGTGGCGCCTGCTGGACGCGACCCTGACCCCACGCCCCGGCGGCGGCTTCGCCCCCAGGGCCACCCCGTCCGACGTGGTCCTGTCCGGCGGAGGCGATGCCCCGCTGGCCACCATGACCAGCACGGACGGGAAGAAGCTCGCGCTGACGGCGCCGTTCAAGCTCCCCGCACCGCAGCTCCAGGGCGACAGCCTGCTCTACCCGGCGGTCCTCGGAGCGGACACCGACCTGAAGGTCACCGTCGGCAGGACCGGCAGCGTCAGCACGGTACTGATCGTCAAGACCGCGGCCGCAGCGGCCGATCCGGCCCTGAGGAACCTGCACTTCGGCACCGTCACGGACGGGGTCACGATCACGTCCGACGAGAACCACGCCCTGACGGCCTCGGCCGCCGACGGCCCCCGATGGCACGCGCCCGCTCCTCGGATGTGGGACAGCACCCCGGCCGCCGGAACGGGGAAGACCCCCGCCCCGACGGCCTCCTCCGACGGCGCACCCCGGGCCGGCGCCGCGGGAGTCAAGGCCGCGAGCCTGCGCTCCGCCGCCGCGCCCGCGCTCGTGGCCGACGTGACACCCGCGCCGTCGCCGACTCCCACCGCTCCCGCCGGTACGGGCGGCCGGGAGGCGGTCCCCTCGGTGAGCACTCCCGCCGGCCCGGGCGCCGGCGCGAAGGTCGCGACGATGCCGGTGGCCGCCACCGCCTCGGGCATCGACCTCACCCCCGACCAGAACATCCTGGCCACGGGCACCGCCCCGTACTTCATCGACCCGGACTGGATCCCCTGGACCAACGGGAGTTACGGCTCCACCTTCGTCCAGTCCTCGCACCCCACCGCGACGCACTACAACGTCAACGGCCCGGCCGACAGCGACCACCTGGGCGTGGGCAAGTGCGGCAGCTACCCCAGCGCCCCGAGCTGCAACCCGGCCGACATCGAGCGGGCCTACTTCCAGATCGACACCCGCGGTCTGAACGGCGCCGCCATCAAGGACGCGCGCATCGACGTCGCCGAGTACATCTCCGCCGACTGGGACTGCAACAAGACCTACGGTGTCGACCTGTACCTGGTCGACCGCCCCATCGGCCCGGGCACCAACTGGAACAACCGGCCCCAGCCCGTCGGCGGGCCGATCGAGACCGCCCAGGTCGCCGGCTCCGGCCGAGGCACCTGCCACGACAACGTCCCGGTGACGTTCTGGAACGTCGGCCCCACCGTGGCCAATTGGGTCAACGAGCCCTGGCTCACCTTCGGACTCCAGGCGTCCGACGAGAACAACGCCTACGCGTTCAAGCGCTTCGACTACGGCGCCTCGCTCACCGTCAGGTACGACCGCACCCCCAACGTCCCCACCAACCCCTACACCTACCCGGTGCCTCACACCGTCGACCCCGCCCGCCAGACGCAGGGCTGCAACGGCGACGCCTGGGGCTGGCTCGGCGCCGGCGCGGACACCAACGGTGCCGTCACCCTCAACGCGACCGTCAGCAGCCCCGTCCAGGGCCAGCTCTACTCCTGGTCCCACATCTGGGACTACAGCCTCCCCGGCGTACCCGACGTCGACAGGGGCTTCTCCCCGCTCGTCAACGGCGGGAGCAACGCCCCGTTCACCGTCAACCCGGGCGTCATCAAGGACGGGCACCTCTACGGCTACAGCATCATGGCCGGCGACCAGCTGATCAGCCTGTCCGCCTCCACTCCGACCTGCCGCTTCGGTGTCGACCTGACCCCGCCGCAGATCACCGTCCCCGGCGTCAACGACCGGCTCTCCGACGCCGCGCTGGCCACCCAGTTCCCGCCCTCCGGCAACGGGCAGACCACCAAGGTCCGCACCGGGCAGAGCGGGACGATCCCCGTCACCGTCACCGACCCCGTCCCGAGCGGCGGCGTCGCCTCCGGGGTGAAGTGCCTGCGCTGGAGCTGGGACCCGCAGTTCGCCGGTGCCGCCTGGCAGTGCGGCGGCGCCATGCCCACCGGCGGCATCCCGGTGACGCCCGGGCGCTGGGGCACCAACGCCCTGTTCATCCAGGCGCAGGACGACGCCGGGAACGTTTCCCCGGCCACCCAGTACGCCTTCTACGTCCCGTGGAACCCCGACGGCCCGCCGCCGGTCTTCGGCGACATCACCGGCGACGGTGCTCCCGACATCGTCACCTACGACCAGGCCGGGAACCTGCGCGCCTACAACGTCCCCGGCAACTCCCTCGCCAAGAGCCCCACCGCGGCCCTGGCGGCGACGCCCGCCGACTCGCCGACCGGCAGTTGGAGCAAGGGCGTCCAGTTCACCCACCGCGGCACCCTCACCGGCGGGAAGAACGTCGACGACCTCATCGTCCACCCGGCGGGAGGCAAGGACGTCTACCTCTACGGCAACCCGGGCAACACCGGCTACGCCGGCCGCTTCGACAGCAAGGCGACGCTCGTGAAGCCCGCCTGCAGCGACGCCGACAGCCCCCCGCCGCAGTGCGCGCCCGGCGCGTACGCCGCCGACTGGTCCACCACGCTGCAGATCGCCTCCCTCGGCGACCCCGCGCACAGCGACCTCGACACCAGGCTGCAGTTCAAGAACCAGACCGGCCTGCTCACCGTCGAGAGCACCGGCAACGGCACCGATGCCGGCCTGTGGTTCTATCCGGCCGTCGGCAGCCAGAGCCTCGGTACGCCCGTACAGCTGGCCGCCTCCGGCTGGAAGGACACCGAGCTGATCACCCCCGGGGACTGGGCGAACCAGGGCCACCCCGGCCTGTGGACCCGCAACCGCGCCACGGGCGACCTGCGGGCGTACACCTTCACCACCGGCACCTACGCCCCGACCCACAACGGGGAGCCCGTACGCGACGAATCCGGCAACCCGATCAACGTGCCCACGGTGACCGCCCTCTCCGCCGCCCTGTCGATCGGCAACGTCTCCGCCGCGACCTGGCCGGTCCTCGGCTCCGACGGCGACCTGACCGGCAACGGTTCCCCCGGCCTGTGGGGACGCACCGCCGACGGACAGATCCAGATCTGGTGGGGCCACCGCACCGGTGACGCCGGCGCCCCTGGCTTCGCCTGGGACGCGGGCCCGCAGACGGCCGCCAACTCCGCCACTGCTCCCAGCTGGTGGACGCTGGACGGCAGGACCGACAAGGTCGTCGACAGCAGCGCCGGCAACCCGCTCAGCCCCACCGGCGCCCCGACCCGAACCGCCGACCACAACAATGTCGCCGGCGCTGCCACGGCCCTCAACGGCAGCAGCTACTACAGGACCAAGCAGAGCCCGGGCATCGACACCACCCGCAGCTACAGCATCGCCGCCTGGGCGAAGATCAACAACACCAGCGGCTTCCGGACCATCGTCTCCCAGACCGGCAACCAGCGAAGCCCGTTCTACCTCCAGTACTCCTCCGCCTACGGCCGCTGGTCGTTCACCCTCGCCGGTGAGGACCGCTACCCGCCGGCCAGGTACTACACGGTCAACGACTACGCCCCGCCTCAGGTCGGTGCCTGGACCCACCTCGTCGGCACCTACAACGCCGACACCCAGACCATCACGCTCTACGTCAACGGCCAGGCCGCCGGCACCAGCAAGGTCGACGCGACCTGGCACGGCTGGACCACCAACGGCCCGCTCACCATCGGCTCCGAGAGCATGGTCGAGCGGCCCAACGTCAACGGGCTCGACGGCGCGGTCAGCGACGTCCGCCTCTACCCGTACGCGCTCACCGACCAGCAGGCCAACAACCTCGCCACCACCAACTCCAGCGTCCACGTCCAGAACGCCCTCGCCTCCACCAAGTGCGTCGACGACTGGGGCGGCGGCACGACCGGCGCCATGATCGCCGTCTACGACTGCTGGAACGGCGCCAACCAGCACTTCACCTTCACCCCCGACAACACCATGACCGTCCTCGGCAAGTGCGTCGGCACCCAGGACAACGCCACCGGCAACGGGGCCAAGATCGTCCTGCGCGACTGCAATCCCGCCGAAGGCGGCCAGCAGTGGCAGCGGCGCTACGACGGGACCATCTACAACCCCCAGTCCGGGCGGTGCCTCGAACTCCCCAGCGGGGCCACGGGCAACGGCACCCAGCTCGACATCTGGGACTGCCAGGGCGGGGCCAACCAGCGCTGGAGCCTCACCGCGCAGGTGACCGGCTGACAGGCGTCACCGGTCATCGAGGCCGGCCGACCCGGAGTCACTCCGGGTCGGCCGGCCTTTCCGTTGCGCCCGCTACTTGCCCGGCCGGGGCCCGCGCGGGGTGCGGAAGAGGGCGCGGGCGCGGCGGGAGAGGCGGCGGCGGGAGCGCGGTCCGCCGATCGCGGTGGAGCCTCCGGAGCAGCCCGGTGCGGTGGCGGGCGCGGGCGCGGTGCGATGGCGGCCGACCGTGCGGGTGGCGGCCCAGACGGCGAGGGCGCCGCCGAGGAGGGCGGCCGTCCAGGCGGCCGGGGCCAGGCCCGGGTCGTCGCCCGGGTGGAGGATCGGCGGCTGTGCCGCCCAGCCCAGCAGGTCGGTGGCGGCGGCCCCGGGCAGGTCGGCGGGCGGCGCGGTGGCCGGGGCGGAGGGGGCGCCCGCCTCCTCGACCAGGTGGCCCACCGGCTGGACCTTCCCGGCGGCGGCGAAGCCCCAGTCCAGCAGGCTGGCGGCCTCGTCGTAGACCTTGCCCTGCGCCTCCGGGTGCATGACGGTGACCAGCAGGGTGCGCCCGCCTCGCTCGGCGGCGCCGGTGAAGGTGGCGCCCGCGTTGGTGGTGTAGCCGTTCTTGACGCCGATCAGGCCCGGGTACTTGCCGAGCAGCCGGTCGGTGTTGGCGATGTCGAAACTGGTGCGCTGACCGGTCGCCTTGTCCAGGCCGCCGGGGAAGCGGGCGGTGCGGGTGGAGCAGTACGAGCGGAAGTCGGCCATCCGCAGGCCGGCGCGGGCGAACAGGGTGAGGTCGTAGGCGGAGGAGACCTGGCCGTCCATGTCGTAGCCGTCGGGGGAGACGACCCGGGTGTCCTGGGCGTGCAGCGCCCGGGCGCGGGACTGCATTTCGCCGACGGTCTTCTGGAGGCCGCCGTTCATGTGGGCCAGGACGTGGACGGCGTCGTTGCCGGAGCTGAGGAAGACGCCCCGCCAGAGGTCCTCGACCCGGTACGGCAGGTTCTCCTTCACGCCGACCAGGCTGCTCCCGGCGCCCAGGTTGGCCAGCTCGGCGGGGGAGACCTTGTGCTCGGCGGAGCGGTCGAACTTGGGCATGACGGTGTCGGCGAACAGCATCTTGAGCGTGCTGGCCGGGGGCATCGGCAGGTGCGCGTTGCGGGCGGCGAGCACCTCGCCCGTGCCGGCGTCGGCGATCAGCCAGGAGCGGCCGGTCAGCTCGGGGGGAAGGGCCGGCGCCCCGGCCAGCGGGGCGACCTGGACGGCCTGACGGGCGAGGCGCTCGCCGCCGACGGCGGGGGCCGCGTCCTGGGCGGAGGCCGCCGGGGCGCCGGAGGTGAGTGCGAGGGCCGCGGCGGCGCCCGCCATCCGGGTGACGGGGCGCCGCCATTGTCCACGGGCGGGGCGGTTCGGGTGTTTCGACACACCGTGAACGTAACCGCGCCGCCTCCGGAGCGCCGTACCTGCTGCTCCGTCCGGACCGTGGCCCCTGAGGCGCGTGGCGCGACTTTGGTGAGCCCGGGCCGCGCCGAAAGTCGGATGACCGGGCGCCCGGCGCTTCCTAGGCTCACCGGTATGAAGGACCTGCTCGGCTACCTCGGCCTCGTACTCATCCTCGGCGGCGGCACCGGACTGCTGGCCGACCGCCTCGGTGGCTTCCGGCTGTTCGGCTTCGTCGGGGTCCTGGTGCCGGACGGCCACGAGACGGCCGGGTACGCGACGCTGCTGGTGCTGGGCGTGCTGCTCGCGATCCCGGCCGCCAAGCGGGGCTGAGGGACGGGGGTACGGGGCGGGGCCGGTCAGTACTCGTTGCTGGGGGCCTGGGTGGTGGGGCCGAGGTCCGGCCGGTCGCGCAGCTCCAGGGTGTCGCCGTGCCGCTGGAGCTCGAGGACGATCAGCTCGTTGGCGCCCTCGCGCCAGAGCGGGGCGGGGGCGTAGAGGGTGCGCTGGGGGCCTTCGGCGCTGTAGCGGCCGAGGAGGAAGCCGTTGAGCCAGAGGAGGCCGCGGCCCCAGCCGGGAAGGGCGACGAACCCGTCGGCGGGAGAGGGGAGTTCGGTGGTGAAGTGGTGGAACGCCGGTTCGCCGTCGGGGACGTGGGGGAGGCCGGAGAGATCGAGTCCGGAGAGGTCGTCGAGCGGCAGCGGGCGGATCCGCCAGTCGAAGAGCCGCTGGTGGCCGTGGGAGACGCCGCGGGTGATGCCCTTGCGATCGTCCATCTGGGGGCCGTAGTTCACCCGGCCGAGTGCCTCGACCAGGATGTCCAGCACCACCCCGTCCTCGCCGGTGGCCAGGGGCAGGGTTTCGCCGGGGCGGTTGCGGTCGAGGGTGCCGAGGGGGCACCCGTCCGCGAAGACGTAGGCGCGGTCGGCCAATCCGTCGACGCGCAGCGGGAGTTCCTCGCGCGGGCCGGGGACGCGGGTGCGGTAGTGGATGAACCCCCGGTCCTGGCCGAGGAGTTCCATCGGCTCGGGGCAGGGGCGGTGGGCGGGGGTGGAGAGCGCGTCCAGGGAGGCGAGCAGCGGGGTGCGGCCGGTGGCGCGGATGACCGAAGGGGACAAACGGGCTGCGGGAAGCGGGAGTTCGTCCGGGGACAGTGGCACGTAGCGGCCGATGACCTCGCGGAAGGCGTGGAACTTCTCCGTCAGCTCGCCCGCCTCGCCGATCGGCGCGTCGTAGTCGTAGCTGGTGACGGTCGGCTCGTACCCGGCGTCGTACGGGTGGGCGCCGGTGTGGTTGGCGCCCGCCCAGAAGCCGAAGTTGGTGCCGCCGTGGGCCATGTAGAGGTTGACGGAGGCGCCGGTGGCGAGCAGGTCGTCCAGGGAGGCGGCGGACTCCTTCGCGTCCCGGACGTGGTGCGGCTTGCCCCAGTGGTCGAACCAGCCGATCCAGAACTCCATCGCGGCGAGCGGCCCTTGGGGGCGCAGGGCGCGCAGGACGCCGAGGCGTTCCATGGCGCGGGAGCCGAAGGTGGCGGTGGCGAGGTGGCCGGGCAGGGAGCCGCCCTGCTGCATGGTGTCCTGGGCGCCGTCGGCGGTGAACAGCAGGCAGTCGACGCCTCGGCGGACCAGGCCGTCGCGCAGGTGGCGCAGGTAGGCGGCGTCGTCGCCGTAGCTGCCGTACTCGTTCTCGATCTGGACGGCGACCACGGGCCCGCCCCGGCTGTCGAGCAGGGGCAGGAACGCGGGGACCACGGCGTCGAACCAGGCGTCGACCTCGGCGAGGTAGGCCGGGTCGGCGCAGCGCAGCCGCAGGCCGTCCACGGCGAGGAGGCGGGCGGGCAGGCCGCCGAACTCCCACTCGGCGCAGATGTACGGGCCGGGGCGCAGGATCACGTCCAGGCCGAGGTCTCCGGCCAGGCGCAGGAAGCGGGGGAGGTCGCGCCATCCGGTGAAGTCGACGGCTCCGCCCGGGAGTTCGTGGAAGTTCCAGGGGACGTAGGTGTCGACGGTGTTGACCCCGAGGGCGCGGACGCGGCGCAGCCGGTCCTCCCACTGGTCGGGGTGGACGCGGAAGTAGTGCAGCGCGCCGGAGACGATGCGGTGCGGCTGGCCGTCGCGGAGGAAGCCGTCGGCGTCGAGGTCGAGTCGGGGCACGGGGGCGTCACCTGTCGTGAGGGGAGGCTGGTGGGAACAGCAGGTGGTGGCGGGCGAGGACGGTGGCGAGGGTCTCGTGGCCGGGGGCGGCCCAGATCGTCTCGTTGAAGATCTCGACCTCGATCCAGCCGGTGTGGCCGGCCGCCGCGACGAGCGTGGTCAGGGCGCGCAGGTCGATGTGGCCGTCGCCGACGTGGCCCCGGCCGAGCAGGGCGTCGGCGGGCAGGGGGAGCGTCCAGTCGCAGACCTGGTAGGCGGCGATCCGGCCGCCGCGTCCGGCCCGGGCGATCTGTTCGGGCAGGGCCGGGTCCCACCAGACGTGGTAGGCGTCGACGACCACGCCGACCTGCCCGGCGGGGTGGGGCTCGGCGAGGTCGAGGGCCTGGCCGAGGGTGGAGACCACGGCGCGGTCGGCGCAGAACATGGGGTGCAGAGGCTCGATCGCCAGCCGTACGCCCGCCGCCCCGGCGTGCGGGGCGAGTTCGGCGATCAGCTCGGCGACGCGGGCGCGGGCGCCGGGAAGGTCGCGGCTGCCTTCGGGAAGGCCGCCGACGACCAGGACGAGGGTGTCGGTGCCGAGCGTGGCCGCCTCCTCGATCGCCCGCAGGTTGTCCTCCAGGGCGGCGCGGCGACCGGCCGGGTCGGCGGCGGTGAGGAAGCCGCCCCGGCAGAGGCTGCTGACGGTGAGCCCGGCCTCGCGGACGAGCTTCGCGGCGCGGGCGCCGCCGCCCGCCTCGGCGACCTTGTCCCGCCACAGGCCGATCGCGGGAACGCCGGCCTCGGCGCAGCCCCGGACGGCCTCGGCCAGGGACCAGGAGCGGGTGGTGATCTGGTTGAGCGAGAGGCGGTCGAGGCTCATGCCGCACTCCCGAGGACGGCGCGGGCGCGGTGGGCGGCCAGCTCCGGGTCGGGCAATATCCCGGCGGCCAGCGCGAGGCGGTGCAGTTCGGCGAGGTGGGCGGCGGAGCGCTCGCCCTCGGCGCCGCCGACCATGGTGAAGTGGTCCTGGTGGCCCGCGAGGTGGGCGAGGAAGACCACGCCGGTCTTGTAGTGGCGGGTCGGTGCGGCGAACAGGTGCCGGGCCAGCGGGACGGTCGGGGCGAGCAGGGCGTCGTAGCGGTCGGCGTCCCCGGCGGCGAGGGCCTCCAGCGCGGCGGCGGCCGTGGCGGCGATCGGGTCGAAGACGCCCAACAGGGCGTGGCTGTGGCCGAGTTCGTCGCCCCGGATGAGCTCCGGGTAGTGGAAGTCGTCCCCGGTGTAGAGCTTGACGCCCTCGGGCAGGGCGCGGCGCAGGGCGATCTCGCGGTCCGCGTCGAGGAGGGAGAGCTTGATGCCGTCCACGGCGGAGGCGTGCTCGCGGATCAGGGCGAGGACGGTGTCGGTGGCCCGGTCGAGGTCGGTGGAGCCCCAGTAGCCGGTCAGCTCCGGGTCGAACATCGGGCCGAGCCAGTGCAGGACGACCGGGGTGCGGCTCTGGCGCAGCAGCGGGCCGTACACCGCGAGGTAGTCCTCGGGCCCGCGCGCCAGGGCGGCGAGCGCGCGGCTGGCCATCAGGACGGGCTGGGCGTCGGCGCCTTCGACCACGGCGAGCTGCTCCTCGTACGCGCGGGTGATCTCCGTCAGCGTACGGGCCGGGGCGGTCAGTTGGTCGGTACCGACACCGCAGGCGAGTCTTCCGCCGACGGCCCGGGCCTCGGCGCCGCTGCGGGTGATCAGCTCGCGGGTGGCGGCCCAGTCGAGGCCGGCGCCGCGCTGGGCGGTGTCCATGGCGTCGGCGACGCCGAGGCCGAGGGACCACAGGTGGTGGCGGAAGGCGAGGGTGGCGTCCCAGTCGACGGTGGCGGGCCGCCCGGGGGCCTGCTCGGTGCGAGGGTCGGCGACGACGTGGGCGGCGGCGAAGGCGATGCGGAGACCAGGGGGCGTCATCACAGCTCCAGCTGGGGCACGTCGAGGCGGCGGCCCTCGCGGGCGGAGCGCAGGGCGAGCTCGGCGAGCTGGACGCCCCTGGCGCCCTCCAGCAGGTCCCCGGCGTACGGCGATCCGGTGGCGACGTGGCGCAGGAAGGCCTCCCACTGCGCCTTGAAGCCGTTGTCGAACTCCTCGTTGTCGGGCACGAGTTGCCACTGCTCGCGGAAGCGCTCGGTGACGGGCAGGTCGGGGTTCCAGACCGGCTTGGGGGTGGTGGCCCGGTGCTGGACGCGGCACTCGCGCAGCCCGGCGACGGCGCTGCCCTCGGTGCCGTCGACCTGGAACTCGACCAGCTCCTCGCGGTTGACCCGTACCGTCCAGGAGGAGTTGAGCTGGGCGACGATGCCGCCCTCCAGCTCGAAGACCCCGTACGCGGCGTCGTCGGCGGTGGCCCGGTACGGCTCGCCGCGCTCGTCGTGGCGCAGCGGGACGTGGGTGGCGGTGTGGGCGTAGAGGGAGCGCACCGGGGCGATGATGTTCTCCAGCACGTAGCTCCAGTGCGGGAACATGTCGAGGACGATGCCGCCGCCGTCCTCGGCGCGGTAGTTCCAGGAGGGGCGCTGCGGGCTCTGCCAGTCGCCCTCGAAGACCCAGTAGCCGAACTCGCCGCGCACGGAGAGGATGCGGCCGAAGAAGCCGCCGTCCACGAGCCGCTTGAGCTTGCGCAGGCCCGGCAGGTAGAGCTTGTCCTGCACGGCGCCGGTCTTCACGCCGGCCTCCCGGGCGAGGCGGGCGAGTTCGAGGGCGCCGTCCAGGGAGGTGGCGGTGGGCTTCTCGGTGTAGACGTGCTTCCCGGCGGCGATGGCGGCCCTGATGGCCTGTTCGCGGGCGGGGGTGACCTGGGCGTCGAAGTAGACCTCGGCGAGGGGGTGGGCGAGCGCCTCGTCGAGGGAGGTGGTCCAGTGGGTCAGGCCGTGGCGTTCGGCCAGGGCGCCGACGCGCCCGGCGTCGCGGCCGACGAGGATCGGCTCGGGCCACAGCGTCACCCCGTCGCCGAGGTCGAGGCCGCCCTGCTCGCGGATGGCGAGGACGGAGCGGAGCAGGTGCTGGCGGTAGCCCATGCGGCCGGTGACGCCGTTCATCACGACGCCGATCACCTTGCGGGTCACGGGAGTTCCTCTCGTACGGGTGCTTCGGGCGGAGCGGTGGTTCAGGCGGAGCGGTGGATGCCCTCGGGGCTCACGGCGTGGGCGAAGGGCAGGCCACGGGCGTAGCGGTCCAGCTCGTCGGCGGCGGCGTCGGCCAGGCGGTGCAGCTCTCCTGCGAGGGAGCCGGCGACGTGCGGGGTGAGCAGCACGTTCGGCAGGTCGTACAGCGGGGAGTCGGCGGGCAGGACCTCGGGGACGGTGACGTCGAGGACGGCGTCGAGGCGGCCGGAGACGAGCTCGGCGGTCAGCGCCTCCTGGTCGATCAGGGAGCCGCGCGAGGTGTTGACCAGGGTGGCGCCGTCGCGCATCAGGGCGAGCCTGCGGCCGTCCACCAGGTGCCTGGTCTCGGGGAGTTCGGGCGCGTGGACGGTGACGACGTCGGAGGCGGCGCACAGCTCGTCCAGGCCGACGGCGCTCGCGCCGAGGCGCTCGGCCTCCCCGGGCTCCAGGTACGGGTCGTGCAGCAGCAGCCGCAGGTCGTACGGGCGCAGCAGTTCGAGCACGCGCCGGCCGATCCGGGAGGCGCCGACCACGCCGACGGTGCGCCGGTAGTTCCCGGCGGCCGGGTGGCCGCCCAGCCAGTCGTGCGGGGCGCGGCGGCGGCGGTACTCCTCGCGCAGGGCGAGGACCCGCTTGTTGGCGAACAGCACGGCCGCGACGGTGTACTCGGCGACGGGCAGGGCGTTGGCCCAGGCCGCGGAGGTGACTTGGAGGCCGCGCTCCCAGCAGGCGTCGGTGACGTGGTGCTTGACGGAGCCGGCGGCGTGGATCACCGCCCGCAGCCGGGGCGCGGCGTCGAGGACGGCCTCGTCCAGGGGCGGGCAGCCCCAGCCGGTGATCACCACCTCGGCCTGTTCGAGGGCGGCCCGCGCCTCGGGGGCAGCGAAGTCGTCCACGACCAGGGCGGGGTCGAGGTCGGCGAGGGCGGTGAGGCGGGCGAGGGCGCCGGCGTCCAGGAGGCGGGCCGAGACGGCCGGGTCCATGGCGAGCAGGGCGCGGGGGCGGCGGGTGGCGACAGTGGTCATTTGACACTTCCTGCGGTCATGCCGGCCTTCCAGTGGCGCTGCAGCAGGACGAACGCGGCCACCAGGGGCAGGACGGCGAGCAGCGAGCCGGTGACGACCAGCGGGTAGTACTCGGGGAAGGCGTGGGTCTGGGAGTTCCAGCCGTACAGCCCGAGGCTGACGGGGAAGAGGCGGCTGTCGGAGAGCATCACCAGCGGCAGGAAGAAGTTGTTCCACACCGCGGTGAACTGGAACAGGAACACGGTCACGAAGCCGGGCGCCATCATCCGCAGGCCGATCGAGCGGAAGGCGCGCAGCTCGCTCGCGCCGTCCAGCCGCGCGGCCTCCAGCACCTCGGCGGGGACGTAGCCCTCGCAGAACACCCGGGCGAGGTACACGCCGAAGGGGTTGACCAGGGAGGGGACGAACACCGACCAGAAGCTGTTGACCACGCCCAGGTCGGAGGCGAGCAGGTACATCGGCAGGGCCAGGGCGGTGGCGGGCACCAGGACGCCCAGCAGGACGAGGCCGAAGAGCTTCTCCTTCCCGGGGAAGGAGTAGACGTGGAACGCGTACCCGGCGGCGACGCAGACCAGGGCGCACAGCAGCGCGCCGAGCCCGGCGTAGAGCAGGGAGTTGAGGTACCAGCGCAGGTAGACGCCGTCGTCGGTGGTGAACAGGTGGCGCAGGTTCTCGCCCAGGTGCCAGGTGGAGGGGGAGAGGGTGCGGCCGCCGAGGAGGTCGCCGGTGTTCTTGGCGGAGGCCGTGAGCAGCCAGCCGAGCGGCAGCAGCGTGTAGGCGGTGGCCAGGACGAGGGCGGCGTTGACGGCGCCGCGGGAGAGCGCCCGGGGGCGGCGGCGCCCCGGTGTGGGGGCGCTTCGGGAGGTGGTGGGTCGCTCGGGTCGCTCGGGGGCGAGGACGCTCACGTTCAGGCCTCCTTCCGTCGGGCGAGGCGGGTGACGAGGTAGGACAGGACGGCCGCGGCCAGGGCCAGCAGCACCGAGGAGGAGGCGGCCAGGCCGTAGTCGTTGCGGCCGAAGGCGGCGGAGTAGGCGTACATGCCGGGGGTCCAGGTGGAGACGACGCCGGGGGAGGCGTCGTGCAGGAGCATCGGCTCGGTGAACAACTGGAGCGAGCCGATCAGGGTGAACAGGGAGACCATCACCACCGAGGCGCGGATCAGCGGGATCTTGACGCTGAACGCGGTGCGCAGCGCCCCCGCGCCGTCGACCACGGCGGCCTCCAGCACCTCGCGGGGCACGGCCTGCAGGGCCGCGTAGAAGATCACCATGTTGTAGCCCGTCCACTCCCACACCGCGATGTTGACGACGGCGGGCAGCGGCGATCCGAGCGGGTCGGGGTGGGCGCCGGCCGAGTTCAGCAGGTCGATGACGGGGCTGATCCCGGGCGTGTACAGGTACGTCCACACCAGCGCGGCGATGACGCCGGGCACGGCGTGGGGCAGGAACAGCGCCAGCTGGAAGAAGCGGCGGGCGCGGGCGAGCCCGGAGTCCAGCAGCAGGGCGAGGGCGAGGGCCAGGCCCGTCATCAGCGGGATGTAGAGCAGGCAGTAGCCGGCGCTGGTGAGGAAGCTGGAGCGGAAGGCCGGATCGCCCAGCGCGCGGGTGTAGTTGCCGAGCCCGGTGAACACCGTCTCGGAGCCGCCGAAGCCGAGGCCGGAGTGGTGCTCGGTGTAGAGGCTGAGGTGGACGGCGTAGCCGATGGGGATCAGCGAGCAGAGGGTGAACAGGATCAGGAAGGGGGCCAGGAGCACGGCCGCGGCGCCGCCCTGGCGCCGCCGCGGCCGCTTCCGGATGCCCGGTGCGCTCACTGACCGACCTTGAGGCCGCGGTTCTTCAGCTCGGCGAGGGTGGCCTGCTGGGCGGTGTCCAGGGCGCCCTGGACGGTGCCGTTCTGCGGGAGCTTGCCGAAGGCGTCCTTGAGGGAGGCGTTGGTGGCGCCCATGGCCGGGCCCCACTGCCAGTTGGGCTTGATGGACTTCGCGGCGTCGGCGAAGACGGCGTACACGTCCTGGCCGCCGTAGAAGTCCGCCTTGAAGGCGTCCTTGGCGACCGGGACGAGCGCGGGCGCGGCCGGGTAGGCGGAGGAGGTGCCGGAGGCTATGCGGGCCTTGATGCCCTCGGGCGTGGTGGTGGCCCAGGTGGCGAACTCGACGGCGGCCCTGGCCTTCTTGCTGTCCTTGGAGACGGCGAAGGTGGTGCCGCCGAGCATGCCGCTGGCCGGGCTGCCGTCGCGGCTGGGCATCGGGGCGACGGCCCACTTGCCGGCGGCGTCGGGCAGGGTGCCCTTGAGGACGCCGGCGCCCCAGGAGGCGCCGAGGTAGCCGGCCGTCTCGCCCTTCTGGAGGGAGGCCGTCCAGGGCTGGCTGAAGGAGGGCTGCACCCGGACGAGGTCGTCGGTGATCATCTGCTGCCAGTAGTCGGCGGTCGGCTTGGTGCCGGCGCCGTTGAGGTCCACGCCCCAGGCGTCGTCCTTGGCGGAGAACAGGTGCGCGCCGTCCTGCCAGGCCATGGCCTCGAAGGTGGTCGGGTCGTCGGGGAAGAAGGTGGCGATCCGGGTGTTCGGCTCGGCCTGCTTCACCTTCTGGGCGGCGGTGCGGAACTCGTCCCAGGTCTTGGGCGGCGCGGTGATGCCGGCCTGCTCGAAGAGGTCCTTGCGGTAGTAGAACGCCTGCGGGGAGGCGTCCAGGGGCAGGGCCCAGGTGCGGCCGCCGAGGGTGGTCAGCTCGACGGCCTGGGGCAGGTACTGGGACTTGAGGGAGTCCGGGGCGAGGGAGGTGATGTCCTGGACGGCGCCCTGGCTGACGAAGTCGGGCAGCTGGGGGTACTCGACGTTGAAGACGTCGGGGGCGTTGTGGGCCTTCACGGCGTTGGAGATCTTGGCGTAGCCGCCGGCGGCGCCGGAGGGGATCTCCTCGTACTCCACCTTGATGTTCGGGTGGGAGGAGTTGAAGGCGGCGACGACGTCCTTGGTGCCCTTGGCCCAGCCCCAGAAGGTGAGGGTGACGGGCTTGCCGTCGTCCTTGGCGGCGGTGTCGCCGCTTCCGCCGTTGCTCCCGCAGGCGGCGAGCAGGGCGGTGCAGAGCAGGCCGGCGGCGGCGCTCAGGGCTCTGCGGCGCGCGGCCGGGCCGGGGGAGGGCACGGTGGCGGGCGCGGCGGTGGGGGCGGCGGGGCGCAGCGGGGGGCGGGATGCCGAGGGTGAGGACATGCACGACTCCGGTGGGCGGGGCGCGGGATCGCGGCCTGGTGGGGGGTGAATGGACGTCATCTTGGGCAGGCCGATCGATCGGAGTCAAGAGATCGGTATCGAATGATCTGAAATGATCACAGCTCTTGACGAACGATCACGGGCTTCCTAGATTTCCCGACCATCGGACAAGCTCGCGCGTGCCCTGGCCAGGGAGGACCCACCGTCATGCCGCTTCCCCCCGAGGACCGGGCCCTCAGCCCCCGCACCGGCTGGACCAGGGCCCACTGGGAGGCCGTCGCCGACGACCTGCTCGCCGCCGTACGGCCCTTCGCCCTCCCCGGACACGCCCTGATCGACCTGCCCGGCCCCCGGCCCAGCTGGTCCGGACGGCGCTCCGACGGCCTGGAGGGCTTCTCCCGCACCTTCCTGCTCGCCGCCCTCCGCACCGCCGGGGCCGGCGGCGACCCCGGTGGCCTGCTCGCGGGCTACGCCGACGGACTCGACGCCGGCACCCGCCACCCCACCGCCGAACGCCACCTCGCCGACGGCGACCGGCACTCCTGGCCCGCCGTCACCGACCGGGGCCAGGCCATGGTCGAGGCCGCCTCGATCGCCTTCGCCCTGCGCCTGACCCGCCCCTGGCTCTGGGACCGCCTCGCCCCCGCCGTCCGCGACCGCCTCGGCCGCTGGCTCGCCGAGGCCCTGCACCGCACCCCCAACGACAACAACTGGTGGCTCTTCCCCCTCGCCGTCGGCGGCTTCCTCGCCGAGGCGGGTATCGAGGAGGCCGCCGCCCACGCCGCCGTCCGGCGCGGCCTGGAGCGCATCGAACGCTTCCACCTGGGCCGGGGCTGGTACACCGACGGCCGCCCCCGCGCCTTCGACCACTACAACGGCTGGGCCCTGCACCTCTACCCGGTCCTGCACGCCCACCTCGCCGGGGACGGCGCCCTCCTCGACGAGTACGGGCAGCGCCTCGCCCTCCACCTCGCCGACCAGGCTCACCTGTTCGGAGTGGACGGCGCTCCCGTCCACCAGGGCCGCTCGCTCATCTACCGCTTCGCGGCCGCCGCCCCCCTCTGGGCCGGCGCCCTCACCGGCCACACCCCCCTCACCCCCGGCACCACCCGCCGCCTCGCCTCCGGCGCCCTGCGGCACTTCCTCGACCGGGGCGCCGTCGGGCCCGACGGCCTGCTCACCCTCGGCTGGTACGGCGCCCACCCGCCGCTCGTCCAGCCGTACTCGGGGCCGGCCTCGCCGTACTGGGCCTCGTCCGCGTTCCTGGGGCTGCTGCTGCCGCCGGAGCACCCGGTGTGGACGGACCGGGAGGAGGCCGGGCCCGCCGAACTCCGGGACACCGTAAGGGCGTTGCCCGCCCCCGGCTGGCTGGTGCAGTCCACGGCGGCGGACGGGCTGGTACGGCTGCACAACCACGGCAGCGACGACCAGCCCGCAGGCGCCGTCCGGCCCGACGACCCGCACTACGCGCGCCTCGCCTACTCCACGGGCACGGGGCCCGCATGCTCCGGGCCCGCCGACAACCACCTGGCGCTGCTGGTCGACGGGAAGGCCACCGAGCGGGGCCGCATCACCCCGCTGGGCACCGGCGAGGGCTGGGCGGCGTCCAGCCACGTGCCGCTGCCGGGGGTGGTCGTCACCTCGGTGACGCTGGCGCGGGGGGCGGAGGAGGTGCGGGCGCACCTGGTCGCGGGGGCTGCTCGCGGCACGGCCGTACGGGAGAGCGGCTGGGCCGTCACCGGGGGGCTGAGCAGCGAACTGCTCGGCCTGCACGGGTACACGGGCTCCGACCGGCCGGCGGTCGACGGCGGGACGGCGTTCGGGGCCGCGGGGGAGATGCCGGTCCTCACCGGCTCGATCGCGGGCGCCGAGCAGCTGCTCGTCAGCGCGGCGCGGCTCTCGGGTGCCAGTTCCTCCCCCCTCTCCGCCGTCACCCTGCACCTGCTCGACCCCGGCCGCTTCCGCGTGACCTGGCCGGACGGCACCGCCCAGGAGGCCGAACTCCGCCCCGGGCACGTCTCCGTCGTGGAGGTCTGACCGGTGCGACTCGCGCTCTCCACCCTCGGCTTGCCCGACCTGCCCCTCGCCCGCGCCGCACGCCTGGCCGCCGACACCGGCTGGCAGGGCCTCGAACTGCGCTGCGCCCCCGGGCAGCCCGTCCACCCCGGGCTCGACGCCCACGAACGGCGCGCGGCCGTAGGGGAGTTGGCCGACGCCGGGGTTCAGCCGATCGCCCTCGCCTCCTACCTCACCCTCGCCGGCCAGCCCCTCGACAAGCCACTCCTCGCCGACTTCGCCACCCACCTCGAACTCGCCGCCGACCTCGGCTGCCCCGCCTTGCGCGTCTTCCCCGGCGGCTCCGCCGTCGGCCCCCGCACGGCCGAGGACCGCGCGGCGCGGCGGCTGGCCGCCGTCGCCGACCGGGCGGGCGCCCTGGGCGTGCGCATCCTCGTCGAGACCCACGACTCCCACCCCACCGGCCAGGCCCTCGCCCGCCTCCTCGCCCGCGCCGACCACCCCGCAGTCGGCGCCCTCTGGGACCTCCAGCACACCGTCCTCGCCGGCGAAACCCCCTCCGCCACCCACCACGCCCTCGCGGCCCGCCTCGGCCACGTCCAGGTCAAGGACATCGCCTCCCCCGCCGACCGCACCCCCCTCCCCCTGGGCGCCGGCACCCTGCCCCTCGCGGACAGCCTCGCCCTCCTCCCGGCGGACACCTGGACCTGCTGGGAGTACGAGGCCCCCTGGCACCCCGCCGCGGCCCCCCTGCCGCCGCTCCTGGCGGAGGGCGCACGCTTCCTGGAGGGCCTCCGCCGGAGGTAGGCACCGGCGCCGGCCGACGGCCGATCGCCCTGTCGGAGCCGACTGGCATGATCGTCCGCACGGCACGGACGAGGGGCGGGCATGGACCTGACGGTGGAACGGACGGCACGGCAGATCGCGGCGGAGATCGTCGCGAAGGCGCCGGAAGGCTGGTCGGAGTGCGTGGTGCGGGTGCGCGCGAGCCGGGCGAGCGCCGGCATGTTCGGCAGCGGATACGTGGTGCCGAGCCGTCCGGGCCCCTACGCCGGCGTGCCGTTCCCGCACGAGAGCGTCGCATCGCTGGCGTCCCGGTTCCGGGAGAGCCACGGCTGGGAGGCCATCGCCCTGGAGCTGACCTGCCACCCGTCCGGCGCGTTCGAGCTGGTGGTGTTCCGGGACGCACTGGAACCCGAGGCCCGCCGCGAGGACGGCTGGATACTGACCCTCGACCCCGACTTCCGCCCGTCGGAACCGGGCGCGGTCGACGGCGCGGAACCGTCCGAGCCGCACCCGGGCGGGGATCCGTCGGAGGCGGTCGAGCGGCTGCGGGCCGTACTCCGGCAGCACGCCGAACGCACCGGCCGGGAAGCGCCGATGCCGGCGCCCGCCACCGAGGAACAGCTCGCCGCCGCAGAGCTCCGCCTCGGGCGGGCACTCCCCGCGGACCTGCGCGCGCTGTACCTGGAGGCCGACGGGGACGGCGGCAGCGAGGCACTGGACGGGTACTGCTGGCTGTCGCTCGACGAGGCGCTGGCCGCACACGACGGGTACATCGGCGTCCCGACCTGGTTCGGCTGGGGCCTCGGCTGGAGCCAGGTGGTCTTCGACGCCGACCCGCCGAACACGGTGCGCCGCAGCTCGGGGCATCCGGGCTGGCTCCCGATCGCCACCTGGTTCGACGGCAACTACTTCGCCGTGGACCTGGCACCGGCCGCGGACGGCCGCCCCGGCCAGGTGATCGAGGTCGGACGGGACTTCAACGAAGGCCCCAGCCATGTCGCCTCCTCCGTCACCGCCTGGCTCGGCCAGGCCCTCGGGCAGCCCGATCCGCACGCCCCGCAGCAGTCCGGGGACGGGCCGCGCAAGGTGGTGGTCTCCGCGCTGGACGAGGGGCTCGCACCGGGCGTCCAGGCGATCCACCTCAATGACGCCCCGTCACCCGTCGACCTGTCCCCGCTCTCCGCCACCCCGCGCCTGCTGCGCCTGCACCTCAACCGCTGCGCCACCACCGACCTGTCTCCCGTGACAGCACTCCCCGTCGAGGACCTGACCGTCGGCCTCGCCGCCGAGGCCGACCTCACCCCGCTCACCGGCCACCCGCACCTCGCCTCACTCGCCGTCGCCTCCGAGACCCCGATCGACCTCGCCCCGCTGCGCACCCTCCCCGCGCTGCGCTCCCTCGACCTGTCCCGCTGCGCCACCCCGGACCTGGCGCCGCTGGCCGACCTCCCCGGCCTGCGCTACCTCGCCCTCTCCGCCACCCAGTGGACGGCCCTGATCGCCGCCGACCGCCTCCCCGCCCACCTCGCCGCCGCCCGCACGACCGGAGCCCCGCCCCTCGCCGCCGCCCTCGACCTGCTCACCGCCCTCGGCGTCGACACCTCCACCGCATACCGCCTCTCCGGCACCGTCGCCGACCAGCAGGGCGCCACCGGCTGACCGGCGGCGGCGCCGAGGCCCCGCCCGGAGGCACCCCGCTCCCCGCCTCCGGGCGGTCCTCGGCCGGCGGTAGGATCTCCGCGGTCTACGGGGGAGGTCGATGTGTTCGGATCGCGCGAGCGCGCTGCGGAGTTGACGGACCGGCGGGGAAGCGGCGAGGTCAAGGGCGTGGCGCTGCTGCTGCCCGGCGGGTCGGTGCGCAGTCGGCGCGGGCCGCTGAAGCTCGCCGAGCTGGGCCTGCGGGACCTGGCGACCGAACTGACGGAGCGCGGCGGCGACCACGGCATCGCCGTGCACCTGCTGCGCTACCGCTACCGGGGCTGGAACGGCGAGGCCGCCGACACCGCCGTGGACACCCGCTGGGCCCTGGCCGAGATCGCCCGGCGCTACGGCGGCGTCCCCGTTGTCCTGGTCGGCAACTCGCTCGGCGGCCGGGCCGCGTTCTGGTGCGCCGGCGACCCCGCCGTGGTCGGTGTGGCCGGGATCGCCCCCTGGCTGCCGGAGGGCGACCCCGTGGACCACCTGGCCGGCCGCCGGGTGCTCGTCGTCCACGGCGACCGCGACCGCTCCACGGCGAGCGCCGCCCACTCCCTCGCCTACGCCCGGCGGGCCGCCGAGTTCGTCCCGGACCTCGCCCGCTACGAGGTGCCGGAAGGCGGCCACTTCCTGGTGAAGCGCGCCGACGACATCCGCGCGCTCACCACCGCCTTCGTCCTCTCCACCCTCGGCGACGACCCCGCCCACTTCGCCACCGGCGAGCTGCACACCCCTCTCCCGGCCCGCGCGTAGCGCCGGGCGAGGGCCCGCGTCGGGGCTTTGAGGTGCCTCGACCACGAGGACGGTCTGTGCGGGCAGGAGCGCACCTCGGGGCGTGACCCAGGTGCACGTACCTGTGGGGCGGGCCGGTGTCAGAGGGGGCATCTATGGTGACGACGATGTGACGATGCGCCCTGAAGGTTCCGCGTACTCGCCGAGGAACCAGCGGTGCACCAGCTGCCCCTTTCTTTCATCGCCGGCCGGAGAATCCTCGACATGAGCCTTTTCGATGCCACAGCCGTTCCGGAGTCGGATGACTGGGAGGCATGGCTCGCCTACGCGGACCTGCTGACCCGGGAAGGTGACCTGCGGGGAGAGGCCATCCGGCAGGAACACCACCGCGAGCACGGCGACGCGGACCCGTCCCGCCCGACCGCGGCGTACGCGGAGGTGGAACGGCAACTGGGACTGGACGTGCTGCGGGAGGACGGCTCCTGGCAGTTCACCTGGTCCCGCGGCTTCATCGACGAGGCATGCTTCCGCCTGGCCGAAGACACCCGGCCGCAACGCCGAAACCTGGTGGAACGGCTCCTGACGGACCACCCCCACACCGCGAGCATCGACCCGGCCGACCCCGAACAGTGGGAAAGCGCACTGATCGACACCCTCCTCACCCACCCCGCCACCTACCGGCTGCGCACACTCGAACTGCACCTCACCGACTACCACCACTCCGGCGAAAACTCCGCGATCTCACTTGCCGGCCGCCGACGCCCCCGGCTGGAACGCATGTACTACGGCTACGACTTCACCTACCTCTGCGAACCAGGTGAGACGTCAGCGGGCAAGGTGATCGACCCCGAGGATCACGTGGAGACGGGCGTGGTTTCCGCAGAGGCGGGTGAAACGCTGTGGAGGTCGCTTCCCGCACTGCGCACGCTGGAACTCGAGGGCGGTTTCCTCTTCCATGATGTCGAGCATGAAACCCTCACCCGGCTGCGGATTCGGGGGTACACATTCACGAGGTCCATGTTCCCGTCCGCGACACCGGGTCTTGTCTCGCTGGAAGTCGACGTCCGCGAGAACGTGCACGGCGTTCACGTCCTGAACGACGTCCTCGACGAACTCGCACCGCAGCGTTTCCCGAAGCTCAGGAATCTCGATCTGGGAAACGCCGACTTCGACCCGGAAGAGGCCACCGATTTTCTCGTCCTCGCGAACTCGCCCCTCCTCTCACAGCTTGAGCATCTGCGCATCCAGGACCTGGTCATCGAGGAGGAGTACTGCGAGGACGAACCGCTGGACGTGCTGACGGAACTCGCCCCCAGGTTCGCCCATCTCCATTCCTTCCTGGCGGGCGGAATCTTCATCGAAGACACCGCGGCGAACGACGGCACCTACATCGAAACCGGCGCGGAAGAAGTCAAACGCCTGCTTCCTCGATTCAGCCTGAGTCGGCGCTCCGCCGCCGCTGTGGATGCCAGTTCCACGTGCTGATCTCCCGCCAGGAGCCCGGTGACGGGTGAACCTCACCCGCCGCAGGAGGTGCGGATGCGCAGGGTGGGGAGGAGGGCGGTCCGGTGGACGGGCAGGGGGGTGGCGGTGGTGAGGCGGCGGAGGAGGAGGTCGACGGCGGTTTCGCCGACGGCGCGGGTGGGTGGGGAGACGGCGGTGAGCGGGGGTGCGGCGAGGGCGGCGAAGACGTCGTCGTAGGCGATGAGGGCGAGGTCGTCGGGGACGGTGAGGCCGTGGGTGCGCAGGTGGGGGAGGAGTTGGATGGCGTCCTGGTCGTTGTGGACGAGGACGGCGCGGACTCCGTTCGCGGCGGCCGTGGCGATGTGGGCGGCGAGGAGGGCGGGGTCGGCGGGGCGGGCGCCGGGGTCGAGGGTGGAGAGGACGGGCAGGGGTTGGGCGCCGAGGAGGCGCATGCCCTGTTCGTAGCCGGCGCGGACTTCCAGTGCCGTCCAGGAGTCGTCGCGGGCCGCGAGGAGGACGCGTTCGTGGCCGAGGGAGGCGAGGTGGCGCAGGGCGAGGAGGACGCCGTGGCGGTGGTCGGAGTAGACCATGTCGAGGCGGTCGCCCAGGGTGCCGTGGTCGGGTCGGCCGCGTTCGACGAGGACGGCGGGGACGGGGAGGGTGTCGAGCCAACGGTGGTCGCGGGCGGAGCCGTTGGGGAGGAGGTTGGGGGCGAGGAGGAGGCCGTCCGCGCCGTTCTCGAGGAGTTGCGCGGCCTGGGCGCGGTCGTCGCGGACCTCGTACGGGGCGATGCCGAGGACGAGGCGCGCGCCCTGGGCGGCGGCCGCGGCGCGGGCTCCGGCGATCAGTTCGTCGAAGTAGGAGCCGACGGAGGGGACGAGCAGTCCGACGGTGCGGGCGGAGGCGGGGGTGGGCTCCCCGGGCGCCTCGCGGAAGGAGACGAAGCCGTGGGAGCGTCCGACGCGCCCGGCCTCGGCGAGGGCGGCGACGTCCCGGCGGACGGTGACCGCCGGGATCGCGAGGCGGTCGGCGAGTTCCGCCAGCCGTAGCGGCGTGCCGGATTCCCGGACCGCTCGCAGGATCAGTTCCCGACGTTCGTCGGCCGAGATGGCCATCGCTCCGCCCCCTCCGCCGGTCGCTCCCGGACCGTGAGTGTTTGATCGAACTGTATCTTTCGATCAAACTTCGATCAAGTGCCGGTGCAGGATACGGCGATGCCGTCGAGGAGCACGGCGAGACCGCTGCTGAAGGCGTCCGGCTCTCCCGCGGAAGGATCGGAGGCGCCCCCCGCCTGCATCGCGACGAACTGCGGGAAGCGCTGCGGCAGGTCCGGGGCGAGCTCGGCGAGCCGGGCGGAGCGGGCGCCCCACCAGGCCTCGTCGGAGACGCCCGTCGCGGCGGCGGCCCCCCGCGCGTCGGCGGTGGCGGCGGCCAGGCCCCGGACGAACTGCCAGAGCGCGGCCACGGCCCCGCGCAGCCGCCGGGGTTCCAGCCCGGCGGGCGCGAGGGCGCTCAACAGCCCTTCCATCGCACCGAGTTCGGCCGGCCCGAGGACGGGGCGCGCCTGGGAGACCTGGAGCATCCAGGGGTGGCGCAGGTAGCACTCGTAAAGATCCTCGGACCAGGTGGTGACGGCACTGCGCCAGTCCTCCGATCCGCCTTCACGCGAAGGGAGTTCGGCGAGCGCGCGGTCGTGCATGAGGTCGAGCAGCTCGTCCTTCCCGGGCACGTACGTGTAGAGCGCCATGGCGGTGCGCCCGAGCCGCTCGCCGACGGCGCGCATGGAGAGGGCGGCCATGCCCCTGACGTCGGCGACCTCCATCGCCGCGCTCACGATCGCCTCCACGCTGAGCGCTGGCTTCGGGCCGCTGCGCACGGCGGGCGCGGGTGCGGCGCCCCAGAGGAGGTCGAGGGTGCGACGGGCGTCGCCCTGCCCGGCGTAGACGGTCATCCGGCATCTCCTTATGGCGTAAAGTATCGTTCCCGACGGCAACTCTTTATGCCGTAAGGCTATCAATCGAAGGGGTTTCGCGATGACACCGCCCACCACCCTGCCGGTCACCTGCGTCGAGGTCGTCGAGGCCCGCCGGATCACCCCGCGCACGGCCCGGATCACCTTCGAGGCCGAGGCGCTCGCGGACTCCGTGGGCACCGCGCCGGACCAGCAGCTCAAGCTCTGCTTCCCGCGCCCCGGCCAGGCCGTACCCGAACTGCCCGCGCCCGCCGAGGACCCGATGAGCTGGTACCGGGCCTACCTGGCGATCCCCGAGCCCCGCCGCCCGCTGATGCGCAGCTTCACCCTGCGCCACCGCCGGCCCGGCACCCGGCTGATCGAGGTCGACTTCGTGCTCCACGAGGGCGCGGGCCCCGCCTCCGCCTGGGCGCTGCGCGCCGCGCCGGGGCAGCGGCTCGGGATGGTCGGCCCCTCCGCGCTGTACGCCCCGCCCGTCCCCTTCGCGGCGGCCGCGGCGGCCGCCGACTGGGTGCTGCTGGCCGGGGACGAGAGCGCGCTGCCGGCCATCGCGACGCTGGTCGGGGCGCTGCCGCGCGAGGCCCGGGCGCTGGCGTTCGTCGAGGTCGCGGACGTACGGGAGCGGCAACCGCTGGACGGCCCGCCCGGTCTGACCGTGCGCTGGCTGCACCGCGACGGCGCCCCCGAGGGGGTGGCCCTGACCGCCGCGCTGACCGCCGCCGAACTGCCGCCCGGCCGGCCGTACGCCTGGCTGGCGGGGGAGGCCGGGGCCGTACGGGCGCTGCGCCGCCACCTGGTGACGGAGCGCGGGGTGGCGAAGGAGGCCGTCGAGTTCAGTGGGTACTGGCGCCACCGGCTGACCCAGGACGACGCCCCGACGGCCGAGGACCTGGCGGACGCGCGGGAGCTGCAGGAACGGGCCGCCGGCCGGTCGTGAGGGTTGAGCCCGGCGGGCGCGGGGAACGGTGCGAGGCGGTTCGCGGACGCCTCGCGCCGCCGTGGTCACCGCCCGGGCGTACGTGGCGATGGTTCGCCAGTGTCCAGAGTTCGCCACCGACTTTTTTCGTTCGACTTCGGTCCGTTGCGACCAGGCGTGGTCAGGGAAAAAGCGGGGACCTGGCCCGATTTCTCCCGTGAATTTTACTTTCTGATGGTCATTTTTACTTTCTGATGGGGATTTCCCCCCTTGTCGTGGTCGTGTCGGATGCGCTGGAATGCGACCGCTGTCGGGACGCGCGGTCCGGACCAACCACGCGGCCGATCCGGACTCGCGTACGGTGGACCGTGCTACCTGACGTCTCATCAGACGAAAGGATGTCCATTGATCGGCTGGCGGAAAGCCCAGCTCGCAGCTGCCGTCACGGTCACCACCGCGTCCATGGTCCTCACCTTCGGGACCTGCGCGAACGCTGCCCCCGCCCCGACCCCGCAGGACGCCCCCGCGGCGTCGGCGGACGGGCCGGCAGCACCGGTGATCGTGATCCTGAAGGACCAGATAGCGGACGCCCCGGCCGACTCCGGCCACGTCGGCGCCCGCCAGCAGAAGACCGCGCACGCGCAGGCTCCGCTGCTGGACAAGGTCAAGGCCGGCGGCGGCACCAACATCAAGAGCTTCGTGGTCGGCAACGCCTTCTCGGCCACCGTGAGCCCGGCGCTGCGCGCCAGCCTCCAGGCCGACCCGGCCGTCGCCTCCGTGGTGACGGACGCCCAGGTCGCGGTCGCCCCGGCGGCCGCGGGTGCGGCGAAGAAGGACAAGGAGGAGGCCAAGGCGGCCGGCTCCGACGGTGCGAACGCGGCCGCTTCGGGCAGCAACGGCCAGGGCCCCGAGGAGAACTCGACCAACACGGTCTGCCCCTCCGACCCGTCCAAGCCGCTGCTGGAGCCCGAGGGCCTCTACTCGACCCGCGCCTACACCGGCAACGGCAAGCCCGGCGTCGAGAACCTGGCCACGGGCAAGGGCGTCAAGGTCGCCTACATCGCGGACGGCCTCGACCCGAACAACCCGGACTTCATCCGGGCCGACGGCTCGCACGCCGTCGTGGACTACCAGGACTTCGCGGGTGACGGCGTCAACGCGCCCACCGGTGGCGCGGAGGCCTTCGGCGACGCCTCGGCGGTCATCGCCCAGGGCCGTCAGGTCTACGACGTGGCGAACTTCGTCAACGCCTCGCACGCGCTGAAGGCCGGCTGCAACATCCGCATCCGCGGCCTGGCGCCCGACGCCGACCTGGTCGCGCTGCGGGCCGGCGGCGAGATGATGTCCAACTCGTCGATCCTGCAGTCCATCGACTACGCGGTGCGCGTCTCCCACGTCGACGTGCTCAACGAGTCCTTCGGCGGCAACGTCACCCCGGACAGCGGCGCGCACGACACCATCTCGCTCTTCAACGAGCAGGCCGTCAAGGCCGGTGTCACCGTCGCCGTCTCCACCGGTGACGCGGGCATCAGCGGCACGATCGGGACCCCGGCGACGGACCCGTACGTCATCGCGGTCGGTGCCTCCACCGACAACCAGAACTACCAGCAGACCGGTTACGCGGCCTCCCAGTTCTCCAACAAGACCTGGAGCAACAACCGCATCTCCGCGCTGTCCTCCGGCGGCTTCACCCAGGCCGGCCGCACGGTCGACCTGGTCGCCCCGGGCGAGTCGGACTGGGCCCTGTGCTCGCCCGACCTCACCAAGTACACGGACTGCGCCGGCTTCAGCGGCAAGGGCTCGCCGATCCAGTCCTTCGGCGGCACCAGCCAGGCGGCCCCGTTCGTCACCGGCGCCGCGGCCCTGGTCATCCAGGCCTACCGCGACACCCACGGCGGCGACTCCCCGACCCCGGCCCTGGTGAAGAAGTTCCTCACCGGCACCGCCCAGGACCTCGGCGTTCCGGCCGAGGAGCAGGGCGCGGGTCTGCTGAACGTCCGCGCCGCCGTCGAGGCCGCCCGCGGCTACGACGACGGTGACGGCACCGACGGCGCCAACACCGTGGTCGTCAACACGGGCCAGCAGGACATCGCCGGCACCCCGGGCTCGACCCACACCGCCGACGTCTCCGTCAGCAACACCAGCGACAGCCCGCAGACCGTCAGCGCCTCGACCCGCTCCTTCACGGCGCAGTCGAACAACACGCAGACCGTGACGCTGGACACCTCCTCGAAGGACACCTTCAAGTACGCGACCAACGGCGCGGACTGGGTCCAGAAGCAGGTCAAGTTCACCGTCCCGGCGGGCGCCGACCGCCTCGCGGCCTCCATCGCCTGGCAGGGCGCCCCGAACCAGGTCACCAACGGCCCGGTCGTGCGCCTGACGCTGCTCGACCCGTCCGGCCGGTTCGAGACCAACACCCGCCCGCAGGGCGGCGCGACCCCGGCCAACTTCGGCCTGGTCGACGTCCCGCGCCCGGTCGCCGGCGAGTGGACGGCCGTCTTCTACACCCCCGCGGGCAAGGCCGGCTACAACGGCGCCGTCCAGTTCGGCACCGCCACCCAGCGGGCCGTCCCGGCCGGCGGCGTGAGCCCGACCACCGCCGAGCTGCAGCCCGGTGAGACCAAGCACCTCAAGGTGCAGCTCACCACCCCGGCCACCAGCGGCGACTCCAGCGAGGCCATCGTGGTCTCCAGCTCGAACGGCAACACCACCAGCGTGCCGGTCGTGCTGCGCAGCCTCGTCCCGGTCAAGGACGGCAAGGGCACCTTCACCGGCACCATCACCGGTGGCAACGCCCGCAACGCCTCCCCGACCCAGTCCTTCTCGTACGGCTTCGACGTCCCGAAGGGCCAGAAGGACCTGCGGGTCGGCCTGACCGTCAAGGACCCGCAGCTGTTCATGCAGGGCGCGCTGATCAGCCCCAACGGCACCCCGGTCGACATCGAGGGCAACGCCGTCATCGACGCCCAGGGCAACGTGACGGGCGGCGCCAACGGCGTCTCGGCCACCACGGTCAACCCGGCCGAGGGTCACTGGCGCTTCGTCCTGAACGTGCTCGGCCCGGTCTCCGGCCAGGAGCTCGCGCAGGACTTCACCGGCACCATCGCGCTCAACCAGAACCAGGCCACCGCGGCCGGCCTGCCGACCGACGGCAAGACCAAGCTCGCGGCCGGCAAGCCGGTCAACGTGACGGTCAACTACACCAACAACACCGTCGCCCCGCAGCGCGTCGCGGCCGACGGCCGCCTCGACAAGCGGGTGGACGTGCCGCTGGTGCCGCAGGGCGCCTCGGCCACCGTGGCGCTGCCGCTGAGCCTCACCTCCTCGGTGCCGTCCTTCCTGGTGCCCCCGGGCACCGACCAGCTCAAGGGCGTCGCGGCCTCCTCGACCCCGGCCCAGCTGGAGCTGAGCGCCACCACCGGCTCGCCGGACCTCTTCGGCGACCTCAAGAAGGCCCAGGACGGCTCCACCATCTCCGTGGTGACCGCCAAGGGCAGCACCTCGCAGCAGGTCGTCCCGGGCTTCTGGGGCTCCTTCGTGCAGCAGATCGGCCCCTTCGCCGGTCCCGCCCCGGCGGGCACCACCACGATCACGGCCACCGCGCACACCCAGGCGTTCGACCCGGCGCTGACCTCCAGCACCGGTGACCCGTTCGCCGTCGCCGTCAACGCCTCGGCCCCGGCCTCCACCCCGGTGGTCGTCCAGCCCGGCGCCAGCGGCTCGCTGCAGGTGACCGTCACCCCGACCGGCCCGAAGGGCAGCACGGTCAGCGGTGTTCTCTACCTGGTCTCCTCGCCGACCTCGGTCGCGACGGCCAACAACAGCCTCAGCACCACCGGTTCGGTGCTCGCGGCGATCCCGTACAGCTACACCGTGAGCTGACGCGGCATCAGTAACAGCAAGTAGCCGAGGCCGTCCCGGAGTTCCGGGGCGGCCTCGGCCGCTTTGTGGAGGCGTTTCCTCCGGCCGGGGGTGGGCAGGGTCCCGGATATAGGACATGTCGGCCCAAACGGGGGTGCGGTTTTGTACGAGGACATCAAGCACAGCGAGGTCGAGGTCAACGGGGTGCGGCTCCACCTCGCCGAGCAGGGGGAGGGGCCGCTGGTCCTGCTGCTGCACGGCTTCCCCGAGAGCTGGTACTCCTGGCGGCACCAGTTCGCGCCGCTCGCCGAGGCGGGCTACCGGGTCGTCGCCCCCGACCAGCGCGGGTTCGCCCGCAGCGAGCAGCCCGAGCGCATCGACGCGTACACCGTGCTGCACATGCTGGGCGACCTGACGGGGCTGATCAAGGCGCTCGGCGCCGAGCAGGCCGTGGTCGTCGGCCACGACTGGGGCGCGCCCGTCGCCTGGTCCGCCGCCGCGCTGCGGCCCGACCTCGTGCGCGGCGTCGTGGGCCTGAGCGTGCCGCCGCTGCCGGCCGGGCCGTCCCCGCTGTCGGCGGCGCGGGAGAGCTTCGGCGACGGCTTCTACCAGATCTACTTCCAGGAGCCCGGCAAGGCGGACGCCGAACTCGCGGCCGACGTCAAGGCCAGCCTTCGGCGCGTCATGTGCGGCATCCAGCCGGACGGCGAGCCCCGGCCCTGGGTGGTGCCCGAGGGCGGGACGCTGCTGGACACCGTCCCCGAGCCGGAGCGCCTGCCCGACTGGCTCACCGACGCCGACCTCGACGTCATGGCCGCCGACTACTCCCGGCACGGCGAGCGGGCCTTCACCGGCGGGCTCAACTGGTACCGCAACATCGACCGCAACAACGAGCTGATGCAGGCGTTCACCGGCCTGAGGATCGAGGTGCCCGCCCTGTACGTGGTGGGCGAGCGGGACCTCGTCAACGCGATGGTCCCGGCGCCGGTGATCGCGTACCTGCTGAGCGAGCTCACGCCGAAGCTGCACGGGCACGTCCGGCTGCCGGACACCGGGCACTGGACGCAGCAGGAGCGGCCGGCCGAGGTCACGGCGGCGCTGCTGGACTTCCTCAAGCACCTGGAAGGATAGGTGCGTTGGCGGCCCCCTTCGCCAAGGGGGCCGCCGACGCCCGGGGTTACTCCGAGAGGAAGCTCAGGCCGGCGCGCAGGGCGGCGGACTCCAGCGGGTTCCCGTAGTCCCGGGTGGAGGCGATCAGGCCGTCGACGATCCGCATCACGCTGATGTAGCCGAGGCTGAACTCCTCGCCGGAGGCGGCGGTTCGGCCGTGGACGCGGAACTCGACGATCACCACCTCCGGGTCGGCGGTCTCGTGGACGCTCACCCCGTCGACGGCGTGGAAGGTCCACAGGCCGGCGGTGACCTTCATCCGCTCGCGCATGACCTCCCGGCCGACGGTCTCCTGCGGGACGCCCTCCGGGGCGAACGGGATCCGGATGACGGCGTCCGGGGCGAAGCAGTCGGCGAGGGCCTCGCGGGGGCCCTCGACGGTGATGCGCAGGAACTCCTCGACGGTCGCGCGGGGCGTGCGGGTGGCAGTGGACACGGCGGTCTCCCTGGATCGGCGGTGGGGCCGTAGAATCGGAACGCTGGCCCCGTTTCGAGAATACGGAACGCCCGCCCCGTTTGTCGACCCGTCAGCCCCGCTTCTGAGGAGACCCATGTCCGCCACCCCCGACCACGGCCGCCCGGCCGCCGAGCGGCCCCTGCGGGCCGACGCGCGCCGCAACCGCGCCAAGGTGCTGGCCGCCGCCCGCGAGGCGTTCACCGCCGAGGGTCTGGCCGTGCCGCTGGACGAGATCGCCCGCCGGGCCGGGGTCGGCGCGGGCACGGTGTACCGGCACTTCCCGACCAAGGAGGCGCTGTTCGAGGCCGTCGTCTCGGACACCCTGGAGCACCAGACGGCGCGCGGCCGCTCCGTCCTGGCCGAGGGGGACCCGGGGGAGGGGCTGTTCACCTTCCTCGCGGAGCTGGTGGCCGGGGCGATGGTCAAGATGGACCTCGCCGACGCGCTGATCGGCTCGGGCGTCCAGCTCCAGCCGGGCACCTCGGCGGTGGCGGCCGAACTCCGCGACGTGCTGGTCGAGTTGCTCGCCCGCGCGCAGGCCACCGGGGCCGTGCGCACCGACGTGGACGGCGGCGACCTGTACGCGCTGATCGCCGGGGCCGTCGCCGCCGAGCGCCGCCGCCCGCCGGAGGCCCGGGACGGACGGCTGGCGCGGGTGATCTGCGACGGGCTGCGGGCGGGGGTGTAGTAGACCTGCGGGGGGCGTGGCCCGGGCGTGCGTCAGACCGGCAGGAGGCGGGCGATCAGGTCGGCCAGGCGGCGGGCGTTGCGGCAGGAGTGCATCTCGACGACCTCCGCGTAGGCCGCCGCGGCGGAGTCGCCGGTGGGCCAGAGGGCGGGCTGCTCGGGGTTGAGCCACAGCACGCGGCGGGCGCGGGCGTCGATGCGGCGCAGGGCCGCCAGGTCGGGGTCGCGGTGGTTGGTGCGGGCGTCGCCGAGGACGAGCACGGTGGTGCGCGGGCCGACGGCGTCCAGGTGCTGCTCGGCGAAGTCGCGGAGGGCGGCGCCGTAGTCGCTGTTGCCGTGGTGGCCCATGACCCTGGCGCCGGTGAGGATGCGTGCGGCCAGGTGCGCCGGGTCGCTCGGGCCGCCCGTCCGCAGCAGGTCGGTGACCTCGGCGGTGCGGTTGACGAAGGCGAACACCCGGACCTTGCTGAACTGTTCGCTCATCGCGCGCACCAGCAGCATGGTGAAGTCGGCGAAGCCCGCCACCGAGCCGGAGACGTCGCACAGCAGCACCAGCTCCGGCCGGGCCGGGCGGCGCACCCGGTACGCCGGGCGCATCGGCACCCCGCCGGTGCTGAGCGAGCGGCGCAGGGTCCGGCGCAGGTCGATCTGCCCGCGGGCGGCGCGGCGGCGCCGGGCGGCCAGGCGGGTGGCGAGCTTGCGGGCCAACGGGTGGACGGTGCGCCGCAGTTCGGCCAGCTGGTCGCGGCCGGCGGCGAGGAAGTCGATGCGGTCGACGGTGGGGGCGACGGCCCGCTCGGCGATCCGCTCGGTGCCGCGCAGCTCGGCGGCCCGGCGGCGGGCCTCGCCGGCGACCAGCGCGCGGAAGCCCTGGATGCGGCGGCGGACCTCGTCGGCGAGCACCCGGTCCGCCGGGTCGGCGGGGTCGGCGCCGCCCGGGCGCAGGGCGGCGAGGACGCGGGCGAGCAGCGTCTCGGGGGCGAGCCGGCCGAGCGCCTGGTGGGCGGACCAGCCGTCCGTACCGGGGCTGTCGCCGGAGCCGTAGCGGCCGAGGGCCTCGACGACCTCCCCGGCGAGGCGGGCCTGGGCGGCGCGGTCGTCGGCGGCGAGGGCGGCGGCGAGGCGCTCGCGCAGGTCGTCGCGCAGCGGGTCGGGGCGGCCGTTCCGGGGCGGCTCCGGGTCGTCCGGCACCGGCGGCGGGTCGGCGCGCACGGCCTCGGGGGTGCCGATACCGAGGGGGAAGAAGAGGTCGAACACGGCGTCGTAGACCGGCTGTTGGGCTTCCGAGCGCAGCAGGGCGGCGGCCAGGCCGGCCCGGACCTGCTCGCGGTCGTCGAGGCCGAGGACGGTGAGGACGGCCGCCGCGTCCACCGTCTCGGAGGGGCCGATCCGCAGGCCGTGCCCGCGCAGCGCCCGGACGAGGCCGGTGAGCCGCGCGGCCGTATCCGTGGGGGCGCTCATGCGAGGCTGAGCTTCCGGGTGGCCTTGTGGACGTCCTCCTGGTGCTTGAGGATCACGCCGAGGGTGTCGCGCACCAGCGCGTCGTCCAGGGTGTCGGCGCCGAGGGCGAGCAGGGTGCGGGCCCAGTCGATGGTCTCGGCGACGGACGGGGCCTTGCGCAGCTCCATCGCCCGCAGCGCGCCGACGATCCGTACGAGGGAGTCGGTCAGGGCCTCGTCGAGCCCGGGCACCCTGGAGCGGACGATGCGGCGCTCCAACTCGGCGTCCGGGTAGTCGAGGTGGAGGAAGAGGCAGCGGCGGCGCAGGGCCTCGGAGAGCTCGCGGGTGGCGTTGGAGGTGAGCAGGACGAAGGGGCGGCGGCTCGCGGTGATGGTGCCCAGCTCCGGCACGGTGATCTGGAAGTCGCTGAGCACCTCCAGCAGCAGGGCCTCGACCTCGACGTCGGCCTTGTCCATCTCGTCGACGAGCAGCACCGTGGGCTCCTCGCCGCGGATGGCGGTGAGCAGCGGGCGGGGGAGGAGGAACTCCTCGCCGAAGACGTCGGTGCGGGCCGCGTCCCAGCCCTCGTCGCGGCCGGCGGTGATGCGCAGCAGCTGCTTGGCGTGGTTCCACTCGTAGAGGGCGCGGGCCTCGTCGATGCCCTCGTAGCACTGGAGACGGACCAGCCGGGCGCGGCCGAGGGCGGCGAGGGCCTTGGCGAGTTCGGTCTTGCCGACGCCGGCGGGGCCCTCGACGAGCAGGGGCTTGCCGAGGCGGTCGGCGAGGTAGACGGTGGTGGCCACGGCGGTGGAGGCCAGGTAGCCGGTGGCGGCCAGCCGTTCGGCGGCGTCCGTCACCGAGGTGAAGAAGCCCGTGCCCTCGCCGGTGTCGCTCATGCTGGTGCCCCGCTCCGCTCCGATGGGTCCGTGGAGCGCCACCCTACCGGCCGGTCACATCGGTGTCGCGGGGGCGGCGTACGGCGGCGCGCGGCCGCCGTACGCCTGGATGCGGCGGGTTAGTTGACGTACAGGAGCGGGTTCCCGGCGACGGAGCTGTCGGAGACCGGGCCGTAGGTGGCGCTGAAGTACCCGGTGGAGAAGCACAGGCCCGGGCCGGAGGCGAGGGCGAAGGGCTGGGCCGAGAAGCCGATGGTGTTGCCGGTGTTGCTGGTGGTGCCCGAGATCCCGGTGCTGTTGGTGTAGTTGCAGGTGACGGTGCCCAGGATGGTGCGCAGGACGACGGTGGTGCCCATGGCGCCCGCGCTGCCGGGGGTGAGCGAGACCGGGTTGCCCGGGGCGTCGCTGACGGTGTTGGTGAAGGGCAGGTTGGTGACGGTGACGCTCTTGACGCCCGTGACGCCGAAGACGTTGGAGGTGCAGGAGTCGAAGGTCTGGGTGTTGAGCTGCTCCACGGCCGCGCCGGGGGCGGCCGGGTTGGCCGTCACGGTGGCGGAGAAGGAGGAGGACGCGCAGGAGATGCCGCTCGACCCGGTGGCGTCGCTGTAGAAGGTCGCGGCGGTGCCGGAGACGAGGTTGGCGGTCAGGACGTCGCCCACGGAGACGTTCGCCCCGGTCGGGCTGTCGGTGGTGAGGACGGCGGTGGCGTCGGCCTGGGCGGGCGCGACGGCCGCGCCGGTGAGGGCGATGGCGGCGAGGGTGGCGGTGGCGAGAGTGCGACGGATGCGCATGAGGGTGCCTCTCTCCGTCCAAGGGGGACGGGTGGGGGAAGTCCCCGCCGGCGGGTGTGGTGGCGTGCGCGGCGGGGGAAGTGCGGTGGCATGGCGCACCGGGAGCTGCGGGTGGGGCGCCGCTGCGGCGGCGCGTCCGCCACGGCGGGCCCGGCGCCACGGGCCCGTACGTGCGGTGCGGAGGTGCGGGCACGGCGGCGCCGCTGGTGCGGGGCCTGCCGTGCCGGTGTGCGGACGCGCGGTGCGGGCGGTGCGCCTCGGCGGCTGCCGTCGCCGCGGGCACCGCGCCCGCCGTGCTCCCCGGCCCCGGGCTCGCGCCCTGGGGGCGTCGGAGCCCCGGAGGTTCCTCCGGCGCGACGGCTCGTCCGCCGGTTGGAAACCTGCCAGTGTTGTAAACCCGACGTTACGTCAATGTCAATACAGGACACAGGAGTTGGTGATGGACACAAATCCCCTCCCCAGAGTCGACGTGATCCTGCTCCCGGGCGCCAGGACCGGCCGTGATCCGGCCAGGTCCATCAAGCCCGGCCCCCGCCGCCAGCCCGCCGGAGTCGTCGCCGCCACCCAGCGTGAACGGCTGCTGGACGCCCTGGTGCGCACCGTCGCCGAACGGGGCTACCAGCACGCGACGGTGAGCGACATCTGCCGCGCGGCGGGCGTCACCAGGCCCGTCTTCTACGAGCAGTTCAGCGGCAAGGAGGACGCCTTCCTCGCCGCGCACCGGCACGGCACCGGCGTGGTCGTCCGCCGGATGGCGGCGGCCTTCGCGGCCGAATCCGACTGGTGTGCCGGGATCGGGCAGGCCCTCGGTGCGATGCTCCAACTCCTCGCAGGGACACCGGCCTTCGCGGCCATGGCAGTGATCGAGATCGAGGCCGTCGGCCCGGCCGGCCGCCGCGAGCGCGAGCAACTCCTCACCCGGTTCCGGGCGTTCTTCGCCGAGGTTCCCCAACTGCCGGGCGGCGTACCGGTGCAGGCGGTGGTGGATGCCGTGGTGGGCGGCGTCTACAGCGCGATCCACCGCCGGATCGCCTCCGGCCGCACCGAGCAACTGCCGGAGCTGCTCCCGGTGTTGAGCATGTTCTGCCTGGCGCCCTTCCTCGGGCCCTCGGAGGCGGCCGTGCGGCTGGCGTCGACGAGTGGTGAAGATCCTTCGTGCACGCGTATTGACCCGGTCGATACCCGGCAGTAGCTTCTCGGTACCCAGAACGCGCCCTGCCCGGACCTGCCCCGCTGCCGAGGGGCGGCCCGTCCGCGCGGGCCGTGGAACGCTGTCCGCGCCAGGTCAACGTGCCAGTGACTGCACATCCCACATCCACCCTCAGGGAGCACACATGGCCATGTCCGAGGACGCCGCCACGACGGCGGAGGAACCGCAGACGCCACGCGCCACGAGAGGCCGGGTACGGTTCAAGCGCACCGCCCTGATGGCCGTTCCGGCCGTCGCGCTCGGCGGGATGCTGATGACGCTCACCGCCCAGGGCGTGCTCGCGAACCAGTTCTCCATCTCCGGCATGCCGTTCACGATCAAGGCCGACAGCCTGGAGGGCGAGCACTTCGCCCAGTACGGCAGCCTGGACGAGATGATCCCGAACAGCCCCAACCAGGGGAACACCGGCGGTCAGGTGCTCGTCGCCGTCTCCGCGATGAAGACGGCGAAGATCACCAACCTGTGCCAGAGCGTCGACCTCGGCGGCGTCAACCTGGTGATCCACGCGGGCGACGACCCGAACAACCCGGTCACCGCCACCGACCTCACCACCGACTCCGACATGCTCACCGGCAACACGGCCGACTTCGACAACATCGAGATCGGCGGCGACGCCAGCACGTACAAGAACTCGGGGCGCTACGGCCACGGCAACCCGGGCGTGTTCGGCCAGCAGGCCGACAAGGTCAAGCTGACCAAGGTCTACCAGCACAACTACGCCAGCACCGCGCTGAAGTTCTCGCTGCCCAACCTGCGGCTGAGCTTCAGCTCCAAGGGCTGCTGACCGTGGCGGAGCCCGCACTGGAGCCCGCACCGGAACCCGTGCCGGACCCCTCGCCGGGGCCGGCCGCCACCGGTGGGGACGGCACGGCGGAACGCGCGCAGGCGCCGGCCGAGGGGACGGCCGACGCACCCGCCACCACCGAGCCTCCCGCACCCGCCGCCCGCCCCGCCAAGGGCGACTGGCGGGGTCGGCGACCGTTCTGGGGCGGGCTGCTGCTGACGCTCGGCGGTGCCGAGGTGCTGTTCACCGTGAAGATGCCGCTGCCCCTCATGCTGCACGTCGGCATGGAGGGGCTGGCGGGGCAGATCGTGCCAGCGCTGATGGTGCTGTGCGGCCTGCTGATCCTGTTCAATCCGGCTCAGCGGCTGTTCTACTCCGTCATCGGCGTGCTCGCCGCGCTGGGCACCTGGGTGACGTCCAACTTCGGCGGCTTCCTGCTCGGGATGACGCTCGGGGTGGTCGGCGCCTGCCTGACCTTCGGATGGCTGCCCGACCAGCCGCTGCGACGTGGGAGGCAGCGGCGGGAGGACCGGCGGGCGCGCCGCCGGGAGGCCAAGGCCGCCGGGGTCTGACGGTGGAGGCCGTGCCCCGCGCCCGGTGGTGGGAGAGCACCTCGGCGCGGGGCACGGCCGTCGGCCCCGTCAGGCGTCGGTCAGATGGTGGAGGCGTCGATGACGAAGCGGTACCGGACGTCGCCCTCGGCGAGGCGCCGGAACGCCTCGTCGATCCGGTCCGCGCCGACCAGCTCGATCTCCGCCGTGACGCCCTGCGCGGCGCAGAAGTCCAGCATCTCCTGCGTCTCGGGCAGCCCGCCGACCTGCGAACCGGCGAGCGAGCGGCGCCCGTCCAGCAGCGCGCCCGCCGACACCCGGACGGGCTTCTCCGGCGCGCCGAGCTGCACCAGCGTGCCGTCCACGCGCAGCAGGCCCAGGTAGGCCGTCAGGTCGAGGTCGGCGGAGACGGTGTTGAGGATCAGGTCGAAGCGGCCCGCCAGCTCGGTGAACGTCGCCGGGTCCGTGGTCGCCCGGTGGTCGTCGGCGCCCAGGCGCAGCGCGTCCTCGCGCTTGCGCGTCGACCGGCTCAGCACGGTGACCTCCGCGCCCAGCGCGTGCGCCAGCTTGACGCCGAGGTGGCCGAGGCCGCCCAGGCCGATCACCGCGACGCGCCTGCCCGGGCCCGCGCCCCAGTGGGCGAGGGGGGAGTAGACGGTGACGCCGGCGCACAGCAGCGGCGCGGCGGCGTCCAGCGGCAGGGCGTCGGGGATGCGCAGCACGTACGCCTCGTCGACCACCAGCCCGGTGGAGTAGCCGCCGTAGGTGGTGAGCCCGTCGTGGCCGGTGCTGTTGTACGTCCAGACGGTGCCGCCCTCGCCGGTGCAGTACTGCTCAAGGCCCGCACGGCAGTTGGCGCAGTCGCGGCAGGAGTCGACGAAGCAGCCGACGCCGACCCGGTCGCCGACCTTCCAGCGGGTCACGTCCGGGCCGACCTCGCTCACCACGCCCGCGATCTCGTGGCCCGGGACCATCGGGAACGTCCCGGCGCCCCAGTCCTCGGCGACCTGGTGGAGGTCGGTGTGGCAGATGCCGGTGAAGTGGACGTCGATCGCGACGTCCCGCGTGCCGAGGGCCCGGCGGCGGACGGTGGTGCGCACCAGCGGGCCGTTCGGGCGCTCGGCGGCGTAGGCGGTGACGGTGCGGAAGCCGGTGGTGGTCCGGGTATTCCCGGTGGTCTCGGTGGTCTCGGCGGTCATGGGCATCAGCCTGCGCCCGGGCGGCGGGGGCAGCCAGACCCGGGCTCGTCGTACGCATGGCAGTAGTACCCTCGCGGGCGTGTGCCGTGCGCCGTGCGCATACTGCATGCCATGGACCAGCGCACCGAACTCAGCGAGTTCCTCCGATCCCGCCGCGCCCGGCTGCGCCCGGAGGACGTCGGGTTGCCCGGCACCACCCGGCGCCGGGTGCCCGGCCTGCGCCGCGAGGAGCTGGCCCAGCTCGCGGGCGTCAGCACCGCCTACTACATCCGGCTCGAACAGGGCCACGGCGAGAACGTCTCCGCCTCCGTCCTGGAGGCCGTCGCCCGGGCGCTGCGGCTGGGCCCCGCCGAGCGCGAGCACCTGCTGCGGCTCGTCCGGCCGTCGCGGCGCGGCGCCCCGACCCGCCCGCAGCGGGTGCGGCCCGCCTTCCAGCACCTGCTGGACGCCATGGACGGCGTGCCCGCGTACGTGCTCGGCCGGCGGATGGACGTCATCGCCTGGAACCGGCTCGCCGCCGCCCTGCTCGGCGACTTCGGCGCGCTGGCGCCCGAGCGGCGCAACATGGCCCGGCTGGTCTTCCTCGACCCCGCGAGCCGGGAGCTGTACACCGACTGGGAGGGCAAGGCCACCGACACCGTCGGCAGCCTGCGCCTGGACGCCGGCCGTGACCCGGACGACCCCCGGCTGGCCTCGCTGATCGGTGAACTATCCCTCGGGAGCGCCGACTTCCGGCGGCTGTGGGCCGACCACGGCATCCAGGACAAGGGCCACGGCGCCAAGCGCCTGCACCACCCCGTCGTCGGCCCGCTGAGCCTGTGCTACGAGACGCTGCGCCCCGCCGACGCCGGTCAGGAGCTCGTCACCTACCACGCCGAACCGGGCAGCGCCTCCGCCGAATCCCTGCGGCTGCTGGCCAGTTGGGCGGCGAGCGGGGCCCCTGAGGATACCGGGGTCGCCGGGGCGGCGGAGGCCGTCGAGGTCGTGGAGGTCGTCGAGCGGTAGGGGCACCAGGGGCGATCGGGGCGATCAGGGGCGATGGTCCCTGGTCGGGGCGGGGCCATCGGCCCTTACGCCGCCCGCACGGTGCGCGGTTGACTGGCCGGGACATGGACACCAGTACCACCACCGAGTACGACCGCCTGATCGCCCGCCACCACGCGATGAGACTGCGGCGCCAACTCCTCGCCCCCGAAGCACCGTTCGGCACACCGGCGGGCGCCGGCGACTACCACGGCGCCACCGACTACCACGGCGCCGCCGACCAGGAGTCGATCCGGCGCGGCCTGCCCGCCGTCGCCCCGCTCTCCGCGCTGATCGACCTCCTCTACGCGGAGATGTTTGCCCGGCGCCCGTACCTGCGGCCGCTGTTCCCCGCCTCGATGGAGTTCCAACAGGCCCACCTGGAACGGATCTTCGAGTACCTCATCGAGCACCTGCACCGGCCCGAGGACCTCGAACGGCGACTGCGCCGCCTCGGCCGCGACCACCGCAAGCTCGGCGTCCGCCCCGTGCACTACGAGGCCTTCGAGGAGGCCCTGTGCGCCGCCCTGCGCGAGCGGGCGGGCCGGCACCGGAGCGAGGAGCTGGAGGCCGCCTGGGTGCGGATGATCCGCTTCGCCGTCGCCGCGATGGTCGCCGGAGCCGACTCCGCGCTCACCGAACCCCCGTACTGGCACGCCGTGGTGACCGGCCACGAGCGCCGCCGCGCCGACCTCGCCGTCCTGCGGGTGCGCACCAGCGAGCCGTACCCGTACCGCGCCGGGCAGTACGGCACCGTGGAGCACCCGATGCTGCCGCACACCTGGCGGCCGTACGCGATGGGCTGCGCCCCGCGCGGGGACAACGAGGTGGAGTTCCACGTGCGCCGCACCGGCCCCGCCGGGGTCAGCGCCGCCCTGGTCGAGCACACCGCCGTCGGCGACCGGCTGCGGCTCGGCCCGCCGCGCGGCGCCCCGCTGCCCGACGGCGGCGCCGCCGTACGGTCCGAACTGCCGGCCGCCGGGCTGCCGTTGGCGCAGGTGCGCCACGACCGGGCGCTGCGGTAGGCCGCCCTACCGGTAGCAGTACGAGTCCGAGGAGGCGTCCCCTCCCGCCAGGTGGGTCTGGTGCACCCGCAGGCCCCGGAAGTCCTCGCCGTGCGGGAAGAAGCGCTCGTCGACGCTCAGCCCGCCGGCCTCCGGGTCGGCGTCCAGCTTGATCAGCCACGGGTCGATGCCCGCCGGGTAGAACTGGTCGTCCCAGGCACCGTAGAGGGAGTTGGTGAGGTAGAGCCGGCGGCCGTCCCGGCTGATCTCCACCATCTGCGGCGCCCCGCTCAGCGGGCGGTCCGGCTCGGCCGGGTGCGGGGTGCGGCCGACGATCCCGCCCAGGCGCACCGAGGCCGTTTTACGGGGGTGGAACGGGTCCGACACGTCGTACTGCAGCAGCTCGCCCGTGCCCCAGGCCGACACGTACAGCCAGCGGTCGTCCACCGACAGGTTGATGTCCGTGATCAGCGGCGGCACCGCGCCGAAGGGCTGCAGCGCGGGCGGCAGGTCCTCCGTCTTCGCCGGCTCGGCCGGGATCTCGATCACCTTGCGGGCGGTGAACGCCTCGCCGTCGCGGTACCAGAGCCACACCGAGGCGGACAGGTCCTCGACGTTGGTCACCACCCCGACGAAGCCCCACTCCGCCTGCGGGTCGTGCGAGGGGCGCAGCTCCAGCACCATCTGGTACTGGTCGCCGAGGTCCACCCGCTGGAGGTGGCGCCCGGACTCCAGCTCCCAGAAGTGCAGCGCGTGCCCGTACTTGCGGCCCAGCAGCAGCTCCGGCACGACCCCGTTCTCCACCATCCCCGGGGTGCCCCACTCGCTGGTCACGCCCACGCCCGTGCCCAGGTGCCACCACACGTCGTACGCGAAGTGCTGCGGGCCGCGCTCCGTCTCCCAGGGGCGCAGCACGTCGAAGGTGGTGTGGTCCAGCAGCGCCACCCCGCCCGGGCCGTCCCCGCCGGTCGCGTCGCCCAGGCAGGACAGGAACACGCCGTCCGGCCCGCAGTGCAGGGTGTGCGGGCGGGAGTAGCCCGCCTTCGCGGCCAGCTCCTCCGCCTCGACCGTCTTCACCAGGCGCGGGCGCACCGGGTCCGGCCGGGTGTCCATCACGTGCAGCCGGGAGGAGCGCAGCCCCGGCAGCAGCAGGTAGCGGCGCTCCGGGTTCTCGTGGCAGGCGTGGGCCAGCGCGCTGGAGCAGGCGTTCCAGCCGAAGTGGTGCAACTCGTCGCCGAGGGTCGGCAGTTCGGCGAAGTTCAGGACCGTCCCGTAGGTCGGCGAGGCCGGATCGGTGTCGACCGTCAGCAGCGCGTCCGGCCGCTCCGCCGCCCGGTCGAACCCGGCGACGTACGCCAGCTTCTCCGGCGGTGCGGCGATCGCCTCCGCGGCCGAACGGTACAGCGACGGATCGGTGTGACCGGCCTCGGGCATGGGCTCTCCTCAACGTGCTTGAAGATCTACGGAATTGGACCTTCCAGGCAGCGTTCCACACCACGGCGGGCGCACAGCAGGCGCACAGGGGGTGAGCCGGAGGCGCGCCGGGTGCGCCGTACGGGCGGGCGGAGCCGCCGCGCGGACCACCCCTACCGGCCGGTATGGTCGGGGGCGGAACGGCGGCGGCCCGCCTACGGGGCGGGCGAGAGACAGAACGGGTGCGGCGGAGCAGATGGAGTTTCGGGAAGACATCCTCGGTGCCCCCTACGAGGCGGCCGAACTGACCCTGCGGCCCGACGAGGAGGGCCCGGTCTGCGCCACCCTCGTGCGCCGGACCGTCCCCGGCTCCGAGCGGGCCGTGCTGTACGTCCACGGCTACAACGACTACTTCTTCCAGACCAACCTGGCCGACCACTACACCGCGCTCGGGTTCTCCTTCTACGCCCTCGACCTGCGCAAGTACGGCCGCTCGCTGCGCACGCACCAGTCGCCCAACTTCGTGCGCGACCTCGCCGAGTACGACGAGGAGATCGACGAGGCCGTGCGGATCATCCGCGAGGTCGACGGCCACCGCCAGCTCCTCCTCAACGGCCACTCCACCGGCGGCCTCATCGGCGCCCTGTGGGCCGGGCGCCGCGCCGGGCGCGGGCTGATCGACGGGCTGTTCCTCAACAGCCCCTTCCTCTCCATGCCCGCCGGGCCCGCCGTCCGCACCGCCGGCGGCCCCGTCGTCACCGCCCTCGGCCGCCTCGCCCCCACCCGGGTGCTGCCCTCCGCGCTCAACCCGCACTACACCCACAGCCTGCACAAGGACCACCAGGGCGAGTGGGACTTCGACCTCACCCTCAAGCGGCCCGAGAGCTTCCCCCTCTACGCGGGCTGGCTCTCCGCCATCCACCAGGGCCACCGGCGGCTGCGGCGCGGCCTCGGCATCGACGTGCCCGTGCTGCTCATGGCCTCCACCCGCTCCATCTCCACCACCAGGTGGACCAACGCCCTGCACCACGCGGACGCCGTGCTGCGCGCCGACGACATCGCGGCGGAGGGCCCGCGGCTGGGCCGGCACGTCACCATCGTGCGGATCGAAGGCGGCATGCACGACCTGGTCCTCTCCCCGGAGGCCGCGCGCACCGCGGTGTTCGCCGAGCTCGACCACTGGCTCGCCGCGTACCTGGACGTGCGGCCGGTGGAGGCGTGAGCGAGGCCGTACCGGTGGGGCGGCAGACCGACCTCGGGTACGCCAAGCTCATGCCCGACGTCGACCGCGAGAGCGCCTGGCTGCTGACGCTCGACGGCACGCCCCAGTCGTACGTCGACCTCGCCGAGCCGACGCACCTCGAGTTCGAGTACACCCGGCGCCTGGGCCACCTCGCCGACGTCCTCGCCCCCGCCGGCCGGCCCCTCGACGCCCTCCACCTCGGCGGCGGCGCCCTCACCCTGCCCCGCTACCTCGCCGCCACCCGGCCCGGCTCGAGCCAGCACGTCGTCGAGGTGGACGGGCCGCTGCTCGCCCTCGTCGCCGAACACCTGCCCTGGCCCGCCTCCGTCACCACGGCCGTCGGCGACGCGCGGGCCCTGCTCGCCGAGGCGCCGGCCGGCTCGCAGGACCTGATCGTCGCCGACGTCTTCCACGGCTCCCGTACCCCGGCGCACCTCACCTCGGTGGAGTTCGTACGGCTGGCGGCCGCCGCCCTGCGCGAGGGCGGCTGTTACGCGGCCAACCTCGCGGACGGGCCGCCGCTCGCCTTCGCCAAGGCGCAGGCGGCGACGGTGGCGGCGGTCTTCCCCCACCTCCTGCTCGTCGCCGAGGCACCCGTCCTGCGTGGCCGCCGCTACGGCAACATCCTCCTCGCGGGCTCCACCGCGCCCCTGCCCGCGGCGGACCTGGCCCGCCTCCTCGCCGCCGACGTCTTCCCGGCCCGCCTGACGGACGGCCCGGCCCTCGCCGCGCTCATCGGCGCCACCCCGCCCGTCACGGACGCCACGGCCACCGACTCGCCGCCCCCGCCGTCGGGCGCCTTCTCGATCGGCTGACCCCCGGCGGCCTGCGGCGGGCCGGAAACCGGTGGTTGCCCGGACGAGCGGCTTCTACTCTCTCCGCATGCCCGATCACGAACATCCCACCGCCCCCTCCACCACTACGGCGCTCACCGCCGACGACCTCGCGGAGGGCGTCCACCTGGTCGCCTCGCTGCTGCGCCTGCCGGCAGCCCTGGCCGCCGACTGGAGCCGCCCCGCCGGCGCCCTCCACTGGACCTGCTGGGAGACGGCCGAGCACCTGGCCGACGACCTCTTCGCCTACGCGGCCCAGCTGGGCCCACAAACGCCCCCCGCCACCGCCGACCTCCCGTTCCTCCTCCGCCGGACCGCCCCCGGCAGCCCCGCCAGTGTGATCTTCGCCGACCCGCAGGCCGGCCCGGAGGGCCTGGTCCAGGTACTCGAGGCCTGCGGCGCGCTGCACGTGGCGATGGTGCGCACGGCGTCCCCCGCCGCCCGCGCGTTCCACGGCTTCGGCACGACGGACGCCGCGGGCTCCGCGGCGATGGGCCTGGTGGAACTCCTCGTCCACGCCGAGGACCTGGCGTGCGGCCTCGGTCTCGACTGGACGGCCCCCGCCTCCCTGAGCGCCCGGGTCCTCGCCCGGCTCTTCCCCGACGCCCCGACCGACACCGCCCCCTGGGACACCCTCCTGTGGGCGACGGGCCGGGGCGACCTGCCCGGCCGGGAGCGCCGCACGGAGTGGAGGTGGGACAGCACCCCTCGGCCGTGAACAGCCGAACCGTACGAACGCCCTAGCCGAGCGCGAGCATCGCCTCCGCGACCTCGCCGACCGCCGCCCCGGGGATCGCGGTGGCCCCCTCCTCGAGCACGAGCAGCCGGGCGCCGGGGATCTCGCGCGCGATGGCCTCGCCGTTGCCGAGGGGGAAGAACCGGTCGTGCCGGCCGTGGACGACGAGGGTGGGGAGCGCGATCTCCGGCAGGCGCTCGCGCCAGCGGGGCGTGCAGTCGAGGCGGGAGAACACCGTCCGCAGCTGGTTGGCCGACTGCACGGACGGCGCGGTCCCGGGCGTACGGTCCCAGATGCGCGCCGCCAGGGCGCGCGCGGCGGCGGGGTCGTCGCCGAGGGCCTGCGCACCGGCGGCGGCGAACTCCGCGACGGCCTCCAGGTCGGCCCAGTCGGGCATCGGGCGGGCGAACAGGCGGCCCATCGTGGCCTGGTCGTGCCCCGGGAGGTCGTCGTCGGGCGGGCCCGGGGCGACCGGCCGGGTGCCGACCAGGGTGAGCGCGGAGAACGAGCCCGGGTGGTCGAGCGCGGCCACCTGGGCGACCATCCCGCCGACCCCGATCCCCGCCAGGTGCGCGGGGCCCCCACCGAGCGCCCCGACGAGCGCCGCAGCGTCGGCGGCGAGGTCGCGCAGGGTGTAGCCGGGCGCCTCCGGGTCCACGGTGGTCGACGCCCCGCTGTCCCGCAGGTCGTACCGCACCACGCGGCGCCCGCCGGCGGCGAGGCGTTCGCAGAGCGCGTCGGGCCAGGAGAGCATCGTCGTCCCGCCCACGAGCAGCACGAGCGGGGCGCGGGCGTCGCCGAAGGACTCGACGCCGAGCGCGATCCCGTCGAGGTTGACGGTGCTCAGGGTGACGGTGCTCATCGGATCACCGCAGAAATGTCGTAGGTCATACAAGGGCAGACTCGAACCGCCGCCCGAACTCATCGCCGCGCCCGACGCGGGAAGTCGGCCGGGCCGACGTCCCGGGCGTGCGCGATGTCGGCGCGGGAGGCGGAGGGGCGGAGCAGCGGGTGTGAGAATCGGCGGGGTCGGGGCGCTGGTGACGGGAGGAGTGAGGGTGATGGGTGGCGGCGAGGCGTTGGGGCGGGTCGAGGAGACGGCGTTGTGGACGCTGTGGCACCGGGTGGTGGAGGCGCGGCGCGGGGACGGGGTGCTGCGTGACCCGAAGGCCGTGGAACTGGTCGGGCGGATCGACTTCCCCTTCGAGGAGCGGTTCGGGAGCACCGCCTGGGTGAGCCAGCTCCAGGCCCTGCGCGCCGCCTGCTTCGACCGCGAGGTCGCGGACTTCCTGCGCCGCCACCCGGGCGGGACGGTGGTCGGCCTCGGCGACGGGCTGGAGACGCAGGCGTGGCGGGTGGACAACGGCCGGGCGCGCTGGCTCTCGGTGGACCTGCCGGAGACGGCTGAGCTGCGGGAGCGGCTGCTGCCGCCGGACGGGCGCCACCGGGTGCTCGCCTGCTCGGCGACCGACCACCGGTGGATGGACGAGGTCGACCCCGGCCGGGGTGTGCTGATCAGCGCGCAGGGCCTGCTGATGTACCTGCGGCCGACCGAGGTGCGCGAGCTGATCGCCGCCTGCGCGCGGCGCTTCCCGGGCGGGGCGATGGTGCTGGACGCCGTGCCGCGCTGGTTCAGCGCGCGGGCGAGCGAGGGCAAGCTGCGGGACCGGTACTACGAGGCGCCGCCGATGCCCTTCGGCATGGACGCGGACGAGCGCGGCAAGCTCGCCACCGCGGACCCGGCCGTCACCGGGGTGCGCGAGGTGTACCCGGAGGGCGGGCGCGGCGCGGTGCGCGCCCTGCTGCCGCTGGCGCGCCGGGTCAAGCAGAGGCCGTCCGTGGTCGCACTGCGTTTTGCCGAATCTTGAAGAAACCCGCCCCCGCCTGGAACCATGGCCTCGCACCGCACGTCGAAAACCACGGGTGATCGGCCAGGGGGACGGGCCTGCCCGGCGCGTTAGGCTGCCTGTCGGGGGAGCGGCCTGGGTGCCGTCATCGGAGAACAACCGTCGGGACCGCGACGGCGCCGCTGCGCGCCGTTCGACGGTCCCGTCCTGCCACGGAGGGACCTGCCTTGCACATCGACACCTGGATCGAGAGCGTTCCACCAACTGCGGTGTACGCCCTGGTCGGGCTGATCATCGGGATCGAGTCGTTGGGCATCCCGCTGCCCGGCGAGATCGCGCTGGTCACGGCGTCGCTGATGGCGGTCAAGGGCGTGGTGAGCCCGTGGGGCGTCGCGGGCGTCGCGATCGCGGGTGCCATCATCGGCGACTCGATCGGCTACTCGATCGGCCGCAAGGGCGGGAAGCCGCTGTTCGAGAAGCTGGGGAGGAAGTTCCCCAAGCACTTCGGGCCCTCGCACCTGGCCACGGCCGAGCGGTCGTTCCAGAAGTGGGGCATGTGGGCGGTCTTCTTCGGCCGGTTCATCGCGCTGCTGCGCATCTTCGCGGGGCCGCTCGCCGGTGCGCTGAAGATGCCGTACTGGAAGTTCCTGATCGCCAACGTGCTGGGCGGCATCGTCTGGGCCGGCGGCACGACGCTGCTGGTCTACAAGGTGGGCAAGAGCATCGAGCCGTGGCTGTCGCGCTTCTCCTGGGCTGGCCTGGCCGCGGCCGTCGTGATCGGCGTCGCCTCGGCGTGGATCATGAAGCGCCGGGCGGCGAAGACGCACGCGAAGATCGAGGCCGAGGAAGCCGCGGCGAAGGCGACCGCCGCCGCCGAGTGACCGTACGGAGCTGACGTCACGGACGTGACCGTACGGAAGCGACCGTACGGCGGTGACGGAACGTGGTCATCGGGCCCGGGTAGCATCGGCGGGTACGCTCGCCGATCTTGACCACTGGAGGGCCCGATGACGCACCCGCCGGAGAAGTCCCCGCAGACCGTCTGGAACGCGGTGGACGCGTACTTCTCCGAGCAACTGGTCGGCCACGACCCGGTGTTGGACGCGGCGACCGCCGACGCCGACGCGGCCGGGCTACCGCCGATCGCGGTCGCGCCCAACCAGGGCAAGCTGCTGCACCTGCTGGCGCTGACGCAGGGGGCGCGGCGCGTCCTGGAGGTCGGCACGCTCGCCGGGTACAGCGCGATCTGGCTGGCCCGGGCGCTGCCCGATGACGGGGAACTGCTCACCCTGGAACTGGACCCGAAGCACGCCGAGGTCGCCCGGGGCAACCTGGTGCGCGCCGGGCTGGAGAAGGTGGTGGAGGTCCGGGTCGGCCGCGCCGCCGACTCGCTGGCCGCGCTGGTGGAGGAGGGCGTGGAGCCCTTCGACCTGGTGTTCATCGACGCGGACAAGCCGAGCAACCCCGAGTACTTCCGCCGGGCGCTGGAGCTGACCCGGCCGGGCTCGCTGATCATCGTCGACAACGTGGTGCGCGGCGGCCGGGTGGCCGATGCGGGGAGCACCGACCCCGCGGTGGTCGGCACCCGCGCGCTGCACGCGCTCATCGCGGCCGAGCCGAGGGTCAGCGCGACCTCGGTGCAGACGGTCGGCAGCAAGGGCTACGACGGGTTCACACTCGCCCGAGTCGTGAGCTGACAACCCGCACCATCAGGAGGAGACGACGTGCGCATCGGACTGCTGGGAACCGGCCCCTGGGCGCAGCGGGTGCACGCACCCGTGCTGGCCGGGCACGAGGGGCTGGAGTTCGCCGGGGTCTGGGGCCGCCGCCCGGAGGCCGCCGAGGCCCTGGGGGCGGCGCACGGCGTGCCCGGCTTCGCGGACCTCGACGCGCTGCTCGCCGAGGTGGACGCCGTCTCCGTCGCCCTGCCGCCGTCCGTGCAGCCCGGCCTCGCGGTGAGGGCCGCCGAGGCCGGCTGCCACCTGCTGCTGGACAAGCCGGTGGCGCTGACGGTGCCGGACGCCCGGGCCGTCGCGGAGGCCGTACGGCGCTACGGCGTCGCCTCCGTCGTGTTCTTCACCGTCCGCTTCGGCGGCGACCAGATCCCGTGGATCGAGCGGCAGGCGGAGCTGGGCGGCTGGTTCACCGGGCGCTCGGACTGGCTGGGCTCGGTGTTCGCCCCCGGCAGCGGCAGCCCGTACGCGGACTCGCCGTGGCGGGTGGAGAAGGGCGCGCTGTGGGACGTCGGGCCGCACGCGCTGTCGATGCTGCTGCCGGTGCTCGGCGACGCGACGCGGGTGACGGCGGTGCCGGGACCGCTGGACACCGTCCACCTGGTGCTGCGGCACGCGGGCGGCGCGTCCAGCACGCTGGCGCTGAGCCTGACGGCGCCGGTGGCGGGCGGCGGTACCGGCACGGAGCTGCGGGGCGAGCACGGCGTGGCCACCCTCCCGGCACGCGGCGAGGGCCCGGTCGCCGCCCTGCACCGGGCACTGGACGCCCTCACCGCCTCGGCGGCGAGCGGCCAACCCCACGCCTGCGACGCGGAGTTCGGGCTTCGGGTGGTCGAGATCCTGGCCGCGGCGGAGAAGTCGATCGCCTCGGGTACGGCCGTGGAGGTCTGAGCCGTCGAATTTCGGCGGCGGCGGTGACACGCCCCCGGCCCGTGCGGTATCCCCGTAGGAGCGCGCGCTACGGGGACGCGCCGGAGGCATGGGGGGAAGCCATGGTCGCACTGCGGCTGGGGGTGGCGGGGGCTGTCCTGCTCCTGTCGGGCTATTGGTGGGGCTCCACGGAGGTGGAGGCGAGGGGCGGGGCCTGTGGGTCGGTGTGGTCCCACGAGCCGGTCCGCATCGAGGAGTTGACGGACGACAGCGGTGTGCACTACCTCGACAGGCCCGAGGGGTGCGGCCCGGCGCGCGAGCACCGGAGGAATGCCGTGGCGCTGGTGATGATCCCGGGCGCCGTGGCGCTGATGGTCGGAGGCGCCGAGGGGCTCTCCAAGCCGTCCCGGCGCCCCGTCGGCGGTCAGTACCCGCCGCGCCCGCGGACCGTCCAGGCCCCGCCGAGGCCCCCGCTGTCGCCGGGCAACGCCCCCTTCGACCCGGGGGTCCCTCCGTCAGGCCCTAACCCGGAAGTCTGATCGCCTGGACCGGGCAGGCGAGGGCGGCCTCCCGGACGGCGGGGTCGTGCGGGTCGGGGGTGGTGCCGGGGAGGAGGCGGACGAGGCCGTCCTCGTCCTGGGTGAAGACCTCGGGGGCGTTGCGGGTGCACTGGGCGGCGCCGATGCAGAGGTCGGGGGAGAGTTCGACGGGCATGCGGGCGGCCCCTACCAGGTGACGGGCAGGGAGGAGACGCTGCCCTGGAGGACGTACGGGGGGTTGGCGCGGACCTGGTCGGCGGGGACGGCCAGGCGCAGGCCGGGGGCGCGGGGCAGGAGGGCGGCGAGGGCGGTCTCGACGACGGCGCGGGCGAGGTTCTGGCCCACGCACTGGTGGACGCCGTAGCCGAAGGCGACGTGGCGCCCGGCGCGGCGGGTCAGGTCGAGCGTGTCCGGGTCGGCCCAGGCGGACGGGTCGCGGTTCATCAGCATGGTGGAGATCAGCACGCCCTCGCCCGCGTGGACGGTGCGCCCGGCGACCTCCACGTCCGCGAGGGCGACCCGGGGGAGGACGTCGGCGACGGAGGTGTAGCGGGTCAGCTCGTCGACGGCGCCCGGGAGGAGGTCCGGGCGCTCGTGCAGGAGGGCGAGCTGCTCGGGGTGGCGCAGGAGGGCGAGGACGGCGGCGGCGACGGTGCTGGAGGTGGTGTCGTCGCCGCCGGTGAGCAGGACGGCGCACAGCACGGCGAGCTGGTGGACGTCCATCTCCGTGTCGGCGTCGAGGAGTTCGGCGATCAGGCCGGGCGGGTGGTCGGCCCGGCCGAGGACCTCGCGCAGGCGCTCCAGCACCTCGGCGAAGTTCTGCGGGGCGGCGGCGGACTCGGCCTCGTCGGCCGGGCAGAGCACCCGGCGGGTGCGCTCGGCGATGTAACGGCCGTCCTCCGGGGTGACACCGAGCAGGGCGAAGCCGGCGGCGCAGGCGAGGGGGAGGGTGTAGTCGGTGACGAGGTCGGCGCGGCGGTCGGGGGCGGCGAGCACGGCGTCGAGGAGGCGCTCGGCGGTGCGCTCGATCTCCGCGCGCATCGCGGCGATCCGGCGGACGCCGTAGCCGGGGATCACCAGGCGTCGCTGGCGGGCGTGTTCGGGGTCGTCGACGCCGCTCAGCGGCGGGCTGAAACCGTTCTCGGACTGGGTGGCGAGCTGGGGGGAGAGGGTGGGGAAGCCGGGGTGGCACACGTCGACGGAGAGGCGGGCGTCGAGCAGCAGGGCCCGGCCCTCCTCGCTGCCGGAGACCAGCCAGGCGGTGCGGCCGTCGTGCAGGGTGACGCGGGACAACGGGCCTGCGTCGCGCAGGAGTTCGTACCCCTCGGGCATCCGGTACGGGCAGCCGCGGGGGATCGGGAACGCGGGGGCGTCGGCGGGTGTCACGGGTTCCTCACCTTCCGCCGGACGGGAGGTCGGGCGCGGCCGGGCCTGGTGTGGCGTCCCATGATGCCAGATTCTTCGTGGAAGAACGACGACCGGAGGACGGGCAAGGCCCGCTTGACCGAGGAAAATTGACGGACGATCAGATCATCGTGAAGGGTGGTCCTCCGCGTTCGGACGGCGGTCGGTCGGCCGCGCCGGCGGGATGACCGGCGCGCGGAAGTCGCGCGGGCCCGACCACAGTGCGGGGACGGAGTCGCTGCGCCGCGCCAGCTCGTACGCGAGGCTCTCGTAGTTGACGCGCCAGCCGTTGAAGTGCCGCCAGCCGTCCTCGACCGGCCGCTCCCGGGGGAACCCGGCCGCGGTGACCATCGCGACGGCGCCCAGGTACTCGGCGTAGGTGAGGCGGATCGGGGCCTCCGGGTCCGGGTCGGCGTCGAAGTCGATGCGCAGCGCGCGGGCGATGTCGCGCATCGCGGTGAAGCCCGCGCGGATCACCAGCCGGGCCTCCGGCGGGGCCGAGCGCGGGCACAGGGCCAGGTGCAGGGCGGCGGCGTCCATCACGGCGATCAGGCCGACCACCCAGCTGCGGTTCGCCTGCGGGGAGCGGAAGGCGAGCAGCACCGGGTAGTTGGAGTGGCTCTCGCCGATGTCGGCGGCCAGGCGCTCCCAGTCGCGGTAGAGCTGGGGCAGGGCCGTCTCGGTGTCGACGAGGGACTGGCGGGCCAGCAGCTCGGGGCCCCAGGCGGGCTCGCCGGCCCGGGACTGCAGGAGGGTCACCTCGGTCTCGCGGCGCTGGTAGGCCGCGTAGATGGTCGGTAGGTAGGCGATCTGCAGGGCGATCACCAGCGGGCCGCTGGCGGCGGCCATGAAGTCGATCGCGGACAGCTGCAGCCGCTCGCCGCTGGCGTACCCGAGGGTGAACAGGCTGGAGCCCGCCTCGCGGATCGCCACCGACCAGGTCAGCTCCGAGGTGCCGTGCAGCAGCAGGGTGTACGCGAGCAGCATGCCGCTGAGCCACACCGCGAGCATGCCCGTGAGGACGAGCGGCGCCAGCCAGGTCAGCGCGCGGTCCTGCGCCCGGTAGGTGCCGAAGGGCGTCGCCCACAGCCGCAGCAGCGTGCGCAGCGCCGACCAGAGGCGGTAGACCAGCGCCGAGTAGAGCCCGCGCGGGACGACCAGGGTGCGCAGGATGCTGCCGACGACCAGCAGGAGCAGCAGCACGCCGAGCAGGGTGTGGATCATCCTCATGCGGCCATTGTGGCGGTCGGGCACGGGTGGTGCGGTCCGGGGCACGGCCGGAGTGCCAGGGTTCGCGGGCCGGTATGGCCATGATCACATCGGATCGCTTGCGACGCGTGGGGCTCGTTCGTACGTCTATCAGTCGAGGGGGACTGTCGGCCGAGGGCCACGAACGGATCGGAGACCGGGGACGGTGCGTGCGCGCGGGGAGAGCAAGGGCACGGCGGAGGAGAAGGGGAACGAGAAGGAGAAGGGGAACGAGAAGGAGAAGGGGAACGAGAAGGGGAAGGAGAAGGACGGGGAGCGGAAGAGGCGGCGGCTGCGGATCGACTACCCGCGCGCCGGGCGGCGGGGCCTGCGCCGCTGGCTGCCGTCCTGGCGCCAGTTGCTCCTGGCTGCCGCCGGCGCAGCGGGGGTGCTCGCCGGCTGGCTGGCCTGGTTCTACGCGACGACGGCCGTCCCGGCCGACCTCAACGCCTTCGCCACCCAGCAGAACAACGTCTACTTCTGGGCCGACGGCACCGAGATGGCCCGGGTCGGCGAGACCAACCGCCAGGAGGTGCCGCTGGACCAGGTGCCCGAGCCGGTGCGCTGGGCGGTGCTGGCCGCCGAGAACGAGTCCTTCTACTCCGACCCGGGGATATCCGTCCAGGGCATGGGCCGCGCCGTCTACGAGATGGCCACCGGCGGGGACACCCAGGGCGGCTCGACCATCACCCAGCAGTACGTGAAGAACATCTACCTGAACCAGCGCCAGGACTTCTCCCGCAAGCTCAGCGAGATGGTCATCGCGATCAAGCTGGACCACCGGATGAGCAAGGGGGACATCCTCGCCGGCTACCTCAACACCAGCTGGTTCGGCCGCGGCAGCTACGGCATCGAGCGCGCCGCCTCCGCGTACTACGGCAAGGACGTCTCGCAGCTCGACCCGAGCCAAGGAGCCTTCCTGGCCGCCCTGTTGAAGGGCGCGGGGCAGTACGACCCGGCGCTCGGAGCGGAGAACCGCAAGCGGGCCGAGGAGCGCTGGTCCTGGATCCTGGACCGGATGGTCACGATCGGCCGGCTCTCGCCCGAGGAGCGCGCCCGCTACACCGTCTTCCCCGAGCCCAAGCCGCAGCAGAAGGCGGCCGGGATGAGCGGCCAGATCGGGTACCTGGTCGACACCGCCCGCGCGTACGTGGAGAGCCACAGCGACATCACCCCCGCCCAGTTCGACCTCGGCGGCCACCAGATCCGCACCACCTTCGAGAAGCCGAGGGTCGAGGCCCTGGCCGCCGCCGTGCGCGAGGCCACCAAGGGGCTGGACCCGGAGCACCGGGAGGCCGACAAGCTGGTCAAGGTCGGCGCCGCCTCGGTGGCGATGGACGGGCGGATCGCGGCGCTCTACGGCGGCGCCGACTACCTCAAACAGGGCTACAACGACGCCAACACCTCGACGGTGCCCGTCGGTTCGGCCTTCACCCCGGTCGTGTACGCGGCCGGGCTCACCCAGGGCGTGCTGCGCAGGCGCGGCGAGCCCCGCGCGCCCGTCCAGCCGACGACCACGTACGACGGCGACAACGGGGTGAACGTCATGACGCCCGAGGGCCCGTACTGGGGGCGGGACGGGAAGGTCGTCAAGACGGCCAACGAGGGCCTGCGCAGCTGGGGCCCGGTGTCGCTGCGCGGGGCGGTGGAGCAGTCCGTCAACGGGCCGATGATGCAGCTCGGCATGGACGTCGGCCTCGACCGGGTGCAGCAGACCGCCGCCGACCTCGGCCTCCTGCCCGTCAGCATGGGCGAGTTGACGCCCGCCTTCGGCACCGGCAACTCCACGCCCAGCGCGATCCGGACGGCCGGCGCGTACACCGCCTTCGCCTCGGGCGGCACCCGGACGGAGCCGTACTCGGTGCTCTCCGTCAGCCGCAACGGCGCCGCCCTCCCGCTGCGACTGCCCGCCCCCGTCAAGGCGCTGGACCCGGGCGCCGCGCGCGAGGTGGACACGGCGCTCAGGGGAGCGGTGCGCGAGGGCAGCGCGCACACCGCGGCCGAGGCGGGGGCGGACGTGGCGGGCAAGACCGGCACGACGGCGGACCGTACGGCGGGGTGGTACGTCGGTTACGACGGACGGGCGGCGACGGCGGTGACGCTGTTCCGGGCGGACCTGCGGGACATGAAGCTGCTCTCCCTGGAGGGCCTCGGCGGGGCCGCGCCGGACGTGCCGGACTCGGCGGTGCCGATGCGGATCTGGACGGACTACGCGAAGGCGGTGCGCTGACACCACGTGGCCCGGGCGCGCTACTTGACCAGCCGTGTTTCTTGACCAGCCGTGTTACTTGACGAGCCGCGCCCAGTCCGCCGGCTGGCCCGGGTCGAGGCGGCGCAGCTGGTCGAGGACCTTCGGGTCCTGCGCGTCCAGCCAGTCGGCGACCTGCCGGAAGGAGACGCAGCGCACGCCCTCGCGCTGGCAGACGCTCGTCATCACGTCCTCGACCGCCTGCATGTAGATGCCGCCGTTCCACGTCTCGAAGTGGTTGCCGATGAACAGCGGGGCGCGGCTGCCGTTGTAGACGCGCTCGAAGCCGGCCAGGTAGCTGGCGGTGGCCTCCTTCTCCCAGGCGTCGTAGCGCTTCGGGTCCCCCTTGGTGCTGTCCCCGGACTGGCCGGCGAGGAAGTTGAAGTCCATGGACAGGCCCTGGGTGGACCGGGCGGGGAAGGGGAGCATCTGGAGCGGGAAGTTCCAGACGCCCTCCTTCTTCACCGGCCAGACCTGGAACTCGCCCGGGGAGCTGGCGTCGTAGCGGAAGTGGGCGGCCTTCTCGGCCTGGAGGAGGTTCTTCTGCCCCTCCAGGCAGGGCGCCCGGCCGCCGACCAGCTCCTTGGCGTAGTCGAAGGGGAGCGGGGGCAGGTCGGTGAAGCCGGTGTTGGTCTTCCAGTGGGTGACGAAGGAGGAGGCCTGGTCGAGCTCGCTCTTCCACTCGTCGACGCTCCAGTCCTTGCCGCCCTTGGCGCCGCAGAAGTGGCCGTTGAAGTGGGTGCCGATCTCGTTGCCGTCCAGCCAGGCGAGGCGCAGCTGCTCCAGGGTCTCCTTGATGTGGCCGTCGGTGGCGAAGTCGATGGAGGCGGCGCCCGGGTCGTGCTGCGGGGGGTGGTAGAGGGTCTTCTTCGAGCGGGGGAGGGTGTAGATGCCGGTCAGGAAGAAGGTCATCTGCGCGTTGGTCCGCACGCCGAGTTCGCGGAAGCGGGAGAAGAGGTGGTCGTCGCCCTCCAGGGCGCCGTCCCAGGAGAAGACGACGAACTGCGGGGGCTTTTCGCCGGGTTTGAGCTTCTCGGGCACGGGCTGCTTGGGCTGGGGGCCGGTGTCGGAGGTGGAGCCGTCGCCGAGGATCCTGACCTGGCCGTCCCAGGTGGGGGTCGGGGTGGGGACGGGGCTCGGCTCCGGGGCCGCGGTGGCGGTGGGTTCCGGGGCGGTGGCTCCTGTGGCGGCGGCGACCGGTCTGCCCTGCGAGCCGGTGTCCCCCGTGGCGAGGGCGAAGGTCGCCGTGACCCCCACCGCCAGCAGGACGACCGAGCCGCGAACAGGGCGCACCGTTCCTCCGTCTCTCCGGCCGCCCCGTCTGCGGCGGCTGGACGTGGGTTCTTAAGTGCGTTCATAAGATCATCGGTATACGCGACTGTCGAGTGTGATCAACACCATCCAACAAGCGTGCAACGCAATGGGACTGACGATGCGTTAGATCTGACCCCGGCCTCCCTGTCAGCCGATGCCGCCCAGCAGCATCGCCGCCGACAGCAGCAGCGCCCCGCCCCCGCCGACCGCCCCCGCGACCGCGCAGGAGCGCCGCTGCTCCACCAGCCGCAGGTGCAGCCGCGCGGCCAGGGCGAAGCAGACCCCGCCGAGCACGAACCACGGCCCCCACAGGAAGGTGTACCAGCGGCTCACCGGCACCAGCTCCGGCGCCAGGTGCAGCACGCCCGCCAGCACCAGCAGCCCCTGCAGCACGAACAGCGCGCCGTGCCAGACCAGCAGCACCCCCGCACCCCAGCCCGCGAGTTGCAGCAGGTGGTCCGTCCGCCGGCCCCGGCGGCGCAGCAGGGCGATCCCCAGCACGGTGCCCACGAGCTTGAGCGCCCCCGTCACCCAGAGCACCACGAGGAACCACGTCACCCGGTCCTCCGCCAGCTTCACCAGCGCGGGCGCGACCTGGCTGGAGGCGCCGCCCGTGCCGCCCAGGGCCCAGTAGAAGCTCGGCACCGCGAAGACGGCCCCCCACGCCGCCGCCGCACACCCGGGCCACCTGCTCGTTCCACGTACAGCCGTCACGCCGACCAGCATGCGGGAGGCGGAGCCGACCGGCCGTCCTCCCGGGGGCCGACCGGCTCCCCCGGGCGGGGGAGGGCGTGGCCGCCGCTCGAACGGACGACCGGATGACCGCTACCCTGGCCCGCATGACCGAGATCCTGATCAACCGCTACCACCAGGCCGTACAGCCGCTGTTGGAGCCCGGGGAGCGCCTGCTGGACATCGCGACGGTGACCCCGGTCGCCGGATCGAGCGGCGTCGGGCACGGCGCCGGAGCGGGCATCGGCAACCGGCTGGCGCGGATCGGGGCGGTCTCGGGAGGCCAGGGCAGCATCGCGAGCGGCTTCCCCGGCTCGGACGGCCTGCCCACGCGCAGGCTCCTGGTGGTCACCGACCGGCGCACGGCCGTCGTGGTCGTCCCGGTCGACATCCGCAACCCCGGCCGACTCGTCTGGCAGGCCTCCCGCGACGCCGTCCAACGGGTGGAGCGCCGCCCCCGGACCCAGATGATGGCGCGCTTCCGGCTCCACTTCGCCGACGGTTCGGCCGTCGCCCTGATGACCATGCGCCGACGCACCGTCGAGGCCCTCGCCGACCAGCTCGGACGGTGACGCCTCCGGCGGAACACCCGCCCCGCCCGGGACGGTTGGCGTAGACATGGAATCAGCCACCGGACGCCTACGCCACCCCGCCGACCTGGACCTCCGCCGCCTCCGGCTCCTCACCGAGCTGGAGCGGCACGGCACCGTCAGCGCCGTCGCCGCCGCCCTGCACCTCACCCCGTCCGCCGTCTCGCAGCAACTCGCCGCCCTCGCCAAGGACCTGGGCGTCCGGCTCACCGAACCGGCCGGGCGGCGGCTGCGCCTCACCCCCGAGGCCCGGCTCGTCCTGCGGCACACCGCGCGGGTCTTCGGCGCGATCGACGCCCTGTACGAGGACCTCGCCGCGCAGCGCGACGGCGAGGCCGGACAGGTCTCGGTCGCCGGGTTCGCCACCACCCTGGCGCCGCTCGTCCTGCCCGCCGCCGGCCTGCTCAAGCACAGCCACCCCCGGCTGCGCACCGCACTCGCCGAGGTCGACCCGCCCGACAGCTTCGAGCGGCTCTCGCGCGGCGAGGCGGACGTCGCCATCGCCGTCGAGGCCCCCGACGCCCCCGAGCACGACCCGCGCTTCGACAAGGTGCCGCTGATGCGGGAGGTCTTCGACGTCGCCCTCCCCACCGGGCACCGCCTCGTCGACGAGCCGGCGCTCGGCCTGCCCGACCTGGCCGAGGAGGCCTGGATCTTCGCCACCGTCGGCATGTGCCGGGAGATCCCCCTCGCCGCCTGCGCCGCCGCCGGGTTCACCCCGCAGGCCACCCACACCATCGGGGACTGGGAGGCGACCTTCGCCGCCGTCCGCGCGGGCCTGGGCATCAGCCTGGTGCCGCGCCTGGCCCGCCCGGTGGGCAGGGACGGCGTGGTGGTGCGCCCGTTCGCCGCCGAGGCGCCCAGCCGGCGCGTCTTCGCGGCCGTACGGCCCGGGGAGCGGGGCGTGCCGCAGATCGCCGCCGTGCTCGACGCGCTGCGCGAGACCGCCGTGGGGGAGGAGGCGCGGACGGCACGGGCGGCGCAGTCGGTGGCCGCTCATTCGTAAGCGCCGACTACAAGGTCATCGGTAGCAGGGCGCGATGGACGCGCCGGGGGCGTGCGGGCGAGGCTGTGAGCAGAGCCCGCGACCACGCCCCCGCGGAGCCCTCCCGTACGGACGACACCGGGAGCAGCCGACGGCTGCCGCCCCGCGATCCGCCGTGCCTCCGTACCCGCGTACCCGGGGCGTGCGCCTCACCGTGAAGGATCGTCACCGCCGTGTCCACGTCCGCTCTGCTCCGCCTCAGCGTCCTCAGCCTCGTCTGGGGCTCGGTCTTCCTCTGGATCAAGCTCGCCGGTGACGGCTTCTCACCGATCGAGATGGTCCTCGCCCGCCTCGTCCTCGGCGCCGCCGTCGTCCTCGCCATCGGCTTCGCCAAGCGCCAGCGGCTGCCGAAGGGCCTCGCCACCTGGGGCCACCTCGGTGTGGCCGCCCTGCTCGGCAACACCCTGCCCTGGCTGCTCTTCGCCTACGGGGAGCGCGACGGCTCCAGCAGCATCGCCGGCATCCTCAGCGGCACCGCGCCGGTGTGGACGATGACCGCCGCCGTCCTCCTCGGCTCCGAGAAGCGCCTCGGCCTCGGCCGGCTCGGCGGCATCGCCCTCGGGGTGCTCGGCGTCGTCCTGGTCTCCGCCCCCTGGAGCCACGACGCCCACGTCACCGCCTCCAGCCTGGTCAGCTGCGTCCTCGGCGCCGTCAGCTTCGGCTCCAGCTTCGCCTACGTGGGCCGGTTCCTGGCGCCGCGCGGGATCCCGGTGTTCATGCTCGCGGGCGGGCAGTTGGGCACCGCCGCCGTGCTGAGCGCGCTCGCCGCGCCGTTCCTCGGCCTGCCCGCCGTGCACGCCTCCGCGAAGGCGACGGTCGCGCTGATCGTCCTGGGCGTGGTGTGCACCGGGTTCGCCGTGCTGCTCAACACCGTCATCATCACCAAGGACGGGCCGGCCGCCTCGGCCACCGTCGTCTACCTGATGACCGTCGTCTCCGTGGTCCTCGGCGGGGTCGTGCTCGACGAGCCGCTGGGGTGGACGGTCATCGCGGGGACGGCGGCGGTGCTGGGCGCGACGGTGCTGCTGCGCCGCAGGCCGGCTCCGGTTCCGGCCGCGGCCGCGCCCCTGTCGGAGCCGGCCGCCGCCGCGCCCCTGTCGGAGCCGGTGGGCGCGCGGTAGGGAGCGCCGCTGCAAATCGCGCACGAACTCTTTCGGGGGAACTCTCGCGCGGACCGTCCATCATCGGGGCGGTTCCGCGTTCTCCAGGCACGAGCACCTCTCCGCTCCTCGACTCTCCTCCCCTCCCTCCCCTTCCGCACGCAACTGGAAGCCGCTGCATGCCGGTTCATCCTCACGGCGGGGCGGCGACCGCAGCCGCCGTCGCCGCCCTCCTCCTGCCGCTCGCCGCCCCGGCCACCGCCCGGGCGGCGGCATCGGCGTACACCCTGCGCAACGTCCACTCCGGGACGTGCCTGAACCACACGGCCGGCACCAGCCAGGTCAGCCTGGAAGCCTGCGTGCCCGGCGCCGGACAGCGCTGGGAACTCTGGCCGGAGGGCACGGCCACCAACGTCTCCGCGTACGACCCGGACGAGGCCTTCCGGGGCTGCGTCACCGTCGGCGACTTCTGGAACGCCCGCTTCAGCCAGTGCCGCACCAGCGAGGCCGCCTGGACCATCGCCCCCGCCCCCGGCGGCCACACCCGCCTCAAGTCCCAGTCCGGCCTCAACAGCAACGACCTCTACCTGACCGAGGCCCAACCCGGCCACGTCGCCGCCCGCCCGGGCGGGGACGGCACATCGGCGGACTGGATCGTGACGGAGGTGCCCTGAGGTGGGCCGTGGCGTTGGCATCTTTCCGAACTTCACTGAGGTCATGGGAACATGACAGAACGTCTGGAACGGCCGATCCCCCGGAAACCCGCTGGACGGCGGGGCCGCGAGCCGATGGGACGGGGATCGGGAGGTGGATCGTGGCAGCAGCGGATGACGTCGAGGACGTCCGCCCCGCGATCGACGCCGGCCTCGCCCGGGGCCTGGTCGACGCGCAGTTCCCGCAGTGGGCCGGGCTCCCGATGGAACCGGTCGACGAGGCGGGATCGGACCACGTGATCTTCCGGCTGGGCGAGGACCTGTCCGTCCGGATGCCCCGCCACGCGGGGGCGATCGGGCAGGCGCGGAAGGAGTCCGCATGGCTGCCCCGGCTCGCGCCGCACCTGCCGTTGGCCGTGCCCGTTCCGGTGGAGGTGGGCCGGCCCGGCCTCGGGTACCCGTGGTCGTGGGCGGTGTCGCGGTGGCTGGACGGGGAGACGGCGACGGTGGAGGGGCCGGCGGATTCGTCGTCGGCCCTCCCGATGGCCGGGTTCCTGGCCGCGTTGCAGGGGATCGCGGTCGAGGACGCCGGGGGAGAGCTCGGAGACCTCGCCGGATCACCGCTGGCGGAGCGGGACGCCGACACCCGGGCCGCCATCGCCGCGCTGGAAGGGGTCTTCGACGCCGCCGCGGCGACCGAGGTCTGGGAAGCGGCGCTCAACGCCCCCGAGTGGGGGCGCCCGCCGGTCTGGTTCCACGGCGACCTCCACACCGGCAACCTGCTGACCGTCGACGGGCGCCTCGCCGCCGTCATCGACTTCGGCGACCTCGGCGTCGGGGACCCGGCCCGCGACCTCACCATCGCCTTCACCCTGATGTCCGCGCGCAGCCGGGAGGTCTTCCGTACGGCCCTGGGCGTCGACGACGCCACCTGGGCGCGCGGGCGCGGCTGGGCGCTGGCCACCGGGCTGAACGCCCACACCCACTACGCCGCCGTGAACCCCCGGGTCGCGGCGCAGACCACCCGGCAGATCACCGAGGCGCTGGCCGGCTGACGGGCTCGGTGAGCGCTTCGGTGAGGCGGGTCCGTTCGGCCCAGGCGGCGATCGGGGGGCCGGCGACGCCCAGGCCCGCGAAGAACAGCCCGAGCAGCAGCCAGCCCGGCTGCCCCAGTGCCAGGACCGCCCCGGTGAGGACGAGGGGGGCGAGTGCCTGGCCCGCCTCGAAGCCGATCCCGAGGAAGCCCTGGTACTGCCCCTGCGCGTGGGCGGGCGCCAGCCCGAACCCGAGGGCGTACCCGCCGGAGGACTCCCACACCTCCCCGACGCTGTGCACGCACACCGCGAGGACGGCGAGCACCGGCGCCACCCACATGGGAACGTCCGCCGTCAGCGCCATCAGCGGGCAGCTGACCATGAACAGCAGCCCGGCGATCCGGATCGCGCGCCCGCCCTGCCGCGTCGACTCCACCGTCGAGCCGATCCTGCTCTGGAGCAGCACGCAGACGCCGCTGTTCACCGCGTACACCGCCGACACCGTCCAGCGCGGCGCGTCGGTGTGGGCGGTGAGCCAGAACGGCAGGAGGAGCGAGACGGTCTGGTACTGCAACCCCATCGCGCTGTAGAGCGCCACGAACGACACGTACGGCCGGTCGGCCAGCACCGTCCACTGCCGGTGCCCCTCGGGGCGCGGCAACGGCGGGTGCTTCGGGACGGCGAGCAGCACGAGCAGCGCGGCGACGGCGAAGCTCGCGGCGTCGGCCAGGATCAGCACGGTGTACGCGGGCCGGGTGTTGACCTGCACCGCGACCGCCGCGCCCAGCGTCCCCACGACCACGCCGAGGTTGCCGAACGTCCGCAGCCTCGCCCGGAACGCCGCCGGACGCTCCCCGGCGACCCGGGCCACCAGCGCCCCGCCGGCGGCGTTGGCCGCCGTACCGGCGAGGCGGTCCAGGGTGGCGACGAGGGTGAACGCGAGCCAGTCGTCGATGAGGACGAAGGCCGACATGGTGGCGGCCTGGAGGCAGAGGCCGATCACCCATACCGGCCGCGCGCCGAACCGGTCGGCCAGGTTCCCGGCCGGGATGCCGGCCGCCAGGCCGCACAGGCCGGCGATCGTCAGGCCGGCGCCGACCTGGGCGGCGGGGAGGTGGACGACAAGGGTGAAGTAGAGGATGGAGGCGGTGTTGAAGAGCCCGTTGCCCACCCGGTTGACGAAGTTGGCGGCGATCAGCGCGCGTTGGCCGCCGCCGCTGGTCGTCCTGTCCGAACTGCGCTGCCCTGCCCCCCGTTTGACCATGGCATGCAGACTAACAGGACGCCTACGATCCGTCGGTTACTCGCCGGTGCTCCCGTCGAGGATCTCGCGGAGCAGGTCCGCGTGCCCGTTGTGGCGGGCGTACTCCTCGATCATGTGCGTCAGGATGTAGCGCAGGGAGAACGTCTCCTCCCGCCACGAGATCGGGGCGTCCAGCGACTCGATCCCGTCGACGATCTCGCGCGACCGCGCGCAGGCCGCCTCCCAGATCCTGAACGCCTCGTCGACGTCGGCCCCTTCGACGTCGAACTCGGCGAACTCCCCGTCCGCCCGCCGCGGCCAGAACGCCGGAACGTCCTCCCCGTTCACCACGTTCCGGAACCAGCTCCGCTCCACCTCCGCCGCGTGCCGGACCAGCCCCAGAAGCGACAGCCCCGAGGGCGGCACGGCCCGCGCCCGGAGCTGCTCCGGGGAAAGGGCCGAGCACTTCCAGGCGAGCGTCCGGCGCTGGTAGTCGAGGAAGGCGACGAGCGACGCGCGGTCGCCGGCGAGGTGCGGGGGCTCGGTTCTGATGTCATCGTTCATCGGGTCATCATGGCGACCGAACTGCGGCGCGGGCGAACCGTTTTCGCCGGGCGTCACGCTGCGGGGCCGGCCAACGTTCCGATGGGGAGAGGCGGGCAGCGTTCCTCTTCCAGGGTCAGATCCAGCAGGTCTTCGGGCGGCACGGCCCCGTCGCGGAGCGCGTCGACGTACGCCCGCGCCTGTGCGAGGCTCAACTTCGGTGCCTGCTTGCGGAGATGGTGCATGGCGGCCACGGGCCCGGCGGACTCGACGAGCACGCGGACGGCGGTGAGGAGCGGGTCGGGCGGCCTGATGCCCTTGATCTGGTGGAGGTAGAGCCGCTCCCAGCTCTCATCCATGTAGGTCGTGGTGGGGATGTGGTGAATGCTCCCGTCCCCCCCGTCCACCAGGAACGGGCCGCTGCCGATGAGGGCGTCGCGGACGTTCCGGGTGCGCTTGAACTCCGCGGTGTTCCACGTGACGATCCAGCCGAACTCGTGCTTGGACACGTGGATGATCGCCAGTTCGTAGCGCTGAAGGCTCGGCCACTTCAACTTCTCCTCGGCCAACAGGGATTCGACGAGTTCCACGGCGCGTTCACGGGAGATCACGCCTTCCATCCTTCGCCACGGGTCAACCGGGTTTCCCGCACGCCGCTACGCTCTCCGCATGTCCGGACCGACGCTGGTGATCGAGTTGGCGGCGCTGTTGACCGCCGCGATCATGGACGTCGTCGGAGGCGTCGCCAAGGCCGAACTGCTCGACGGCCAGGAGGCGGTGGTCGCCGGCCTCCCGGGCGTGCTGGCCGTCACGGAGGAGTGGCCGGTCGCCCTGGGCACGGTGGACTTCCTCCGGGCGTGGGTACGCCGACCCGGGTTCCAGTTGCTCAAATAGGGCCTGTCGGTTGGCTGGTCTACTGTGCCCGGCCATGGGCTACGACGTGCACATCACCCGGCGTGAGAACTGGTGGGACGACGACGGGGACGGCCGGGACATCACCGAGGCGGAGTGGGACGCGCTGGTCGCCGCCGAGCCCGGCCTCGCGATGGCTCCGATGTGGTGGAACTCCGGGCGGATCGTGTCCAAGAACCCGAGCGATGCGGTGATCGCGAGGATGCGCGAGGTGGCGGCGATCCTGGGGGCACGGCTCCAGGGCGACGACGGTGAGTACTACGACGCCTGACCGGCGGTGCCTGCGAACCCGGGGCTCCGGCTCGGGCCGACTACGGTGCCGGGGCGCGGAGTTGGGCCTCGAATCTCAGCGACTGCTGGAGGAGGGGCTCGAACAGTCGGGGGTTGGCCTCCGTCAGGGCGCGGCGCATCACGATGGCCTCCCGGAGGGCGGTCAGCCCCTCCTCCCGGCGGCCGAGGCGGCTGAGGAGGACGGAGAGGTTGTTGAGGGCGCTGGAGAGGTCGGGGAGGTAGGCGTCGGGGTTGGCTTCGGCCAGGGTGCGGCAGATTGCCGTGGCCTCCTGAATGGCGGCAAGTCCTTCCGCGTACTGACGGAGGTCTCCCAGCCGGACGGAGAGGTTGTTGAGGGCGCCGGCGAGGTCGGGGAGGTAGGCGTCGGGGTTGGCCTCGGCCAGGGTGCGGCAGATTGCCGTGGCCTCCTGGACGGCGCTGAGCCCTTCCTGTCGTCGGCCGACGTCGCCGAGCCGGGTGGAGAGGTTGTTGAGGGTGCTGGAGAGGTCGGGGAGGTAGGCGTCCGGGTTGGCCTCGGCCTGAGTGCGGCGGATCGCGATGGCCTCCTGAACCGTGGCCAGCGCCTCCTGCCGTCGGCCGAGTTCCCCGAGGGCGATGGAGAGGTTGTTGAGCGTCATGGCGAGGTCGGGGAGGTAGGCGTCGGGGTTGGCCTCGGCCAGGGTGCGGCGGATCGTCGCGGCCTCCTGGATGGCGGCCAACCCTTCCCCATGTCGGCCGAGGTCCCCCAGCCGGATGGAGAGGCTGTTGAGGGAGGTGGCCAGGCCGGGGAGGTAGGCGCCGGGGTCGGCCTCGGCCAGGGTGCGGCAGATTGCCGTGGCCTCCTGGATGGGGGCCAGCCCCTCCTGCCCTCGGCCGACGTCGCTGAGCCGGTTGGAGAGGTTGTTGAGGGCCATGGCGAGGTCGGGGAGGTGGGCGTCGGGGTCGGCCTCGGCCAGGGTGCGGTAGTGGGCGGCGGCTTCCTGGATGGGAGTGAGCCCCTCCTGGCGGCGGCCGAGGTCCGCCAGCCGGTTCGAGAGGTTGTTGAGGGCCATGGCGAGGTGCGGGAGAAAGGAACCGGGGTCGGTGTCGGCCAGGGTGCGGCAGATCGCTGTGGATTCCTGGATGGCGGCCAGTCCTTCCTGCCGTCGACCGAGACTGCCCAGGGCCACGGCCAGGTTGTTCAGGGCGCCTGCGAGGTCGGGCAGGTGGGCGCCCGGAGTGGCCTCGGCCAGGGCGCGGTACCGGTCGGCGATGGTGCGGGTGAGGTGGACGGCGGTGGCGGCGAGACGGCGGCTGGGGTGCGGGAGCCGCACGTAGAGCTTGGTGAGGGCATCGAGCAGGGTGCCGGGGTCGGCCGCGACGGCGTCGAGGGCGTCGATGAGCGGCTGCGGGTGGTCGGCCCGGGTGGCGACGGCGATGGTGTGCGCCGCCAGCTGCCCGTGGTGGCGGACGCACAGTTCGGTGAGTCGGTCGCCGAGCCGGAGGACCGCGTGTGCCGCCGCGCGACTGTAGACCGTCAGCAGCTGCGCCGCCTGCTCCTCGTCGGCCCCCCGCAGCAGGTGGTCCGCGAGTTGCGGGTCGGCCTCCAGTACTCGGCCGACGTGGCGCTCCGCGAGCCGGTCGGGCTGGAGGCTCCCCCACAGCGCCCCGCCGACCGCCGGGGTCGGGTACAGCGCGGCGAGCCAGAGCGTGACCCGGTCGCGGCGGTCGCGCGGCTGGTCGGCGAGCGCGGGTACGCGCAGCCACAGCCGGTCGGCGTGCTCGCGGTCGCCCGCGCCCGCCAGGTGTGCCGCCGCGATCGTCGTCCCCAGGGTGTCGGTGCTCAGCGCCGGGGTGAGCCCTCGGGCGGCGGCGCTGTCGCGCCAGTAGCGGGCCTCGTGCCCGAGGAGGCGGTCCTCGACGTTCCGCGCGCCGCTGTCGTGGTCACTGGGCGCGGCCTCGGCGGAGTCGGAGTCGGAGGCGGAGGCGGAGTCGAGGAGGTCGGCCAGCGCCGTCATGTGCAGGGTGAGCGCGTTCCCGTACTCCTCCCGGTGCAGGTCGGCGGGCAACGGCAGCGCAGCCGCCGCCCTCACCCAGTCGTGCCCGTCCAGCCCGTCCAGCCCGTCCAGCCCGTCCACCGACGGCAGCGCGCCCGCGAGCGCCGTCGCGGCGTCCCGGTAGTGCCCCGCCCGCGCCGCGGGGTCGTCCTCCAACGGCGTGAGGCGGTGCGTACGGGCGGTGCCGAGGTGATCCTCGGCCTGCCGCGTCGCCGTGCGCGCCTGCTGCCACCAGTCGCCCGCGGTACGGGCGAGCAGCAGCAGCTTGAACGGGCTCGGCCCCGGATGCTCGGCGGCGGCTTCGACCAGCGCGGTGAGCTGTTCGGGCCGTGTCTCGGCGTAGTCGAGCACGACCATCAGCGGCCTCGCCGCGCGCCGCAGCTCCAGCAACTGCCCTCGCTGCGCCCCGGAGCGCGGCCACAGCACCGTCCACCCGTCGGCGGTGAGCCCGCGCCCCAGGTGGTGCGCGAGCCGGGTCTTGCCCTGGCCGCCCGGGCCGTGCAGCAGCCAGGCCCCGAAGCCGTCCCGCCGGCACCACGCGGTCAGGTCGGCGAGCAGCTGCTCCCGCCCGTGGAAGGGGACGGTCTGGCGCCCGGCCTCCAGCAGTGCCGCCGGGGTACGGGGCCGCAGGCGTCGGCCGTGGGCGGCGGGGTCGGCGAGGTCCTGGAACTCGACCGCCGCCGGCCCGTCGCCCGAACTGCCGCCGTACGCAGCGAGGTTGGCACGGAAGGTCAGGTCGTGGAGCAGCACGTACACCGGTACGGCATTGAGCCGCCCGTGGCCGGACCGAGCGCGGTCGGCGGCGACGACGCCGGTCAGGTAGCGGTCGCAGAACACCGCCGCCCCCGACAGGCCGCCCCACGGCGAGGCGCCGCCTTCCGGCCACCCGTCGGCGGGCGTGCGCAGGTCCACGACGTACTGGTTGCCGACGAACCCGCTGCCCGGGTTCAGCTCTCCGCGCAGGTGCGAGGCCTCCGCCGCGCAGCCCGGGCGCTGCGCCTCCTCGGGCAGGCCCCAGGTCTCGCAGGCGGCGCCGGGGCGGGTGGTGTCTGGCCGTCCCCAACGCACCGGGTCGGCCAGCGGCCGCCAGTGCGGGGACTCCCCGACGAGCACGAGCGCCGCGTCGTCCCGCCCGCCCGGCGTGCCGGCCCACACCACGGACCCCTCCGCGCTGCCGGAGCCGCCCGGGTGGAAGACCGTCACCCTGCCGCCGGCCGCGCCGGTGACGTGCGCCGACGTCAGCACCAGGCGCCCGCCGACCGCGTACCCCGACCCGGGCCCGCCCGGGCCGTGCACCCCGGCAAGACGATCCCGCTCCACCCACGCCCCCTACAACTCCGGCCCGCTGCGGACACCGTAGGACCGGCCCGGCGTCCGCCGCAGCCGGATGCGAGACTCGGGCGCATGGAGACCACGAAGCGCAACGACCCCAAGGATTCCCTGCACCGCTACCTCAAGGCGGCCCGCGAGGCCGTCGTCTGGAAGCTGGACGGCCTCTCCGAGTACGACGTCCGCCGCCCCCTCACCCCCACCGGCACCAACCTCCTCGGCCTCGTCAAGCACCTCGCCAGCGTCGAACTCGGTTACTTCGGGCCGACGTTCGGCCGCCCGCACACCGAGTCCCTGCCCTGGCACGAGGAGGGCGCCGAGCCCAACGCGGACATGTGGGCCCCCGCCGACGAGTCGCGCGAGTCCGTCCTCGGCCTCTACCGCCGTGCCTGGGCGCACGCGGACGCGACGATCGAGGAGCTGCCCCTCGAGGCGATGGGCCGCGTCCCGTGGTGGGGCGAGGACGGGGACGTGACGCTCCAGCTCGTCATCCTCCACATGACCGCCGAGACCAACCGCCACGCGGGCCACGCCGACATCGTCCGCGAGCTGATCGACGGCGCGGCCGGCCTGCGGGAGAGCAACAGCAACATGGACGGCGGCGACGAGGCCTGGTACCGGGAGTACTGGCACCGCCTGGAGGCCTCCGCCAAGGAGGCGCAGTCGCAGGGGAGTTGATGGAGGGCGGCTGCGCAGTTCCGGGCCCGTCCCTGTGGGCCACGGGCCTCTGTCGGTGCCGGCGAGTACCTTGCGACCGCGTGACGGACGTTCGTGGAGAGGGAGGAATCGTGGGGGCCAAGACCGGTCTGCTCGTGTACGCGGACGGGGCGGTGCCGGGCCTGCTGAGGCAGGTCGGTGCACCGGACCAGCGGCGGACGGCTGAACTGATGCGGCGCCTGTACCCGGGTGGGGCGATCGACCAGGCTTCCGGCTCGAACCTGCGGCACGGGGTCTACCCTCCGAAAGGCCGGGCCTACGCCGGGAGTTGGCCCGGGGTGGAGTTGGTCTGCGATCAGCAGTTCATGATCGACTTCCCGTCCCGGCTCCCGGGCGAGCTGGTCGCGGAGGCCGTCGGCCTGCACGGCTTCCTCGTGCGGGACCCGAACGCTCCGGACCTGGCGCGGCAGGAGGCCGCGCTCAAGGCGGCCGTGGCGGCGATGGGGCCGCCGCGTATCTACCGGCTGGGGCCTGACGGGGTGTTGGCGGAGCGGGAATCGCTGTAGGGCCCGCCGGGCCGGTGGTCGGGTGTGTCCGAACGGGCGTGCATACTGGCGCGGTGCCGACCGCTGAGGAACCCCGCGAGAATCCGTCCCACGAGCCGGAGCCGTCGACGCCCGATCCGTTCGAGGGGCTCGTCCTGGACGAGCGCTTCGTCAGGGGCGCCGCCGTCAAGGAGCCGACCGCCCGGACGAGGATGCTCACCGCCCGGTGGCGGGTGGAGCCGCCGGTGGATCCGGGCGGGCGGCGGTGGGCGCCCGAGGCGCCGCCCCGGGCGCGCAGGGTTCGGCGGGCCTGGCGGTTCCGGCTTGAGCGGCGGACGGTGGTGGTCCTGTCGGCCTTCGCGGCGGTGCTGGCCGTCCTGGTGGCGGCGGACCCGGACGGGCTGCTGAACACGGCCGGTCCGGCGCCGTTCAGCCCGAGGGCCGTGCCCGCGTCGCCCCGGCCGACGGCGGACGTCGCGCTGCCGGGTGGCGGGGTCTCCGACGGCAGCAGGTGCGGCGCGAAGGGGTTCCACCACTTCGCGCCGAATCCCGGCTCCTTCACCTTCGCCGGAGCGATGGGGGACGCGCTTCTGCCGGGGCCCCAACTCGTGCTCAGCTCCTACGGGTTCTCACGCTCCGGGGCGTCGGACCCCGGCCACTTCACCATCGTCCTGGGGCTCGCCCCGGGCCCCGGCGGCCGGGCGATGGACCTGTCCGCGCCGCTCGGGCCGCAGGGCGTGGCGGTGGAGATCGAGGGCCCGGACGGCCTGGTCGCGGGCGCCCACGGCCTCCCGGTCGTCTCCGACGAGGAGGCTCCGCCCGGTGGGAGCGGCACCGTCCACGTGGGCCCGGACGGCGGCGCCTCCGTGGAGGTGACCCTCCCGGCCGGGGCCCTCTGTCCGGGCTTCGACGGCTTCGCCGTCCAGCAGCGCCTGTCGGCTCCGACCGACGCGCACAGCACCGTCATCGGCGACCCGCCCTACCGCCTCACGGCCTCGATCTCCGACCCCGCGATCGGCGCCCAGCGCCGCCTGGCGGGCTCGACCGTCCCGGGCGACGTCCTGGCGACCGACAACCGGGAGCACGGGGTCGGGGGAGGCGCGCCTTCGCGGGGCGCGGCCGCCGCGTAGGTGCCGGCCTGATGTCGCTACGGGGAGCGGAGGCGATCACGTCGGCCGACGAGCCGCAGGCGTGGGGACGGCAGGAGGAAGGAGACGTAGCCGATCTGGAACAGGATCAGGCCGATCAGCCACCATCCGCCGAGGAACAGTCCGATGAACATCGCCGGTCCGCACAGCACGAAGGTGAGTACGAGCCTGTGGTACTCGCCCTCCCGCATCGGGGCGGTCAGCAGGAGAAGGACCAGGGACGGGATGCCGAGGTAGAACAGCAGACCCATTCCCAGAGCAGCGATGAGCTCTCTGTCCATCCGTAGGAAGAGGGCGAGCCCGTCGACCGCCGCTCCCCATCCGCACGCGAGGGCGACCAGGTATCGGGCTGCCGCGCGGAGGAACCACGCCAGGGCGCCCTCGGCCCTCAGCACCGGCCTCGTCGGTACCCGCTTCCCCGTGCTTCCTTTCACGGGCGATATCGTCGCAGGAAAACTGAACGTGTTCAATGTGAGACCGCTCGCAGTGCTCACTGCGCGGCTCAGGTGTCGGCGGAGACGCGCCAGGTCGGTTCCAGGGGAAGGACGTGCCCGGTGATCCCGTGGAGGTCGGCGTCGAGTTCGGCGCGCGCGAGCAGACCGGGCAGGTGGTCGGCGGCGTAGCGGGCGTGGGCTGTGGGGCTGGTCCAGAGGGTGGTGACGAGGTGCCGGTGCGGGGCGAGGCGGGTGACGGCGCCGGCCAGCATGCCGCCGGCCGCCGCCATGCCCGGGGCCCACCGGTCGCGTTGGACCTGGAGGAAGTGGTCGTCGCGGCCGGGCAGCAGGTGGCAGTCGGCGACGCGGAGGAGGGTGGCGCGGCGGAGGGCGAGGGGCAGGTTGTCGCCCGCGTCGCCCGCCATGGTGAGGACGGTCGGGCCGGTGGCGACCTCGATGGCGGTGTAGCTGCCGCCCTGCCCGGTGGCCGCGAAGACGGCGTCGTGCTGTTCGCGCATGAAGCGCCCGTACGCCTCCTCGTCCGCCCACAGCGCCAGGACGTGCGCCCGGCCGGTGGCCCCGTCCCAGCCGCCGACCTGCCCGACCAGGCCGGGCCGGCCGCCGATCGCCGACCAGCCGCGCTGGGCCTCGGCGAACCGCCCCCGTGCCGCCTCCGGCACCGTGCAGCCGATCCACTTGCCCCACATGGGCACCACCTCCTCCGGCCATGATCGTCCGCGGGCCCCGGCCGCCGTCAATCGGCCTGTGGACGCAGCTCGTTGGGACGAGGGACGTAGGACCGCGTCGCCTTCTGTCGGAGCCGTGCGGCAGGGTACGGTCTGATGGGGAGCCAATACTGTCCTGGGGGATCAGTGGTCGGGATCGAGATCGCGGTCGGGTACGTGTTCGCGTGGGCCGTTCGCAAGGCGAAGCGGGTGGCCGGCCGGGCTGACGGGGAGGTCGACCGGGCGCTGGACGCGGGGATGGACCGGTTGCACGAGCTGGTCGGTCGCAAGCTCGGGGAGGACCCGGCGCTGCGGAGGCTGGACGAGGAGGCCGCGGCCGGGCAGGAGCAGCCGAGCGAGCGGACCAGGCGGCGGGTGCAGGACGCGCTGGAGGAGGCCGTCGAGCAGGACGCCGGCTTCGCCGAGGCCCTGGACCGCGCCGTGAAGGAACTGCAGGCCGCCTCCCGGGCGACCGGCGGCGCTGGTGGCGGCGTGGCCGTCGGCGGGAACGTGGAGATCCGCGCCGACCACGGGTCCGCGGCCGCCTGGCAGATGGGGGACGTGAACCTCGGAAACCCTCCCCACCCGGGTCCGCACCAGGCCTGAGCGGCCCCGGGCACACCGCCGTCTCGGCCGACCACGGCGGCCTCGCCGTCGGCCACGCGGCGCACGTCCACCACCACGCGTCGCCGGACGGCAGGGCGGGCACGCGGCTCGACGACGCGGCCGACGCGCTGATGGAGGAGGTGTTCCAGCAGTGGAACAAGGCCTCGTACGACCGTAAGCTGCGCGCCCCCTGGCCCATCCCGGTGCGCTGGCAGTGGTCCCGCCGGGGCGTCGCCAGCCCGATGGCGGCGGCCCTCGGGGACGCGGAGAGCCCGGCGCCCTTCCCGCCGCTGCCCGGCGTCCCCCCGGCCGACGCCCGTACGCTCACGGCCGGCGGCGGCATCAAGGACCTGTTCCGGCTCTACGGCGGCCTGCCCTCGGGCCGGATCGCGCTGCTCGGCCGCCCGGGCAGCGGGAAGTCCGAGACGGCGCTGCTGACCCTGGTGGAGGCGCTCAGGCACCGCCGCGGCATCCGGAACCCGGCCGAGCGCGCCGCCGTGCCCGTGCCCGTCCTGCTGAGCGTCACCGGATGGGACGCGAGCCGGGACGAGCTGGCCGACTGGGCGGCCGCCCGCATCGCCGAGGACCACCGCACCCTGCGCCAGCAGCGCCAGTACGGGCGCCGGGCGGCGGAGAAGCTGGTGTACGGCGGCCGGGTCGCCCTGTTCCTCGACGGGTTCGACGAGCTCGAACCGGCCCTGCGCCAGGCCGCGTTGAGGGAGATCGGCCAGCACGCGGTGTCCCGGGTCGTGGTGTTCGCGCGCACGGAGGAGTTCGCCGAGACGATCCGCGCCGGCCACCTCCCCGGCGCGACGGTGCTGGAGCTGGCGCCGATCCCCGGCGCCGTGGCCGCCCGGTACCTGCGGCACTACCAGGTGGAGCCGGCGCCCGAACCCTGGCAGCGGCTGATGGACCACCTGGAGCGCCGGCCCGACAGCGTCGTCTCCCGCGCCCTCGACGTCCCGCTCGGCCTGACCCTCGTGCGCGACGCGTTCCCCGAACCCGAGGCCCTGGACGACCTGTTGGACGAGGACCGCTTCGCGACCCCCGACGACGTCATGACCTACCTGCTCGACCGGTTCATCAGCATCGCGTACCAGCCGCGCCAGCCCTCCGGCCCGGTCGCCTACGACGCGGCGCAGGCCCGGCGGTGGCTGAGCTACCTCGCGGGCAAGATGCGCGAGCACGACACCTACAGCCTCGACTGGCGCCAACTCCCGCGCTGGGAACGGGCGTTCCCGAGGATCGGCATGCTGGGCGCCGTGTGCACCGTCACGGCGGCCTTCGGCGGCGCGCTGGTCTACGGCTGGGGCGGCTTCAACACGCACCAGATCCGGGGCGCGGGCGCGGGCAGCCTCGTCGGGGCAGCGACGGGCCTGGTCCTCGGCCTCGCCGCCGGGACGGCCTCGGAGCTGCGCGCCTTCCGCCCGGAGGGGCTCGGCTGGCGGTTCCCGCGCAGCCGACGGCGGCGGCGCCTGGGCTTCAACCCCGGGGTGGCGCTGATCGTCGGGCTGGTCATCGGCATCGTGTCCGCCGACTACGTCCTCAACGTCACCCACCAGGCGGCGGCCTCGCTCGCCGTCCTCCTCGGCGTCGGCACCGGGGCCGGGGCGATCGCCGGGGTCTCGGCGATGCGCGTCCACCCCGCACCCGTACGGGCCGGGCGGCTGACGTGGAGAGCCGTCTACTCGCGGCTCCCGCTGCTGCCCGGCGCGGCCGCCGGGGGCCTGCCGGTGGGGTTCCGGTACCTGTTCCCGCACGGCGTCGCCCAGGACGCGCACCCGCTCGGCGGGCCGCTGAACGGGCTGTGGGGCATGCTCATGGTCTCCCTCATCATCGGCGCCGCCCGCCTGCCCTCCCAGGCGGGCATCCACAGCGACCCGTACGCCATCTGGAAGCAGGAGCTGCGCTGGGACGTCGTCTTCGGGACGCTCTTCGGGCTCTGCGTCGGCCTCGGGTTCGGGCTGCGGGAGAGCCTGATGTGGGAGAAGGACGTCGTCGCCGGGATCGTCCAGACGATCGGCATCGCCGTGCCGTGCGCGATCTGCGTGATGAGCGCCAGCTCGGAGGCCGGGCGCAGCACGCTGCTGTTCCTCCAGCTGCACATCCAGGGGGAGTTCCCCGCCCGGGGGATGAACTTCCTGGAGGACGCGTACCACCGGCAGGTGCTGCGGGCGGAGGGGCCGAGATATCAGTTCCGTCATGCGTTGCTGCAGGACAAACTGTCGTACTGAACCGATCCGTGGGGAAAAGGACGGAGAACACCTCGATGGGACGGTCCCCGGACGAGTTCCGGTCGGTCACGTTCGCCGCCTGGCGTGACGATCCCGCCGGCGGCCGGCACTACGTGACGGCTGCGGAGCTCCTCGGGCGTCTCGCGAGCCGTGGGACCGGGCTGCGGTGGAAGGTGTGGATCGACGGCGCCCGGCAGGTGGAGCCGTACGCGGCGCTGGAGGAGGCCGCCTCCGGGGAGGGCATCGGCACCCGGGAGCTGCTGGCGCTGCTCGCGCCGGGCGAGCAGTTCATCGACGCGGAGTTCGCGGGGTACGAGGGCGGCGAACTGAGGCTCGTGCTGAGGGAGTTCGACAGTACGGGCTGGGACGTCGGCGCCGTCGACGCCTCGGTGGTCGAGGAGATCCGCCGGTGCTTCCCGGATGCGGTGCCGACCCCGGTGGACGTTCTGCGGGAGATCCCGTGGAACGTGGGTGAGTGGGAGACGGGCCCGTGATCGACCCGTCCGGGTTCAGGGCAAGGTCAGGATGCGGGGTCCGTCCTCGGTGATCGCGACGGTGTGCTCGATGTGGGCGGCCCGGCTGCCGTCCGTGGTGCGCAGGGTCCAGCCGTCGGGGTCGGTGCGGTAGGAGTTGTGCCCGCCGGCCATCAGCATGGGCTCGATGGCGAGGGTGAGGCCGTGGCGCAGCGGGTAACCCCGGCCGGGGCGACCGTGGTTGGGGACGTGGGGGTCCTCGTGCATTTGGCGGCCGATGCCGTGGCCGCCGAAGTCGGCGGGCATGCCGCAGTTGGCCTTGCGGGCGACGGTGCTGATGGCGTGGGAGATGTCGCCCATGCGGTGGTCGACGGTGGCGGCGGCGATGCCGGCGTCCAGGGCCTGCTGGGTGGCGGCGATGAGCGCCACGTCCGCCGGGCGGGGTGTGCCGACGGTGAAGCTGATCGCGGCGTCGCCCGTCCAGCCGTCGAGTTGGGCGCCGCAGTCGATGCTGACGAGGTCGCCGTCGCGCAGGCGGTAGTCGTCGGGGATGCCGTGGACGATGGCGTCGTTCACCGAGGCGCAGATCACGGCGGGGAACGGGGTGGGGGCGAAGGAGGGCCGGTAGCCGAGGAAGGGCGAGCGTGCGCCGGCTTCGTTCAGGACGGCGTGGGCGGCGGCGTCGAGCTCGCGCAGGCTGACGCCGACGGCGGCCGCCCCACGGGCTGCCGCGAGGGCGTTCGCCACGACCCGTCCGGCTTCGCGCATGGCCTCCAGGGCCGTGTCGGTCTTGATCTCCACCATGTGTTGTGACTCCCTGCGATCTGTGTGCCGCGTGCTGCATGCCGCGTGCGGTGCGGCGTGCGGCGGTCGGCGTGACCCAATAACTATACCGGTATTAGTATCACGGGTATGGTGAGAGTTCCGTTGAGTCCGGAGGAGCGGCAACGCGGGGAGCGCTTCGGGGCGCTGCTCCGCGAGGCCCGCGGCGACCGCAGCATGGTGGAGGTCGCGGCCGCCGCCGGGGTGTCCGCCGAGACGCTCCGCAAGATCGAGACGGGCCGGGCCCCGACCCCGGCCTTCTTCACGGTGGCCGCCCTGGCGCACGCGCTCGGGGTGTCGCTGGACGACCTCGTCGCGGCCTGCGCCGAGGCCGACGGGGGCGAGGGCGAGCAGCAGCTCCTGTCGGCCTGAGCCGTGGGCCCTGAGCTGTGGGCCGGGCGGGGACCGTCAGGCCAGCAGGCCGGCCGTGTGGAGGTGGTCGAAGATGAGACGGTCGACGGGGGAGATGCGCTGCCGGTCCGCGTAGGTGAGCCAGACGACCTCGTCGATCTCGCTGCTGGGCTGCAGGCTGCCCTCGTACGCGGCGGTGTAGCAGGTCATCCGGACGAGGACGCCGTCCGGGTGGCCGTGGGCCTGCGCCTCGAACACGCCCAGTGGCGTCGCGGACGCGGGCGCGATGGCGACCGTCAGCTCCTCGCGGATCTCCCGGACGAGGGTGTCGAGGTCGCTCTCGCCGGGTTCGCGCTTGCCGCCGGGGAGGTAGTAGGCGTCCTTGCCGCGCGAGCGGGTGCTCAGGACCTTGCCGTTCTCCGTGTGGATCCAGGCCACCTTGTCGATGACGGTTACCATGCTCGTACGCTCCGTTCCTTGGGCCGATAGGTCGTCAGCGTACGAGTGTAGGCGCGGGGTTGCGGGCGGACGGTGCGGTTCCGAACGACCCCCGGGTGCTCCGGTGTCGGTGGTGGTCGCTAAGGTCCTGGGGCTGTGACCAAGAGTGAGTCCGGTGGCGAACAGTGGGAACAGTTCGTCAAGGATTTTGAGAAGAACAGCGTTGTTCAGGAGCCGAGTTCGGCGAGTGGGGAGGCGGGGCCGGAGTCGGGGACGGAGCCGGGGCGGGGGCGCTCGTGGCGCCGAATAGCGGTTCCGGCGGTCGCGGCTCTGCTGGTGGCGGCGGGGGTGTCGGCGTACGTGCTCGTGCAGCCGGAGCCGTCCCGGCCCGCTGCGGCTCCGCCCGCGCCGACGGTGTCCGCCGCCCCGACATCGACGGCATCGCCTGTCGACGCAACGCCGTTGAGCGCCACCGCCGGTGCCGGTGTTCCGACCGAACCGATCCCGCTGTCCGTCTTCCCGGGGAAGGTGCAGGGGTACTCGATGCTCGCCTCCGTGGTGAGGACGAGCTGCACGGGCCCGGACACCGTGGGGCCGACCCTCGCCGGGTGGATCACCCAGGGGCACGGCTGCGTGGGCGTCGACCTGGTGCTGTACAAGGACACCGAGGGCAACCAGTACAACCTGGCGCTCTTCGCCATGAAGGACAAGGGCGACATCGTCCACGTGATGACCGAGTTGAGCTCCCACTCCGAGTCGTACCAGGTCGCCGTCCACCGCCCGCCCAAGGACTCGGGCCTGAACGAACTGCCGGTCGACGACAGCCGGGTGCAGCGCTTCGCGGCGGGCGGGTACGCGATGCTGGTGTGCCAGGCGCAGTGGTCGGACGGGCGCAAGGCGGACCTGGACGCGTTGTCGCAGCGGCTCGCGCCGTTGATGGAGGCCGTGACCAAGAACATTCCTGGCTGATCTGATCGGGGGGTTGGAGTGGCGGAGCGTGTGCGATTCGGGTGCGCGGTGGTCCTGTGGGCGGTTCTCGCCGTAGTCGTCGGGCTGGGGGTGTGGCTCTACGTGGAGCTGCGGCCGGAGCCGCAGCCCGACGTGGAGAAGGCGGCGCACTCGGCTGCGGCGCGGGAGGCGGACCGGGTGCTGACCGCCCGACTGGACGGCCAGGTTGAGAAGGTGAAGGTCGGGCTGCCGTGGGCGACGTACCTGGGGACCACGGTGGCGGACGTGTGCAGCACCGACACGGTGCGGCGGGGCTTCTCCTTCACGCGGGAGCGGTGGCTCCCGGTGACCTGCACCAGGACGACCACGGTGTACGAGGCGTTCGACGGCGATTTCCGGGAGCGCCTCGGTCAGCTGGATGCGGCGCTGGCCGCTGCGGGGTGGAGTGCCGGGTGGACGGGCAATCCGATGTACAAGGGGCAACAGCCCGGGCTGGTAGCGGCGTTGGACTATGTGTACGGGGCGCGTGCGAAACCGGGGCCGGTGCGCGTGCAGTACGGCGTGCCGATCAGGGACGACTTCGTATCGCAGGATCCGGGAGGCCCGAACAGGGCTCCGAACGGAGAGGTCGAGGTGGTGCAGGGGCCAGGCCTCCCGAGCCTCGACGGCGGAACGTACCTGCACGACGTCTATCTCAAGTACCCGACGGTCAAGACGAAATACTACGTGGACTGGCAGCCGTACAGCCGTGAGCGCCTGGCCGCCGACGCCTACCCGGCGCACAGCACCGTCGTGGCCATCACGGTGACCGGGAGCTACAACACCGGCCCGTGACACGGGGATTGCCTCGGGCGGCCTGGGATCCCAGGCCGCCCGAGGTGTCAGGAGGGGAGCGCGCGGAGGTGGGCCTCGGCGGCGGAGCGAGTGTAGAAGCGCCGGATGCGCTCGGGGGAGCCGGCGGCGCGGAGGTACTCGTGGTGGGTGAGGTCCCAGATGCCCCAGCACTCCAGGAGGACGAAGTGCGGGCTGCGGGAGTCGATCAGGCGGACCTCGAAGGGGCAGGTGGGGGTGGTCACGGACCCTCCGTGGAGGGGGAGTTCTTGGCGATCCAGGCGCGGGCGCTCGCGTGGGTGGGGAAGTAGCGGAGGCCGGTGGTGGGAGGGGCGGCCTTGACGAGGCGCCCGGTACGGGAGTTGCGGACGTTCCAGACCTCATGGGGGCCGCGCGAGAGGAGGGGGAGGACGGGCACGACGGTGTAGTGGATCATCGGCGGGTCGCCACCTGGATGAAGCCGGAGGCCTTCTCGACGCGGTGGGAGAACTCGTTGAACTCGCCCTCGATGGGGGAGATCGTGGCCTTCGAGGGGATGAGGATGGCGTCGGCGCGGTGGTCGAGGACGCGCTGGAGTGCGGCCTGGAGCATGGGACGGCGGTCGGGGCCGGAGCTGTCGGCGTCGGTGTCGACGACGATGAGGGAGATGTCCCAGTTGAAGGTGCGGGCGTAGGACTCGCACATGCGCAACTCGCGCTCGGGGAAGGTGAGTTCCCCCTTGGTGAGGTAGATCACCGCCTGGAACGGCTTCGGGGGAGTGGGGGTGCTCATGGATCGCTCCTCTGAGTAGTTGCATGACTACCGGCAGCGCTCACTGTGGGCTAAGCTCGGCAGTCGTTCAACTTGCCTGCATCACAAGTGGAATCGGGTGAGCTCCTTGAACCGTAAGGAACTTGATCCAACGTCGTCCCCGCGCGAGTCCTTCGGCGCACTGCTTCGCAGCTCACGCGAGGCGTTGGGCTGGACCCAGCAGGAGCTGGGCGACGCCATGGGGTACTCGGACAGCTACATCTCGGCGGTGGAAACGGGCCGCAAATCCACCAGCCGAAAGTTCGTCAGGGCCGCCGACAGGGCGCTCGGGACGGGCCAGACGTTAGAGCTGACGTGGATCGGGATGCGTCGGAGGGGATTCTTGGAAGGCTTCCCCGAGCATGCAGCGCAGGAGGCGCGTGCTTCGTTGATCAGGATCTACGAACCGAACCTGATTCCCGGACTTCTCCAGATCACGGCATACGCTTCTGCGATCGAAGCGGCAGCAGTTCAGCGTGGCAGCAGCACTCCGGACCAGGCTGAGGAGCGGGTGCGGTACCTGATGGCGCGGCAGCGGCTACTCAGGCGCCCCGAGCCTCCGGTCATTCACGTGGTGATAGACGAGAGTGCCCTTCGGCGCCCGGTCGGCGGCGCCGACACCATGCGGGCACAGCTCGATCACCTGGCCGAGATGGCATCCAAGCCCCATGTGATCTTCCAGGTGGCGCCGTTCAGTCTGGCTGAGCACGTTCCTTTTCTTTCGCTCGTCACATTGTTGACGTTTGCCGACCGGTCCGTTGTGGGTTACACGGAAGCTGCGGACCACGGCTTCGTCGTGAGGGAGGACAAGACCGTCAGAGCGTGGGAAAGGGCCTACGATCGGTTGCAGGTGGACGCTCTGAGCAGAGCAGCGTCCCTCGATCTGATCCGCTAGGCACGAAAGGAACTTTGACCCATGGCCAGCCCAGACCTGTCCCGCGCCACCTGGTTCAAGTCGTCGCACTCCGGCAACGGCGGTTCCTGTGTGGAGGTCTCGCCGGACTTCCCCAGCGTTGTCCCGGTCCGTGACTCGAAGGACCCCGAGGGGCCCGCGTTGGTCTTTGCGGTCGGGGCCTGGCGGTCGTTCGTCGCGGCGGTCTCGATCGGCGAGTTCGGAGGGATTTGATGGCGGCTCTTGATCTGAGGGGCTCGGCTTGGATGAAGTCGAGCTATAGCAGCAATGGCGGCAGTTGCGTTGAGGTCGTTCGCGGACTTCCCGGCGTGGTGCCCGTCCGCGACTCCAAGGACCCCGAGGGGCCTGCGTTGGCCTTCCCCGCCGACGCTTGGCAGTCGTTCGTCGCGGCGGCTACGGCCGGCGAGTTCGGTGGAGTCTGATGGCTGATCTTGACCTGACTGATGCCCAGTGGCGGAAGAGCAGCTACAGCGGCAATGGCGGAAACTGCGTCGAGGCAGCGGTGTTTGCCGGTGCGTCCTGGGTGAAGTCGACCTATAGCCAGCAAGGCGGTAACTGCGTCGAGGTCGCCGTGGGTTCTCCTGGCCTTGTGCCCGTCCGCGACTCGAAGGACCCCGAGGGGCCCGTGCTGGTCTTCCCCGCCGAGGCCTGGCGGTCCTTCGTTGCGGCGACCTCAGCCGGGGAGTTCGGCGAGGTCTGACGACGAACTCTGCGTGGCCTGGCGGCAAGCCGCCAGGCCACGCCCGTCTCTATCCCTGCACTCGCTGACCGGGTGACCACCAGGCCCATTTCCCCAGTAGCCGCATGGTCGCGGGCACCAGAACGGCCCGGACCAGCGTCGCATCCACGGCGACGGCGATGACCAGGCCGACGCCGATCATCTGCATGAAGGCAATCGACGACGTCAGGAACCCGCACACCACCACGATCAGCAGCAACGCCGCACTGCTGATGATCCGTCCGCTCCGTTCCAGCCCGAGGGCGATCGCCTCCTCCGGCGCAGCGCCCCGGTCGTGGGCCTCTTTGATCCGGGAGAGCAGGAACACCTCGTAGTCCATCGCAAGACCGAACGCGATCGCGACGATCAGCACCGGAAAGTCCGCATCGATCGCGCCGATCGAGGTGAACCCCAACAACCCCTGCAGATGGCCGTCCTGGAAGATCCACGTGATCGCGCCGAACGCCGCAGCGAGCGACAGCAGGTTCAGCACCACCGACTTCAGCGGAATGGTCACCGACCCGAACGCCAGGAAGAGCACCACAGCCGACACCACCGCCACGAACACCCCCATCCACGGCGCCCGTTCCCCGATCATCCGGACGATGTCCACCCGGCTCGCCGGCATCCCGGTCAGCAGTGTCCGCGCACCCTCCGGCGGCGCCTGCGCCCGCAGCTGCCCCACCATCACCCGCGCCTTCTCCGACATCGGGTCCACCGCGTACCGCATCGTGACCCGCGCAGCGTTCCCGTGGACGGCCGTGACCGCCGCACCGCTCACGCCCGGTACGGCGTTCAGGCGACCGGCGTACGCGTCCAACGCGGGCCGGTCGGCCTCGGCCGGGAACTCCACGACGGCGGTGAGGACCTTGTTCGGGTCGTACCGGAACTCGGTGGACAGCCGCTGCGTGACGACCCGCGCATCCGCGTTCGCGGGCAGCACCCAGTCCCCGGGCCGCGCCCAGTTGACGCCGAGGAACGGCGCGCCGAGGCCGAGCAGCAGTGCCACCGTCCCCACGGTGACCAGCAGCGGGCGCCGCATCACCAGCCGTGCCGTGCGGTACCACAATCCCTCGGTCTCCGGCCGTGCCGCCGCCGCCCTCGCACGGCCGTCCCAGGGCATCGGAATCCGCCAGGAGTTGACCCGGTGCCCGACGATCCGCAGCAGCGCGGGCAGCACCGTGAGCGAGCTGAGCACCGCGAAGGCGACCACCGACACCGCCGCGTAGCCCATCGAGCTGAGGAAGCGGGACGGGAAGAGCGCCAGCCCGGCGAAGGAGATGGCGACGGCGAGGCCCGAGAAGGCGACCGTCCGTCCGGCCGTGGCCGTGGTGCGTTGGACGGCGAGGTCCAGCGGGGTGCCTGCGGCGAGTTCCTCGCGGAAGCGGCTGACCATGAACAGGGCGTAGTCGATGGCGAGTCCGAGCCCGAGGATGGTGATCACGTTGATCACGCTGCTGGAGATCGGCACCACATACGTCAGGACCCGCAGCACGGTGAACGAGCCGAGCGCCACCAGGGCGCCGGTGGCGAGCGGCAGCAGGGCGGCCAGGGCGCTGCGGAAGATCAGGACGAGCAGCAGGAGCAGCAGCGGGACGGAGAGCAACTCCGCTCGTCCGATGTCCCGGCCGGTGAGGGTGTTGACCTGCTCGGTCATCGCCGTGACGCCGCCGAACGACACGTCCAGGCCGTCCACCTTGAACCGGCCTTCGATCCGCTGCAGCGCCTTGACGCGCTCCTGGTCGTCGGCGGACTTGAACTGCACGGCCACGTACGTGGAGCGGCGGTCCAGGCTTACCAAGTCGGATACGCCGCTTGACCAGTACGTATCCAGCCGCGCCACGTCCTCGCGGGGCACGCCCGCCACGGCCGACTGCACCTTGCCCGCGAACTGCTGGTCGTCGACGGTCAGTTCGGCGCTGCGGTACAGCACCACCAGGTCCGTCTGCTGCCGGCCCAGCGGCCCGGCCAGTACGCGGTCGGCGCGGGTGGACTCGCTGTGCGGGTCGTCGAAGCCCGCTCCGCCGGTGATCGCGCCGAACACCTGGGTGCCCCAGACGCCGGCCACCAGGGCGAACAGCAGGGCGACGGCGACGACCCACCGGCGGCGTACGGCGGCGAATCGTCCGAGTGAGGCGATCACGTGGGAGGCTCCGTGAGATCGGGGGCGCGGGCTCATCGGCGCCGCATCCGGTCGAAGGTGCGCAGCGCGTACGCCAGGCACCCGGCGGCGTAGGGCAGTTCGACCGCTCCCGCCATCGCGAGGGAGGTCGGCAGGGCGTCGGCGGGGGCGGTGGTGACGTCGAACCACAGGTCGGTGATCATGAAGACGGCCAGTCCGGCGGCCGCCAGGCTGACCAGGGGGTCGCTGCGGGCGGCCAGCCGCCCGGCCAGCCCCATCGCCGTGGCCTCCAGGCCGTCGAAGCCCGCCCACGTCACCCGCACCTGCGGGTCCGCGAAGAGGGCGACGAGGACGGCCCAGCCGGCGACGACCAGGCCGGAGACGGCGAAGACGACGGCCGCCCGGTTGTGCCGGCCCCGGCGCGCGAACCGGCCGTCGGCCTGTGGTGAGACAGCTGTCACTGCCAAGTCATCGTCCACGGCGACGCGTTCAGGATGTTCGGTCATGGGCCCCAGGCTCGCCGGGCCGGACCGCCCGCCACCTCGGGCGATGGGCCCGAACCGTCCGACCGGAAGGAGGAGGCGGATCGTCCGCCTGGAGGAGGAGTCGCCCCCGGCCGCAGGCCCGTAGTGTCTCGTCCCGTGCTTCGCGAACGGATGGACCGCCTGTTCGGCCGACGGTTCGGGCTGATGCGGCTGGCGCTGGTGGCCTTCGGCCTCGGCTACCTGCTGCTCATGCGTCGACCCGAATCCCTGGGCGCCGTCGACTGGTCCATCGGCCTCGGGGTGCTGGCGTTGGGCGCGCTGATGGGGTTCCGCCCCTGGGAGGCGGCGCTCGGCCAGTGCGGGCTGCTGGCGCTGGCCGAACTGTGCTCCCCGCCGGTGACGGTGGAGGCGAAGATCGGGGCCAGCGCCGCCCTCTTCGAACTCGCAGTCCGGCGCTGGGGGTTGCCCACCCTCGTCACCTCGCTGGCTCTGGCGGCGGCGCAACTCCTGCACCTCGGGCCGCCGTTGACGTCCACCCTGCCCTCCGGGCTCTACCGGGCAGCGGTGATCGTCAGCGTCCCCGTGCTGCTCGCCGCCTACATCCGCTCGGCGGAGCTGGCGACCAGGGCCGCCCAGGGCCGGGCGCTGGAGGCCGAACGCAGCCGGGACCTCGCCGAATGGGGCGCCCGCATGGGCGAAAGAGCGGCGATCGCCCGGGAGTTGCACGACATGGTCGCCCACCACCTGGCCTCCACCGTGCTGCGCGTCGGCGTCGCCCGGCACGTCCTGCCGCAGACCGACCCTCGCATCGCGGAGGTCCTGGACGACGTGCACGCCAGCGCGAACACCGCCCTCACCGACCTGCGCGGCCTGCTCGCCGCGCTGCGCGACCCGGCCGGGGACCACCTCGCCCCGCTGCTCGCCGACACCACCGACCTGCCCGCCGCCGTGCAGGACGTGGTGGAGCGCGCCCGGCAGTCGGGCCCGGCCGTCCTCGCCGACATCGACCCCCGGATCGCCGAACTGGACGCGATACGGTCGCTGACCGTCCTGCGGCTCGTTCAGGAGGGCCTGGCCAACGTGGTCAAGCACGCCGGACCGGCCGCCCGGGTCCGGCTGCGGATGGAACTGACGGAGGGAACCCTGGTGCTGGAACTGGTCAACGACCTGCCGCGCCCCGCGCCGCCCGCCCCGGCGGACGGCGGCTACGGCCTGCTCGGCATGCGCGAACGCGTCGCCCTCGTCGGCGGCACGATCGACGCGGGCCCGGTACGGGACGGCTGGCGGATCGCCGCGGCGCTGCCCGCAGCGGGTTCGGCGGCGCGGCCGTGATCAGCGTGCTGATCGTCGACGACCAGCAGCTCGTCCGGGCGGGCGTGCGGATGCTGTGCGAGTCGACCGAGGACCTGGCCGTCGCCGGGGAGGCCGCCAACGGCTCTGAGGCCGTACGGCTGGCGGAACTCGCGCGTCCCGACGTGGTGTTGATGGACCTCCACATGCCCGGCACCGACGGCACCACCGCGACCCGGGAGATCCTGCGCCTGCTCCCGGCCACCCGCGTCGTCGTGCTCACCACCTTCGACGACGACGACCGCCTCTACCCCGCCCTGGAGGCCGGCGCCTGCGGCTTCCTCGCCAAGGACGTGGCCCCCGCCGCCGTCCTCGACGCCGTCCGCCGCGCCGCCGCCGGCGACAGCCCGTACAGCCCCACCGTCCTCCACCGCGTCGTCGCCCGCGCCGCCCACGCCTGGCAGACCCGCCCCGACCGCCGGCCCGCCGCCACCCGCCTCACCGACCGGGAGGAGGAGGTGCTGCGCCTGATCGCCGCCGGGCTCTCCAACCATGAGATCGCCGACCGCATGCACATCGGCCTCACCACGGTGAAGACCCACGTGTCGAACCTGATGACCAAGACGGACACCACCAACCGCGTCCGCCTCGCCGTCCTCGCCATCCAGGCGGGCCTCGGCGAAACCTGGGGCGAGAGGTAGGACAAGAGCCAGGACGAGAGGCAGGCCGCCGGCGCGTGATCATTCAGTGGATCGGACCGGCCGCCCGGCAATAGGAGAGACGCCGGAAGAAAGGCCCGTCAACCCCCGCTGCGCGAATTTCCTCCACGGCACCTCCACCTCCACTCCCCGATGGGATCGCCCTGGTGGGGCATGCAACCGGCCCCACCGTAAATACCCGAAAAACTGCCGGTGCCCTAAATCGAAAGCCACACGTCCAGCGGCGAAGTCAATATTTACTTTCCCGGAATGCCTCTGCATAGTGGTGCGTCGAATCGAGAGGGGCGTCTCTTTGTCGCAGATCCACGGCAACACCGCACAGCAGGTCGAGCTGGAGCGGGCGCACGTGTCCGCCATCGGCGAGCTGTTCGACGAGCGGCTCGCGGGGGCGCGGGCGGAGCTGGGCCGGGTGCTCGCGTCGGTGGCCGACGGTGCGGGTGAGGTGTACGAGCGGGAGCTGGCCGCCGGGCGGCTGGCGGGTGAGGTGCGGCGGCTGGAGGGCGCGGAGGGCGGGCTGGTCTTCGGCCGGATCGACCTCACCGACGGGACGGTGCTGCGGATCGGCCGGCTCGGCCTGCAGCGGGACGAGGACGAGCTGCCCGCCCTGGTGGACTGGCGGGCGGAGGCGGCGCGGGCCTTCTACGAGGCGACGCCCGTGCACCCGCTCGGCCTGCGGCGCCGCCGCCACCTGAGCCTCGCGGGCCGCACCGTGACCGCCGTGAGCGACGAGCTGCTGGACGGCTCCGAGCCCGCCTCCGGGGACGTCGTCGGTGACGGCCCGCTGGCGGCCGCGCTGGAGGAGCGGCGTACGGGCCGGATGGGATCGGCCGTCGCCACGCTCCAGGTCGAGCAGGACGCGATCGTCCGCTCCTCGCACCGGGGGGTGACGGTGGTGCAGGGTGGCCCCGGCACCGGAAAGACCGTGGTCGCGCTGCACCGCGCCGCGTACGTGCTGTACGCGTTCCCGAAGGCCGCCGAGCGCGGCGTGCTCGTCCTCGGGCCGAACGCGCGCTTCCTGGACTACGTCTCCCAGGTGCTGCCCTCCCTCGGGGAGAACGACGTCGTCCTGGCGACCTGTGAGGAACTGGCCGGCGTCCGGCCCGGCGCCGTGGACGGGTTCGCGGTGGCCCGGCTGAAGGGCGGCACCGAACTGGCGGACGCGCTGGGTGAGTTGGTCCGCACGCGGCAGGCGCCCGGCGGGGACTTCACCGTCCGCGTCGGGCAGGAGTGGGTCAGCCTGGGGGAGGATCGGGTCGCCGAGGCGCGCGAGGCGGCGCGGGGGAGCGGCCTCGCCCACAACCGGGCGCGCCGGCTGTTCCTGGAGCTGCTCGTGGACGCCCTGACCAGCGCGCTCGCCCGGGGCATGGCCGAGGACCTGGAGCGCATGGACGCCGAGGTCGCCCAGCTCACCGGCATCGACCTCGACAAGATGGCGACCCGCGACCTGCGCAACCTCGGCCTGGACGGCGAACCCTCCACCGGCGCCGAGGAGTTCGACGCCGACGCCGTCCGGGCCTCGCTCCTGGACGACGCGCACGTGGACCGGGCCGTCGAGGAGCTCTGGCCGCGACTGGCCCCCGGTGGGGTCGTCGACGCCCTGCTGACCGACACCGACGCACTGGCCGAGCACCTGCCGCACCTCGCGGACGCCGAACGGGCGTTGCTGCTGCGCACCCCGGGCGCGCCGTGGACCGAGGCCGACGTGCCGCTCCTCGACGAGGCGGCGAGCCTGGTCGACGGCCCGCCCGAGCAGGCCTACGGGCACGTCGTCGTCGACGAGGCGCAGGAGTTGACGGCCATGCAGTGGCGGATGATCGTACGGCGGTGCCCGGGGCGGTCGATGACCCTGGTCGGCGACTTCGCCCAGGCGGGCCCGGCGGCGACGGCGCGGGACTGGAACGAGGCGCTCGCCCCGCACCTGGGCCGGCGCTTCGACCTGCGGACGCTCACCGTCAGCTACCGCACCACCCAGGAGATCCTCGCCACCACTGCGGAACTCCTCACCCGCATCGCCCCGGACCAGCCGCCCGTCCGCTCGATCCGCCACGGCGACGAGCCCCGGACGGTCGCGGTCGCCCCGGACCGCCTCGCCGACGAACTCCTCGGCCTGCTACGGGCCCAGGCCGCCGCCCACCCGGGCGAACTCCTCGGCGTCGTCTGCGCGGACGACCGCCTCGCCGCCCTGGCGGCGGCGGGCGTCGAGGCCCACGCCCGCCTGGTCCCCGCCTCGGAGGCGCGCGGCCTGGAGTTCGACGAGGCGGTCGTGGTCGACCCGGACGGCATCGTCGCCGCCCGCCCGGCGGGCGAACGGGACCTGTACGTGGCCCTGACCCGGGCGACGAAGCGGCTCTGCACGCTCGCGCTTCGGTAGGCGGGCTCTGCGCAGGAAGTCGGCGGGGCCGACTTCCTGCGCGGCCTGCAGGGGCGAGTCGAAATCGATTGCCGGAACGACGCCCACCCCGCGACCATCCTGGAACGGACATGGATACGGACGAGGGGCGCAAGCTGATCCGGGTCGTGCAGACGTGCTCCGCCTGCCCGTCGCAGTGGGACGCCTGGACGGTGGGCGGGCAGTACCTGTACCTCCGGTACCGGCACGGCCTGGGCTGCGTCGAGTGGCACACCGGGCCCGAGGTCGAGGCCGACACGGCGGAGTCGTGGAACGGAGGCCTGTCGGGGCTCCTCGTCGAGTGGGACGACGGCACCGGCGGTGGTGACATCAGCCTGGAGGACTTCCTCGCGGTAGCGGGCCTCGAGCTCGCCCCGGGTGCCTCGGTGAGCTGAGCCCGTGGTGCGAGTGATCACGACCAGGGGGCGGAGCGCAGGTGCGCGGGGCTGTGCCGGGTGCGGCCCTCGGGCGGGTCGCCGGCGGCCGTGCCCACCGCGATCATGGAGACGATCGCCCAGCCCGGGTTCGGGTCCAGCTCCTTGGTGAGCCCCTCCAGGTCGAAGGCCCGGAACTGGTGTGCGGCCAGGCCCATGGCCTCGGCCTGGACCGTCAGGTGGGCGACGGCCTGGCCGAGGTCGTAGTCCGCGAACTCGGAGTAGAGCAGTTGCGAGTCGTCGACGTGCCGACGCGTCAGCGCGACGACGAGCAGGCCCGCGTCCGTCGCCCAGCGGGCCGAGCTCGGCGCGAGGTGGGGGAGGAGCCGGTCGTGCTCCGGCTCACCGGGCCTGCCCGTGAAGAAGCCCCACGGCTGGGAGTTCCCCGCCGACGGCGCCCACCGCGCTGCCTCCAGCAGCAGCGCGAGGGCACGGTCGTCGACCACCCCCGACGGATCGAACCGGGAGGGGCTGAAGCGCCCGGCGAGCAGAGGGTGTATGCCGCCGGGCGGCTCCTGATGATCGTGCATGCTGCGCTGCAACGGGCGCCTGCCCGCGTGTATTCCGGAATCAGTGCGCGGAGAGCACCAGGCGGCGGGCGATGGTGCGGTAGCCCGTGCGCTCGAAGGCCCTGGCCATCGGGGTGTTCGTCAGGTCGGTGTCGGCGAGGACCCGTTGCGGGTCCGTCTCGGCGGCCAGGACCCGGGTGATCTCGGCGAGGATCTCGTCCGCGTACCCGTGACCCCGGTGCTCCGGCAGGACCCCGAGGTAGCCCACCACCGGGGAGGTGTGGTTGCGCGAGGGGAGGCCGAAGCCGACCACCTCGCCGCCGGGCGTCCGGGCCGTGCGCCACCAGGAGCGCTCCCCGGGCATGGAGTCGCGGTAGAACGCGACGTCCTGCCGCGCCTGGGCCTCGGCGCCGAGCCGGTGGGCCTCCTTGTGGGAGGCGGCGTCGAGGGTGTCCTCCAGCGCGCGGCGGAAGAGGTCGACGAACACCTCGTCCTCGGGCTCGGCCCGGAAGACCAGCCGCCCCGCCGGCTCCGGCAGGCCGGCGCTCGGCGTCCACTCGTAGCGCAGCCGCTCCAGGCTCACCGGGAGCCCGGCCCGTCGGGCCGCCTCCCGCCGCCAGGCGACCTCCGCGACCACCTCGGGCCGGTCGTGCCAGTCGCCGGGCAGGAAGAGGTGGAACTCGGGCGGAACGGCCGCGCCCGCCCCGGCGTACGCCGCGTGTGCTGCGGTGAGCAACTCGGCGGCCAGCGCGGTGCGTTCGGCGGGCGACCCCACGGATTCGCGGACGAACACGCCGTCGAGCGCCCCGGGCAGGGCGTCGCCCGGGCCGCCCCACCAGACGGCGAGCGCGAGCGGCGCCGCGCCGGGGGCGCCTTCGGCGACCCACGTCCAGGCGGGACGGTACTGGCCGCCGGCGAGCTTGGCCCGGTAGGCGTCGGGCGTGATGCCGCCGGCCGGGCCGGTGACGATGAGCGGGAGATAGCCGTCGAGGTCGGACTCGACGGTGGGACGGAAGATCACGGTGCCTCCGAGGCGGTGGAGCCGGAGGCGCTACCCGATCAGGGCAGGTCTAGGAGTTTGTGCGGCCGATCGGAAGCGCCGGGTTCGGGGTGAACATCACGGGCCTCCCTTCTGCGGGAACGACGACGAGGGCCGCCAGCGTAGAGCGGCATCCGATCAAGAAGCAACGGGTTTTCAGCACGAAACCCTCGCCGGGTGAGCGGGTGAGCGGGTGAGCGGGTGAGCGGGTGAGCGGGTGAGCGGGTGAGCGGGTGAGCGGGCGAGCAGGCGAGCAGGCGAGCAGGCGCGGGCGGAATGGGTAGCCTCGGCTCGTGATGGATCACGGCGTGGCCCTGCCCTACCACCGCATGCACGTCGTCCCGGCGGTCGTCGCCCTGGCCAGCCCGACCTGGCAGCGCGAGGTGTGGCTCGACCCGGAGGAGTTCGAGGACCTCGACCACATCGTGCACGTGCTGTTCGACGACTTCTGCGACGCGGACGACCCGCGCCCCTGGCTGGGGCAGAGCCTCCGTACCGACGAGGAGGTCGAGTTGATGGCGCGCCTCGGCGCCGCCTACGGGGTGGTGCAGGACGCGGTAGGTGCCGATGCCGGGGACGAGGCCTACCTGGACGCACCGTCCTGGACCGACGTGGTGGCGGCTGCAGCGCGGCTGGCGCAGGTGATGGTGCGCAACGATCACGTGGAGCTGAGCAGGCCGTGCGAGGAGGGCTGAGCGAACTCCAGCCACCGCCAGGCACGTTGGGGTTGCGGTGATCGCGGGAACGGACGATCGCAGCCATGCGCGGGGGACAGGATGACGAACCGGCCCACCGGGAGCTCAACTCCGCGTCGACTGCACCGCCACCGAACTGATCGTCCGCATGGTCACCGACCCCGCCCACCCGTACACCGTCCCCGCCGACCACCCCACCCACTGGTTCGTCCCCGACGGCAGCCCCTACCGCCTCGCGCCACCACGTCGGCGTCGGCACGGTCGCGGGGCTGGTCTTCGCCCTGGAGGTCGTCGGATGTGCCGGAGCGGTGCCCGGAGTGCTGCGCTCGCTGTCGAGGGGAGGAGGCAGGTGCTTCGGGCTCCAACTCGACGTCAACGGCGGTGACAGCGTCCACTACGCGGTCGACGGCGAACTCGTCGTCCACGAGGAGCCCTACGGTCCCGTCACACCCCTCCGGGAGGGGGACCCCCGCTGGAACCCCGCCTGGTGCGGCGGCTTGATCGACGTCACCGACCCGACCGAACTCTGGGGTCCGAAGCTGTTCCTCCTGGCCGAGCGGGTCATGGGCACGGTGATCGAACGATCATGGTTCACCATGTCCTTGCGGACCGCCGAAGTCCCCGCCGCGACGGCCTTCACGGGCGCGGGTGCCTGGGACGTTCCCTGACCGACGACCTCCGCCGCGGACGCCACCGGATGTCGTCACCGTCCGGCAGGATGAGGGTGTTCTGACGGGAGCGGTCGACCGGGGGAGCGAACGTGGACATCGAGGGGATGCTGGAGCGGCTCGGCGCGGTGATCGGGCCGCCGCCCTCGGAGGGGGTGGTGGCGGTGCCGTGGGAGCTCGCGCCCGAGGCGATCGGCTTTCAACTGCCTGCGGACTACCGGGCGTTCGTCGACCGGTACGGGGCGATCAGCATCAGCGGCGAGCTGCACATCTTCACGCCGTCGATGGCTCCCAGCGTCACGGTCGGGCAGCCGTTGGGCTTCGAGGGGTTCCTGTACGGCACGACGGAACCCTACGGGTACTGCGCCATGCTGGCGCAGGCCTACGAGGACGGGGACCACGACGAGTGCCCGTATCCGCTGTTCCCGGTGGAGGGCGGGCTGCTGAAGTGGGCCAACAACTACAACTCCGACCACTTCTTCTGGCTGATGCGGGGTCCGGACCCGGACCGGTGGCCGGTCGCCGCCAAGCTCGACTCGATGCTGGAGTGGGACCTGTTCGAGGGCGGGTTCCTGGAGTTCCTGCTGGCGGCGGTGACGGAGCAGTACCCGTACTACAGGGAGGTCGTTTCCGGCGGGGTGAAGGAACTCGGCGACGGTCGTGCCTACCGCGTCCGGGGTGACTGGGCGAGACAGGTCTGGTGAGGAACGTACGGACGCCTGTACGGGTCACCGGCCGTCGTAGGAGACGACCACGCCGCCCAGGGCGTGGGCCACTTGGTCGGCCAGGGTGTAGTCGCAGAGGTTGATCGTCCAGTTGCCGGCCGTGGCGAGGGAGACGGGGACGCCGGGGTGGGAGATGGCGATGCGAAGGGCCTTGTCGCGGGTCGCGTCGTCCGGGTGGAGCTGGAGGGTCGCGCAGTTGGGGGAGTGGCCGATGCGGGAGCCGGTCCGGCAGGTGAGGGCGCCGTCGCCGGTGTCCTTGCGGTCGGTGCAGCCGGCCACCGCGTCGAGGGCGTCGGCGAGTTGCTGGGTGGTGGCGTAGCGGGGGGCGGCGGGGATGGCGGGGAGGGAGTAGGAGGGGACGGGCAGGTCCTTGCCCGGGAGGACGACTCCGTCGAGGGCCTCGGCGACGCGGGCCGCGTAGGCGGGGTTGCGCACGTAGACGTACCAGCGTCCGGCGGCGACGAGGGTCTGGCCCTGGCCGCGGCGGTACGCGACGGAGGTTCCGATCGCGTCGAGGTTCGTACCCGGCCCGAAGGCACTGATCTCGTTCTCGAAGGAGACGCCGTCGACGACCGCCGTGCAGTCGGTGCCGGAACCGCCGTCCCGTTGCGCATCGTGGAGGGTGACCGTGCAGGGGATGCCGTTGCGACCGAGGGCCGCCAGCAGCTCGTCGGCGGTGCCGTACGGGGACGTCGCGGGCACCTCGGTCGGCAGCGGCACCGGGGGCGGTGGGCCGCCGCTGCACGCGGCCGACGAGGCCAGCAAGATCGCAGCCGCCACCAACCGCCCCGTGAGCGGCCTCACTTGGCCGGAGGGATCGGAGGCGGACCGGGGCGTGGTGCGGGCACCGTCGGTTCGGGCCTGACCGGGGACTGCGGGGTCGGCGTCGGGGGGAACTGTGCCCGGTCGGGTGGCAGGGGGCCGGTTCCGTACGTGCTGGAGGAGACTCCGGCGCCGGAGTAGAGCGGGTTGAGGTCCACCTTGCGATCGTACGGAGTCTGCGCGGCGAGCGTGTCGAGGGCCTTGCGGCGTTCGCTCTCCGGGAGGCCGTTCCAGGCGTCGGCGTCCCGGAGGGACTGCTGGAGGTGGTCCCAGTTGTCGGCCCGGGATTTGATCGAGCCGCCGCGCTGCGAACTGTCGTCGCCGTAGCGGGCGTTGGAGTCGCGGACCTGTTGGGTGTCGGCCGCGTAGAGCATGAAGAGCTCCTTGTCGGTGGTCGCGCCGTGCGGGTCGTTCCGGAGCTGCTTCAGGTAGTGCGCGCTGAGGCGGACGTCCTCGTCGGGGTGCTGTTCGATGTGGCGGGCGAGTTGGGAGTCGGTGAGTCCGTCGAGGTCCGGGAAGTCGCCGGGGGAGGCGTCGATGACGCTGCGGGCCGTGGCCAGCTTCATGTGGGTGATTCCGAGGGACTTGGTCGGCTTGAACGTCTCCTCGGCGGCCCAGTCGGCCTCCCGCCCAGCCGCCGTGAGGGGGCCGTTCAGGTCCGGTTCGAAGTTCTGGTACCACTGCTGCTCCTGCCACAGGACGGCGAGGATCAGGTCGAGGCTCACCCCCGTCTCGGCCGACGCCATCCGGGCCGCCTCGATCAGGGGCTGGGGGACGTTGATCCCGTGCAGCCCGCCCCCGCCCGCGCCGCCTTGGAGGCGCAGGGCGACGGCGAGTGCGCCGATGCCGTCCCCGTTGAGCAACTCGCGTGCGGCGGCGGGGTCCTGGAGGGAGGCGAGCCCTGCCAGTGTCCGCAGCGCGTCGGCGGCCGCCGTGTCGGCCTCGGTGGCGGAGCGCAGTGCCGAGAGGATCAGGTGCCGGGCCTGTTCGACCGTGTCCTCCGGGGTGGGCGTCGCCGGATCGGCGCGGACGGAGCCGTCCTGGTGGACCGTGAGCCGGTGGCGGCTCGCGTAGTCGAGCGCGCCGTGGAGTGCCGCCTGGGCGGTTTCGACGGAGGTGGCGAGCCTGTCGTACGTCCGGGCCGTCGCCCGCATGGCCATGGCCGCCGCCTCGTAGGACTCGGCGTGCCGGGCGAACCGTGCGCGGGCGGAGTCGCCGGCGGGGCTGTTCCAGACGGTGCCGAGGGTGCGGGCGACTTCGTCGCGGGCGACGGAGGCGACGTGTTCGCAGTGCCGGGCGGTGGTGGCGGCGTCGTCCCCGGCGTGGTGCCACAGTCGGGGGTCGGCCTTGGTGAGGGCGTCGACGGTGAGCATCAGGCGCCCCGCAGTCGGGCGGCGTCCCCGGTGAGGGCGTCGGCCAGGGCCCGGTCGGTGGTGACGTAGCTGTGGGCGGAGGCGGCGAGGGCCCTCGCGGCCGCCTCGATCTCGTCCGCCTCCCGGCGGAGCCGGACCTGCCAGGCCCGGACGCAGGCCGCGGCGGCGGTGGAGGCCTTCCATCCGGGGTGCCCGGCCCCCGCCGCGGTCGCGTCCTCCATCAGCGTGTTCCGGCGGCCGTTCTCGCTGGTGGCCTGCACCTCGGAGGCCGCCTTGGTGACGGTGGCGGCGTCGATGAGCGTCGTGTCGTATCCCATGTCGGGCCCTTCCCGTGGTCCTCCACTGGAAACGCGGAAGAGGCCCGGGGGACACCGTGTGGCATTGACAAGAAACACCCTCCGGTTGAATGCTAAGCAAGCGCTTAGTCAACGACGCCACCCTCAGGGAGCCGCCCGATGTCCGACCACCCCGCCGACCCGCCCGGGCTGGACCTCGCCCGACTCCGCGCCCACCTGGAGCGGGAGCTGCCCGGCGGCGTCAGGGGGGAGCTGCGGGCGGAGCTGATCGAGGGCGGGCGCTCCAACCTCACGTACCTGCTCGCGGACGGTGACCGGCGGTGGGTACTCCGCCGTCCGCCGCTCGGGCACGTGCTCGCGACCGCGCACGACATGGGGCGCGAGTACCGCGTGATGACGGCGCTCGGCGGTACGGACGTGCCCGTCCCGCGCACACTGCTGATCGACGCCGGTACGGAGGTGCTCGGCGCGCCCTGGTACCTCATGGAGTACGTCCCCGGCACCGCCCACCGCGAGGTCGCGCCGCTGGCGGCGCTCGGCGAGCGGCGCGTGCACGCGCTCGGGCTGCGGCTGGTGGAGACCCTCGCCGCCCTCCATCGGATCGACCCGGAGGCCGTCGGCCTCGCGGACTTCGGGCGCCCGGAGGGCTACCTGGAGCGCCAACTGCGGCGCTGGGAGAAGCAGTTCGCCGCCTCCCGCAGCCGCGACCTGCCGGAGGTGGACCGGCTGCACGCCCTGCTCGCCGAGCGGCTGCCCGTCTCACCGGCGCCCGCGCTCGTGCACGGGGACTACCGGCTCGACAACGTCCTGGTCGATGCCGAGGACGGCGAGGACAGGATCGCCGCCGTGCTCGACTGGGAGATGTCCACCCTCGGCGACCCGCTGACCGACGTCGGCCTCCTGGTGATGTACACCGAACTCGCCGGTGTCGGCGGCGGCATCATCCCCTTCGCGGCCACCGCCCCCGGCTTCCCGAAGGCGGACGAACTGGTCGCGCACTACGCCGAGTCGACCGGCCGCGAGGCCGCCGACCTGGACTGGTACGTGGCCTTCGCCTCCTTCAAGCTCGCCGTCGTCGCCGAGGGCATCCACTTCCGCTTCCAGCAGGGCCGCACCCTCGGCGCCGGGTTCGAGCGCGCCGCCGAGATGCCCCCGATCCTCGCCCGGCACGGCCTCAGCACCCTCAAGGAGCACTGATGGACTTCGCCCACGACGCCCGGACCACCGAACTGCGCGAGCGGCTCCTCGCGTTCATGGACGAGCAGGTGTACCCCGCCGAACCCGTGCTCGCCGAGCAACTGGCCGACCCGGCCCGTACGCCCTGGTCCGTCCCGCCCGTGGTCGCCGATCTCCAAGCCGAGGCCCGCAAGCGGGAGTTGTGGAACCTCTTCCTCCCCGGCGAGCAGGGCGCCGGCCTCACCAACCTCCAGTACGCCCCGCTCGCCGAGATCACCGGCCGCAGCCCCCACCTCGCCCCGCCCGCGCTGAACTGCGCCGCGCCGGACACCGGGAACATGGAGCTGCTCGCCCAGTTCGGCACCCCCGGGCAGCGGGAGCGCTGGCTGCGCCCGCTGCTGGAGGCGGAGATCCGCTCCGCCTTCGCGATGACGGAGCCGGAGGTCGCCTCCTCGGACGCCACCAACGTCGAGACCCGGATCGTGCGCGACGGCGACGACTACGTGATCAACGGGCGCAAGTTCTACATCACCGGGGCGATGAACCCCGACTGCAAGCTGATCATCGTCATGGGCAAGACCGACCCGACCGCCGAGCCGCACCGCCAGCAGAGCATGGTGCTCGTCCCGCGCGACACCCCCGGCCTCACCGTCGAGCGCGGCATGACGGTCTTCGGCTACGACGACGCCGACCACGGCGGCCACGCCGAACTGCTCTTCGAGGACGTCCGCGTGCCCGCCGCGAACCTGGTCGGCGAGGAGGGCGGCGGCTTCGCCATCGCCCAGGCCCGCCTCGGCCCCGGCCGCATCCACCACTGCATGCGCGCCGTCGGCATCGCCGAGCGCGCCCTGGAGGCGATGTGCCGCCGGGCGAACGCGCGGGTGGCCTTCGGCAAGCCCCTCGCCGCGCAGGGGGTCGTGCAGGACTGGGTGGCCGAATCCCGGGTCAGGATCGAGCAGTTGAGGCTGCTGGTGCTGAAGACGGCCTGGCTGATGGACACGGTGGGCAACCGGGGCGCCCACACCGAGATCCAGGCGATCAAGATCGCCACCCCGCGCACCGTGGAGTGGATCCTCGACAAGGCCGTCCAGGCGCACGGCGCCGCCGGTGTCGGCCAGGACACCCCGCTCGCCCAGCTCTGGGCGGGCGTGCGCACGCTGCGCCTCGCGGACGGGCCGGACGAGGTGCACAAGCGCTCGCTCGCCCGCCGCGAGCTGCGGAAGCACCGGTAGACCCGCAAGGCGCGTCATACCGGGGTACCCCCTCGTCCGTCCGGTCCATGGCACCGTCATACCTGGGTATCCGTCGGCGAGTTGGCTCCCCGGTGTGACGGCCGCGCCCCGCCCCGCCCGTAGCGTCTCCCCCGTACCGACAACGGGGCGAGCACGGAGGAGACGGGGCATGAGCGGCACACGGGGACGGGCGGTGGCGGCGGTGGTGCTGGCGGCGGCGGTGGCACTCGGGGCGGCGGGGGCGCCCGGCGCGATGGCGGCCTCGCAGGGGCCCGCGCCGGTGGCGTCCCGGGCGGCGACGCAGGCGAGGGCGGCGCTGCCGGCGCCCACCGGCCCGTACGCGGTCGGCACCACGAGCGTGCACCTGGTCGACCGGGACCGGGAGGACCCGTGGAAGCCCGGGCGGTCCCGCGAGCTGATGATCAGCTTCTGGTACCCGACCGGGCGCCACGCGATCGGCGAGGACCGCGCGCCCTACATGACCCCCGACGCGGCGGCGCACTTCGGCAGCGCCGGGAGCGTCGTCCAGTCGAACATCGGCTTCGAGCCCGACCGCACCGACTGGGCCGGCGTGCGCACCCACGCCCGGGCCGACGCGCCCGCGCTGCCCGGCCGGGCGCGGCCGGTGGTGCTGTACTCGGCGGGCCTGGGGGACCCGCGCACCTGGGGGACGGGCCTGGTGGAGGACCTCGCCTCGCGCGGGTACGTGGTGGTGACCGTCGACCACACCTGGGAGGCCTCCGAAGTTTCGCTCCCGAACGGGGAGTTGGCGACCTCGGTGATGCCGGGGCTGTTCGCGGCGCCCGACCTGGACGCCGGCGCGCTGCTGCGCAAGATGATCGCCACCCGGGTCGACGACACCCGGTTCGTTCTCGACGAGCTGCCGCACCTGAAGTACTCGCGCACCCAGCTGCCGCCGGGCCTCGGCGCCGCGATGGACCTCGACCGGATCGGCATGGTCGGCCACTCGGGTGGCGGCTCCACCGCGCTCCAGGCCATGCACGACGACCCCCGGATCGCCGCCGCCGTCAACATGGACGGGCAGCTGCACTTCCCCGGCCCGGACGGGCGCACCGGCGTCTTCCTGGCGGACGTGGCCCAGAAGGGCCTGGACCGGCCGTTCCTGCTGCTCGGCACCCGCAACCCCGACTCCGGGCCGCACCAGCAGCAGCCCGGCTGGGACGCGCTGTGGCGCAACAGCACCGGCTGGCACGCCGACTTCACGCTGGAGGGCTCGCGGCACGGCTCGTACACGGACGCGGAGTCGCTGCTGCCGCAGCTCGCCGCCCAGGGGGCGGTCAAGCCCGGCCCGGTGAGCGAGACGATCGGGGGCATCCGGCCCGAGCGGGCGGTGCTCGCGACGCGGACGTACGTGGCGGACTTCTTCGACCGGTGGCTGCGCGGGCACGACGACCACCTGCTGGACGGGCCCTCGGCGGCGTTCCCGGAGATGGTCTACGAGCCCTGAGCCTACGAGCCCTGAGCCTGTGGGCCCTGAGTTTGCGGGCCCTGAGCCTGCGGGCCCTGCGTCCGCTGGTTCCGGGTGCGCTCCGCGTCGATGCGCCGGTAGGCCTCCGGCCAGGTGACGGGGAGCTGCTCGACGGGGGTCCGCCAGAAGGTGAAGGTGGACTCCCGAGTGGTGCGGCGCAGTCCGGTCATGACACCGCGGTGCGGCTCGGCGGCGGCGAAGGCGTTCAGGGCCTCGCGGCTCTCCCAGGCGGAGAGGGTGTAGAAGGTCCGCTTGAGCGGGCGGGCGACCAGCGAGGCGCCGACGACGCCCGGCGTGGTGCGCAACTGGCGCCAGACCACCAGGGACTTGGCCAAGAAGCGCGGCACGTCGGCGAGGGAGCGGACCTCGAAGCGGGAGGCCATGACGACGGCCTCGGTGCCGGGGGCGGCGGGGTTCGGGGTGATCCAGGGGAGCGTGGGCATGGCGGGGACTCCTCGGCTACGCCTCGTCGGCGTTCGACGCGACATTGGGTAGTGGCACTATCCATGCTAGACAGTATCGGTATCCAATGGCCAGTCGTCGACAGGGTCGACAGGATGGAAATCGAACAGTCGTGCGCATGTCCGAGCTGAGCCGCCGCAGCGGGGTCCCGACCGCGACCATCAAGTACTACCTGCGCGAGGGCCTGCTGCCGCCCGGCCGGGCCACCGCCGCCACCCAGGCCGAGTACGACGAGGCCCACCTGCGCCGCCTGCGCCTCGTCCGCGCCCTCATCGGGGTGCGCGGGCTCAGCGTCAGCGCCACCAAGGAAGTGCTCGGCGGCGTCGCCGCCCACGCGGGGGAGCGCCACCAGGTGCTCGGGATCGTCCTCGGCGCCCGCCCCGCCGAGGAGGACGACTCCGACTCCGAACCCGCCCCCGCCCCCGGGGCCGCCGAGGTCGACGCACTCCTCCGGGAACTCGGCTGGGAGGTCTCCGCGCACGCCCCCGCCCGGGCGGCCCTCGGCGAGACCCTGGAGACCCTGCGCTCCCTCGGCGAGGAGATCGCCCACCCGGCGCTCCTGCGCTACGCGGCCCTCTCGGCCGGGATCGCCGCCGTCGACCTCGACCAGCTCGACCCGCAGGCCGACCCGCTCGACCAGGCGGAGAGCGCCCTGGTGCGCACCGTCCTCCTGGAGCCGGCCCTGCTGGCGCTGCGGCGGCTGGCCCAGGAGAACGAGTCGGTGCGGCGGGACGCCTGACGGACCGTCGCCGGGGCGGCACTGTCAGTGGCAGGCGCTATGGTCGGGCCCGAACGATCCGGAATGGCCAGGGCGGAGGTGTCGGCATGGCGGTCGAGGTGCGGTACGGCGAGGTGCGGGGCGCGGTGGCGCGCGCCGCGATCGGGCCGGTCCCGGAGGAGGGGGCGCGTCTCGTCTCCGACGCGCCCGCGCCCGTGTTCGGCGAAGCCGGGGCCCGGCCCCCGGCTTCGCGCTCGGCCGCCGCCGTCCGCGCGCTACGCCTTGCGGTGGAGGTCGCGGAGGTCCGGCAGTTGCTGGAAGCCGGCCGAGCGGTAGGTGGCGACGGCGGCGGTGTTGTCGCTCGGGGTGCAGACGACGGCGCTGGAGGAGCCGAGTGCGCGGAGCGCGTGGGCGGCGGCGAGGGTGACGGCGCGGCCGTGGCCGAGGCGGCGGTGGTCGGCGTGGACGGCCATCGGCTCGATCAGGCCGGGCCTGCCCTCGCCCGCGGACCACACCGTCGCGGCGGCGACCGGGCGGCCGTGGTCGTCGCGGGCGAGGAGGCAGCGGGCGGCGGCGTACGGGGCGCCGGCGGCCATGGTGTGCCAGCGCTCGGGGGTGAAGGTGGAGCCGGCGAACGCCGCGCGCTGGACGGCGGTGCGGTCGGCGGCCTGCTCCGGCCCGGCCGTCTCGATGCGGGCGTCGGGGGCCGGGACGGGAGCGGTGAGGTCGCGGCGCAGCGGGGTCCAGGCCTCGCCGGGTTCCCAGCCGTCCCGCAGCAGCTGGTCCCGGAGCGGCGCGTCCGCGGGTGTGGCCACGGAGGCCACGTCCGCCGCGCCCTCGGCCAGCCGCAGGGTCAGCTCGTCGTCGTGCAGGGCCTCCGGCGCGATCTCCAGGCGCAGTACGTCCGGCCCGTCCAGCAGGCCGACGGCCAGCAGAACGCCCGACCGGCTCCAGGTACGGAGGGACTCCGCCGTCCGCCGCGTGCCGAACCGCCAGTACCAGCCGAGGTCTCCCGGGTGGAGCTGGGCGGTGCGGTCGTCGTGCTGCCAGGCGGCCAACGCGCGGAGGAGGGAGGGGAGTTCGTCGATCGTCGGCGTGCTCGTCCTGATCGTCATCCGTCGATTGCACACCAGCCCGGTGATCGGCCGCACGTGAATGGGCCAGCCGGGGGCGTCGGAGGCCTTTGTCAGCCGTCGTCCCCCACCGGTTCCTCCGCCAACTCGCCGACCCAGGCGGGCAGCGGCTCCCGCTGGTACAGCCAGTCGCCGGGCACGGCGGCCAGGCCCGTACGGGCGGCGACCACGCCGCCGGTGACGGCGCAGGTGGTGTCCACGTCGCCGAGGCCCTCGGCGGTGGTCCACAGGGCGTCGGTGAGGGAGTCGAGATGGTGGGCGGCCGACCAGAGGGCGAAGGGGACGGTGTCGGCGGCCGAGATCCTCTGGCCGTTGCCGAGCAGGTCGGCGGCGCGCCAGGCCTCGGTGGCGGCGGGCAGGTCGGCGGCCCGCCGCAGGCCGTCGCGGACGGCGCCGGGCGGGGTGCGGTCGGCCACGGCCGTGAGCAGTTCGCCGCCGTCGGGCGGCGGGAGGGTGCGGCTGCGGGAGGCCAGCGCCGCCGCCAGGGCGACGGCCACCGCGCCCGCGATCCCCTCGGGGTGCGCGTGGGTGACTTCGGCGGAGAGGGCGGCCTGTTCGGCGGCCTCGTCGAGGTCGTCGGCGAACCAGGCGCCGAGCGGGGCGACGCGCATGGCGGCGCCGTTGCCCAGGCTGCCCTGCCCGTCGAAGAGCGCCCGGGCGCGGGTGCGCCAACTCGCCGGGTCCTCGGCCAGTTCGGGGAGCAGCAGGTGCATGCCGTGGCCGTATCCCCGGCCGGGGTCGGCGGTGTAGCGGACGCCGAAGGCCTGGGCGAGGCGCTCCTGGTGCACCGAGTCGTAGGTGGCGACCACGCCGAAGACGGAGAGGGCCATCGCCGTGTCGTCCGTCCAGTGCCAGGCGGCTTCGACGGGCAGGCGCCGTTCCCGGATCTGCCGGACGGCCTCGCGGGGCGTGCGGAACAGGGGGAACCAGCGCTCCCCGAAGCCGTCTCCGAGGGCGAGGCCTTCCAACGAGTCGCGAGCGGCGGTGAGCGGTGTCATGCGGGCATCCTGGCAGCCGCCGCCGCCCGGGCGCACCCATATATGGGGAGGCCGCCCCGCCGGGAGGGCGGGGCGGCCCGAGGGCTGCTCAGTAGCTGCCGGTGGGGCCGGAGGAGAGGGTCAGAGCCCTCCGCCGAGGGTGACGCCGCCGTCCAGGACCACGGTCTGGCCGGTGATCCAGGCCGCGTCCTCGGAGAGGAGGAAGGTGACGGCGCCCGCCACGTCCTCCGGAACGCCGAGGCGGCCCAGCGGGTAGGCGGCGGCGACCTTCTCCTCCCGGCCCTCGTACAGGGCCTGGGCGAACTTCGTCTTCACCACCGCCGGGGCCACGGCGTTGACGCGGATGCCCTGCGGGCCGAGTTCGGCGGCGAGTTCGGTGGTCAGCCGGATCAGGGCGGCCTTGCTGACGCCGTACATCCCGATCCCGAGCGAGGAGCGGATGCCGGCGACGGAGGCCACGTTGACGACCGAGCCGCCGTGCTCGCCCATCCAGGCGGCGTGGGCGCGGCGCGTCCAGGCCAGCGGGGCGAGGACGTTGACGGCGAGGATCTTGGCGGCGGCCTCCTCGTCGGTGGTGAGGACGGGGCCGTACACGGGGTTGATGCCGGTGTTGTTGACGAGGTGGTCCAGCCTCCCGAACGCCTCCAGGGTGCGGGCCACCGCCTCCTCCTGGTGCGCCGGGTCGTCGGCCTTTCCCGCGACGGCGATCGCGCACTCGGGGCCGCCGAGCTCCTCGACGGCCTCGGCGAGCGCCTCGGGGCCGCGGGCGGTCAGGCAGACCTTCGCCCCCCGGGCGACCAGCTCGCGGGCGATCCCGAGGCCGATGCCCCGGCTCGATCCGGTGACGACGGCCACCCGGCCCTTGAAGGAGTGCACCACGGGGGTCCTGCCTTTCGCTGACTGGGCTCACCCAGGCTGACTAAGCGCTTGCTCAGCATGGTGTGGGTGGGGGAACCTGTCAACAGCCCTCCCCGTCGCGCAGTCGCGGAGGGGAAAGCCTGTACGAGTCTTCTGGGAGGATGGCGCCATGACCAGCTCGCCGATCGCCGACCTCTGGCCCACCCTGCCCGGCGGGGCCGACGCCCGCCCCGAGGCGGCGCAGCGGCTGCTCCAGGCCGCCGTCGAGTCCTTCGCGGAGCGCGGCTTCCACGCCACCACCACCCGGGACATCGCCACGGCGGCCGGGATGAGCCCGGCGGCGCTGTACATCCACTACCACTCCAAGGCGGCGCTGCTCGCCGAGATCAGCCAGGCCGGGCACGCCGCCACGCTGGCGCTGGTCCGGGCGGCGGCCTCGGCCGGGGGCGGGCCGGTGGAGCGGATGCGGCACCTGGTCGAGCAGTTCACGGCCTGGCACGCCCGGGCCCGTACGGTCGGCCGGGTGGTCAACTACGAGCTGCACGCCCTGCCCGAGGAGGCGTACGCCGTCGTCGCGGCGCTGCGCCTGGACATCGAGCGGGAGGTCAGCGCCCTGATCGAGGAGGGCGCGTCGGCCGGCGCCTTCCAGGTCGCCGAGGTGCGCACGGCGGCCCGGGCCGTGACCTCCCTGGGCATCGACGTCTCCCGCTGGTACACCGACCGCTCCAGCGAGACTCCGGAGGAACTCGGCCGCCGCTACGGCGAGTTGGTGCTGCGCATGCTCGGCGCCGGGCTCTGACGGAGGCCGATCGGGCATCTGGCCTGCGGAGATTCGCAGGCGCACGGCTCCGGGGGCGGCCTGTCGGCCCGCCATGACCGACTGGAAGGGCGTCGTGGACGCCGACTCCGCCGTGCCCGCCGGCCAAGTGACGGACGCGCTGGTGCGTGAGCGGTCCCGGGCGCCGGCCGACCCCGACCCGCTGGTGAGCGACGGCGAGCCCCACGCCGTCCTCGCGACCTGGATCGCCCGGGCGTGATCGCGGCGCCCCGGCGGCCGGAACCGGGACGAGATGGCCGCCAGGTTCGCCGATCCGCGCACCGAGGCCCGTACGTTCGTGCCCCTCGTCCTCGCCGTGCTGGTGCGGGCCGGGGACTTCCGGCCCGGCTGGGTGGACGCGTTCGAGCGCTGGTACCCGGCCGAGACGGACCTTCGCGGCCACGACGAGACCCTCGGCCGGTTCCACGCGGTGGCGCACGGCGCCGATCTGCTCGGCGACTTCGGCCTCCGCCCCGAGGTGGCGCCGACGCGGATGCCCGACCTCGCCGCCGCGCGGCTGACGGCGCCCACCGGCCACGTCCTCGACCAGGTGGAGGACGACCGCCTGGCGAACGCGATCGCCCTCGTCCTCACCCGCGCCGAGCTGACCGAGGGCGAGGCCGTCGGCGGGCGGCTGTCGTCCATGCCTGCGATGCTACGGAGCGGCCTCAGGCGGCGAGGAAGCGGGCGATGAGCTGCGCCCAGGCGCCGATCCCGGCGGAGTCGGTGGCGACGTGCAGCTCGGCGCCGGGGATGAGCCCGGCGAGTTCCTCGGCGGTGGAGAGCGGGTGGCCGGGGTCGTCGGCGAGGGCCAGGACCAGGGTGGGGAGCCGGAGTTCGGCGATCCGCTCGCGCGGGGGCAGGTTGGACAGGGCCAGGCCCTCGAAGACGGCGGGCAGCCGGCCCGGGTGCGCGCCGACGGTCTTGGACGGGAACGGGTGGTCGGCCAGCGAGGGCGGGACGGGGCCGGTGCCGATCTGCGAGACGAAGGCGTCGGCGCCCTGCGTGCGCACCAGTTCGGCGAGTTCCCGGTAGGCGCCGCCCTTCTCGGCCCTGGCCTCCCAGGCGGGCGGCGGGATGACCAGCACCAGCCGGTCGAAGCGCGACGGGTCCTCGACGGCCGCCCACAGCAGGCTGGCCGCGCCCAGTGAGGCGCCCAGGCCCGCCACCGGGTGCCCGTCGCCCAACTGCCCCAGGACCTCGACGAGATCGGCGGCGAACCGCTCCCAGGTGTGGTCCTCGGCGAGGGGCCTGCCGTCGCCCGAGGCGCCGTGCGAGCGGGCGTCGTAGCGGACGAACCGGCGCCCGGGCAGGTCCTTGACGGCCTGCCAGTCGAGCAGGCCCCACTGGTCCTCGACCTCGCGGCTGAGGAGCGCGCCGTGCGCGTAGAGGGCGAGCGGTCCGTCGCCGTGGTCCTCGTAGTCGATGCGGGTGCCGTCGGAAAGGGTGAGGTGCATGAGAGGCTCCAACTGCCAGGCGGGCGCGATCATTCCGGGCCCGTACGGATATCAGGGGAGTGCGTCGAACAGGAGGCGGACGGCGAGCCAGCCGACCAGCGCGGCCGAGGCCAGGGCGGTGGCGAGGCGGCCGCGGGGGCCGGTGAGGGCGCGGCCCAGCAGCGCGCCGCCGGCGGCGAGCAGGAGTTGCCAGCTCGCCGAGGCGGCGAGGACGGCGGCGACGAAGACGAGCCGGGCGGGGGTGTCGCCCGCCCGGGCGCCGTCGGCGAGGATCAGCGCGGCGAAGGACAGGACGGTGAGCGGGTTGAGCAGGGTGAGCCCGAGCAGGGCGAGGTAGGCGCGGGCGGGGGAGGGCGGCGGCCGCTGCTCCAGCGGGCCGCTCGTGCGCAGCGCGGTGACGGCCGTGCGGGCGGCGAGCGCCGGCAGCACGACGGCGGCGCCCAGGCGCAGCGGCCCGGCGACGGGCGTCAGCAGCGGGGCGAGGCCGGTGCCGCCGAGGACGGCGAGCAGGGCGTACAGGCCGTCGGCGGTGGCGACGCCGAGGGCGGCGCAGGCACCGGTGCGCAGCGAGGTGCGGGCGGTGAGGGAGACCAGGTACGCGCCGACGGCCCCCACCGGGACGGCCACGCCGTACCCGGCGAGCAGCCCGGTGACGAGGGCCCTCACGTGCGGAGGGGGTCGGGCCTCCTGGGCCGGAGGGGCTGCTGCTGTCGGTTCGTGGCGAGGTTCATGCGACGGCATGGTGGCGCTCGAACCACCGGGGCCGCAAGGGGATTTCGCGGGCCCCGGGGTAGCGTGGGGGCTTCGCAACCGAGAAGGAGCGTGTCCATGAGTGATCCTCAGGTCGATCCCGTCCGCGCGATGCTGGCCGAGGCCTGGGCCTCCTGGGCGCGGCGCGGGGAGGCGTTCTCGGCCGGGGAGTGGGAGAAGCCGACGCGGCTGACCGGGTGGACGGTGCGCGAGCTGTACGCGCACGTGGCGCCGGTGCCGGAGATGTTCACCGGGCTGCGGGAGGCCCTGGTGGACGGGCCGGCCGAGGTGGCCTCCGGGGCGGGCGTCCTGCGGGCGTACAACCGGCCGGGCGGGATCGCGCACACGGCCGCGGATCAGGTCGCGGACGCGGCGAGGGAGACGGCCCGGCTGGCCGAACCGGCCGTGCTGGTGGCCCGGTTCGGGGTGGAGGGCCCGGCGGCGCTGGAGGCCCTGGCGGACGTCGCGCCGTCGGCGGCCGTCGCGCACCCGCTGCTGGGCAGCGCGACCGTCGGGGCGCTGGGGGAGGTGGCCCTGATGGAGGCGACCGTCCACCTGCTGGACCTGATCGCCGCGGTCGGAGGCCCGCCGCCCGCGGAGGCGGCGCTGGACTTCACCCGGGCGATGCTGGCGGAGGTCGCCGATCCGGTGGCCTTCATCGAGGCGGCGACGGGCCGCGAGGGCGCCGCAGCGGTCCTGCCGGTGATCAGGTGATGATCCGGTGAGCGGCTGGCTGAACCTGGTGTGGCTGCTCCCGGGCCTGATCGTCTCGGCGGTCACCCTCGTACAGGTGCGCAGGGAGCGGCGGCGCCGTTCGCGCACGTAGGCCCTATGATCGGGCGATACGCCGAGGCCGGGGGGAGTCATGGGGGAAGTTCTCGCGTACTGGTGGCTGCTGCCCGCCGTGATCTACGGCTGCGGAGGCCTCGCCGAGCGGGGGCGCAAGGCGCTCAGGACCCGGCACACGCGCAAGCTGCAGCTGCTGGAGGCCGCCCACGCGGGCCGCCTGGCCCTGGCGGAGGCGAACCGGCCGCCCGAGCCGGTCTGCGGCTGCACCCACCACCTGGCCGTGCACGACGACCAGGGGCGCTGCCACGAGGAGTCGCAGACGCCCGTCGCCTGGGACGCGGACGGCCGCCCGTTCGCCTACGAGCTGCGCGCCTGCGCCTGCCGGCGCTACGTGGGCCCCGAGCCGCTGGGGACGGTCTTCGCCCCGGAGCTGGTCGACCCCCGGTAGGTGCCCGGCGGGTGAGCGCCGGGCACCCCGTCGGGAATCAGCCCAGGGCGAGGGCGCGGAGGCGGTCGGCGGCGCCGTTGAAGAGGTTCTGGTCGCCGGGGAAGACGCCCGAGTCGGCGTACTGCCAGAAGGTCTGGTAGCCCCAGCCGTTGGGCAGGGTGCCCGGGCCGGAGGAGTAGCGGGCGATCCACAGCGGGTTGGTGGAGGCGAAGCCGCCGTAGTTGCCGGTGCACTGCGACCACCAGTTGGTGGTGGTGTAGATGGTCGGGTAGCGGCCGGTGCGGCTGTGGACGGTGGTGCTGAAGGAGCGTATCCAGCCGACCATCGCGCTCTGGCTCAGGCCGTAGCAGGTGGCGCCGTAGGGGTTGTACTCGATGTCGAGCGCGGGCGGCAGGGTCTTGCCGTCGGCGGACCAGCCGCCGCCGTGGCTGACGAAGTAGTTGGCCTGGGTGGCGCCGGAGGAGGCGTTGGGCAGGGCGAAGTGGTAGGCGCCGCGGATCAGGCCGGCGTGGTACGAGCCGTTGTACTGCTGGGCGAAGGACGGGTTGGTGTACCCGGTGCCCTCGGTGGCCTTGACGTAGGCGAAGCGGGCGCCGTTGGCGGCGACGGAGCTCCAGTTGACGCTGCCCTGGTAGCCGGAGACGTCCAGGCCCTTGGTCTGGGTGGCGGCGAGGTCGGCGACGGCCGGGGTGGCGACGGGGCGGCCCTCGTGGGCGGCGACGGTGGAGCCGGCGAAGTCGCGCTCGGGGTGGAATCCGGCCCGGCCCTCGACGACGGGGGCGGCGGCGGCCGTGTTCGGCTCGGCGGCGTACGCGGGGGCGGCGAGTCCGGTGAGGAGCGCGGCGGCGGCCGTGAGGGTGGCGAGGGCGGGGAGCCGGCGGCGGGCGACTGCTCCCGGGGTGCGGACGGGTCGGGGCATGGGGCACTCCTGAGGGTCCGGTGCGGACGGCCCAAAGGGCCTGATGAGGCCGGAGGTTGGGACCTTTGGCCGGGGAGCAGGGTAGCCATGTACTCGCCAGCGTGCCAGGAGGTCCGCACCACATCGTGAGCGATCGTCAGAGGCCCCCGGGAGCCCCTGGGAAGGGGGCGCTGGGCTCGATCGGGACGCGCGTAGATGCATTCGGGCTGGTCCCGGGCCCGTGGCGGTCCCGGCGGGGGCCTGTGGCACGATGCCCGCAGGTCGCCCGCCCGGGCGGCCTGTCGTGCGTACGAGGAGAAGATCGCCATGTCCGAGACCACCGCAGGTTCCGCCGGATTCACCGGGGAGCCGACTTTCCGGCCCGCCACGCGCGCCGACGTGCCGGCGCTGGTGGCGCTGGTCGAGTCCGCGTACCGGGGCGATTCGAGCCGGGCCGGCTGGACGACGGAGGCGCACCTGCTGGAGGGGCAGCGGACCAACCCGGAGAGCGTCACCGAGGCCGTCGAGGACCCGGAGGGCGTGGTGCTGGTCGTCGAGCTCGACGGCGAGCTGGTCGCCTGCTGCCACCTGGAGCGGCGCCCGGGCAGCGCGTACTTCGGCATGTTCTCCGTCCGCCCGACCCTCCAGGGCGGCGGGATCGGCCGCCTGGTGCTGGCCGAGGCGGAGCGGGTGGCGCGGGACGAGTGGGGCGTGGGGCAGCTGGAGATGAAGGTGGTCGAGCAGCGCGCCGACCTGATCGCCTGGTACGAGCGGCGCGGGTTCCGCCGCACCGGCGTCTACAGCCCGTTCCCGTACGGGGACGAGCGGTTCGGGCTGCCGCTGCGGCCGGACCTCCGTTTCGAGCAGCTGACCAAGTCGCTCCCGGCGGTCTGACGGCGGCGCGGCCGAGGTGTGACGGCGGATGACCGGGGGTGCGGAGGTGACCGGCGGGTAGGCGGCGGCACCAGAGTGTTCCAACGGTCAATCGTTGATCGTTTGACGGTCCGTCCGGCAGTGACGGGCCGTCAAGTCTTTGACCAGCGGTGATGCGGAGAAGTCATGCCGTGTTCACGATTGGTCTAGGCCAATGTGAGAGGCTGAGGGGGACCGGCCACGTTCCGTCCCACGCCCAGGGGGGCCACTTCCGCATGCCCGTACTCCATGGCACCGCCATGCCCGACGCCGACGCCGGGCGCCCCGGCGGGCCCGACGCCGACCTCCGTCTTCCCGGCCCGCCCGACGACGAGGAGCTCTACTGGTACTTCGGCCCGCAGCGCCGCTGGGTGCTGCTCTGCGCCACCCTCTCCTACGCGGGGGCCACCGCCACGCTCGGCCTGTTCGCCCTCAGCAAGCCGCTGCTGTGGCCGTTCCTCCTGCTCACCGTCCTCAACGCGGCCACCTGGCTGCTGTCCGTCGTTGACGGACAGCGCGCCCGCCGCTACACCCGCGACTCCCACGACCTGCTGCTGCGCGCCTGGAACCCCGCGCGCCACCCCAGCGTCGACCTGCTGCTGCCCACCGCCGGCGAACCCCTCGCCGTCCTGGACAACGCCTACCGCCACACCGCCGCCGTCCGCTGGCCCGGCGCCCTCACCGTCCTGGTCCTCGACGACGCCGACCGCCCCGAGGTGCGCGAACTCGCCGAGGGCTACGGCTTCCAGTACCGCGCCCGCCCCGACCGGGGCCGCTTCAAGAAGGCCGGCAACCTCAACCACGGCCTGGCCGAGGGCGACGGCGAGATCGTCGCCGTGCTCGACGCCGACTTCTGCCCGCGCCCCGACTTCCTGCACCACCTGGTGCCCTACCTCGACAACCCCGAGGTCGGCATCGTGCAGAGCCCGCAGTGCTTCGACACGGACGCCGACATGTCCTGGCTGGAGCGCGCGGCCGGAGCCACCCAGGAGATCTTCTACCGCTGGATCCAGCCCTCCCGGGACGCCCAGGACGGCACCGTCTGCTGCGGCACCAACGCCCTCTACCGCCGCGCCGCCCTCCAGCGGGTCGGCGGCTTCGCGGAGATCGACCACAGCGAGGACCTCTACACCGGCCTCTCGCTCGCCCGCGCCGGGTGGACCACCCGGTACGTGCCCGCCCTGGTCGCCAAGGGCATGTCGCCCACCGGGCTGCCCGCCTTCATCAGCCAGCAGTACCGCTGGTGCCTCGGCTCCCTCGCGCTCGTCGGCGACCCCGACTTCCGCCGGGGCCCGCTCCCGCGCTCCGCCCGGCTCTGCTTCTGGAACGGCATCCTCGGCTACGTCACCAGCGCGGTGAACGTCTTCGCCGTGCCGCTGCCCGCCCTGATCATGCTGTTCTTCCGGCCCGAGGAGATCCAGCCCTGGCAGGTGCTCCCCTTCCTGCCGCCGATCTGGGTCGCCCTCGTCCTGCTGCCCGCGATGTCCCGCACCCGCTGGCGCTTCGAGGTCACCCGCGTCCAACTCCTCGGCGGGCTCTGCCACGTGGTCGCCATCGCCCACGCCCTGCGCCGCCGCTCCGCCGACTGGGTGCCCACCGGCGCCGTCTCCGGCGGCAGTTCGCTCGCCCGCGCCGTCGCCCGCATCGGGGTCGGCTGGCTCGGGTTCGTCATCCTGGCCGGCCTCGCCGGCCTCGTCCGCGCCGTGACGCTGTACGGCTGGCAGCCGTACTGGGCCCTGACCGGGCTGCTCGCGCTCACCGCGTACACGATGATCCCCCTGATCAAGGCCCTCTGGCCGCTGCTCGGCGCCACCACCGGCGGCAAGGGCGCCGCCGCGGGCGAGGTCGCCCCGCCCACCGGGCGCCGGTCCGACCTCGGGTTCGGGCGCGCCGAGGCCGTCGCCGTCACCGCCGTCCTGGCGCTGTGCGGGCTGCTCGCCTCCGGCTGGGCCGACCCGCTCGTCTTCTGACGCACCGTCAACTCCTCTTCCCCGTCGATTCCTTGCGCGTCGCCCCACCGGCGCGGACTCGCCGCCCGGCCGCCCCATCGGCCGGCGGCCCAGACCACCGCCGCCATCTGCAAGGAGCACCGCCGTGTCAACGGCCGTACCACCTCCGTCCTCCGCAACCGCCGCCGAGCTGCTGCCCGGCGTCGTCCAGGTCACCCGCCCGCCCGCGGCCACGACCACCGGCGACGTCGAACGCCGGCGCAGCGCGTTCCGCCCCGACATCGAGGGGCTGCGCGGCGTCGCCGTCCTCTCCGTCCTCGCCTTCCACGCCGGGGTGCCCGGCCTGACCGGCGGCTACGTCGGCGTCGACGTCTTCTTCGTCATCTCCGGCTTCCTCATCACCGGCATGCTCACCGGCCGCCCGCTCGGCCTGTGGGACTTCGCCGCCCGCCGCGCCCGGCGCATCCTGCCCGCCGCCGCCACCGTGCTCGTCGCCACCGCCGCCGCCGGCGGGGCGCTGCTCGACCCGCTGCGCGGCACCGACCTCGCCCGCGACCTCATCGCCTCCGCCGGGCAGTTCGCCAACTGGCGCTTCGTCGGCCAGCAGACCGACTACCTGGCCTCCGAGCGGGACCCGAGCCCGCTGCAGCACTTCTGGTCGCTCAGCGTGGAGAACCAGTTCTACCTGCTCTGGGGCGTCCTGCTGCTCGGCCTCGCCCGCTACCTGCACGGGCGCCGCCGCACGGCCGCGATCACCGTGGCGACGCTCGGCATCGGGGGCCTCTCGCTGGCGCTGTGCCTGCGCTGGACGGAGACCTCCGCGCCGCTCGCCTACTTCTCCACCGGCAGCCGGCTCTGGGAGTTCGCCGCCGGGGCCTGCGCCGCGCTGCTCGCCCGGCGGGTCGGCCAACAGGCGGGCGTGCGCGTGGGGTTGACGGTCCTCGGCTGGGCCGGACTGGCCGCCGTCGTCGGCCCGCTCTTCCTGTACGACCGCAACACCCCCTTCCCCGGCGCCGCCGCCCTGCTGCCCGTCCTCGGCGCGGCCGCCCTGCTGCTCGCCGGCACCGCCGCCACCCCGCTCGCCGCCGGCCGCGCGCTCACCGCCCGCCCGCTGCGCGCCGCAGGCCGGCTCTCGTACGCCTGGTACCTGTGGCACTGGCCGGTGATCACCATCGCGCAGGCCCGCTACGGCACGCTCTCCTGGACGGCCCTGGCCGCCCTGACGGCCGCCAGCGCGCTGCCCGCCTGGCTCACCCTGCGCCTCGTCGAGCAGCCGCTGCGCCACGGCGGCACCGCCGCGCCCCGGCGCGGCCTCGCGGTGGGTGCCAGCGCGCTCGTCATCCCGCTGATCGCCGGGCTCACCCTCGGCGGCGGGACGGTCCGGGCGCTCGGCACGGCCTCCGCCGCCTCCGTCCCCGCCCCTCCCGGAGCCGTCGACGGGCCCTCGCTGCTCGCCCCCGGCACGGTGCTCACCTCGCTGACGCCCTCACTGGCGCGGGCCCGCGAGGACTTCCCGCCGGGCAAGGGCTGCGAGATCGCCCTCAACGCCGACGCCAGCCCGCGCTGCCTCTTCGGCGACGAGCACAGCCCCGACAGGATCGTGCTCCTCGGCGACTCCCACGCCGGGCAGTGGATCTCCGCCGGGATCGCCATGGCGCAGCAGCGGCACTGGGCGCTGGAGGTGCTGGTCAAGCCGGGCTGCCCGCTCGCCACGATCACCGTCCGCAACAACGTCCTCGGCCGCACCTTCGAGGAGTGCGACCGCTGGCGGGAGAACACGCTGACCAGGCTCGCCAACGAGGCCAAGCCCCGGCTGGTGCTGCTCGCCGGGCTCAACCGGTACGGCGGCCCGGAGGAGCGCACCCAGGGCTGGACCCGCACGCTCGACCGGCTCGCCGCGCTCGGCGCCCCGCTCGCGTACCTCGGCGACACCCCGATGCCGGGCAAGGACATCCCCACCTGCCTGGCCGCCTCGGACGGACGCTCCGACGCCTGCGTCTTCCCGCGCGACACCGCGTTCGAACCCGACCCGATGCTGGACGGCGGCCTCGCCGCCCGCTACGGCGTACGGACACTCGACCTCGGGCCGCTGCTGTGCCCCGCCACCGGGCCGAGCTGCCCGGCGGTGCTGGAGGGCCTGGTGCTCTACCGGGACACCGGGCACATCACCGACACCCTCGCCCGGGTGCTGGCGCCGCGCCTGGACAAGGGGCTGCTGGGCGCGGCCCACTGAGCCCGGTGGCCCCGCCCGTGGGGGGCGGGGCCACCGATCACCCGTACAGGTGACGGCAGATGCGGGCCTGCTCGGAGTCGGCCGGCCAGTGGGCCACGTGTTCGCCCTGGTCGCAGGGGTTGCCCGCGCCCAGGCTCGGCAGGGCGGCGCCGGGGGCCGGGGCGGCGGAGGCGCTGCGGCCGGCCGGGTGCGGGGAGCGCGCGGCCTTGGGGTGCGGCGCGGCCGGGGAGCCGGAGGCGGACGGCGCGGACTGCCCGGCCTGGGCCGCCTGCGTCGCCTGCGTCGTCTCGGCGAGGGAGTACTCCGCCGCCGGGCCCTGGTCCGGCGCGGGGGCCGGCAGCGGCGAGGGCACCGGCGTCGGCGCCGGGGTGACGTGCGCCGCCGGCCGTACGTCCGGGCCCGCGCCCGGCCCGCAGGTCACCAGGACGGCCGCCAGCACCGCGCCCGTGCCGACGGCCGCCGCCGCCCACGCCCGGCGCGGGCGGCGCCGCGCGGGCGGCGGGGCCGGGTGTGGGGGCGGGCCCGGCGGGGGAGGCGCGGGCACCGGGGGAGGCTGCCAGGCGTTCTGCGGCCACTGCCACGGCCCTTGGGTGGGCGGCTGCCCCGTCATGTCCTCGTCCTTCCGGAGACGAACCCTTCCCGTGCTCAACGAGCGCGCGGACGCGGGGACATGACCCGGAAGAGGGGTCCGGGCGGGCGCGGGTTGCCGCCGGGTCACATGCTTGGGGTCATGGAGACGAACAGCACGTCCGCACCCCTGGTCGACGTGGCCGGGTTCCGCACCGACAGCCGCTACCGGCTGGTCCACTTCCAGGGCCACGGCTGGGAGCCGCTCGCGCCCGAGGAGTTCGAACCCCGCATCCACCAGCTGTTCCCCGACCTCGACCCGCGCGACCCGCAGCGCGTCCACTGGACCGACCGCCCGTGGGAATGGCCCGCCTGGCACCCCGGCGAGGCGTGATCGGCTTCCGCGCCGTCCGCTCTTCGTTAGGCTGTGCGGGTGAGTGTCGATCACTTCTGGCGCCGCCTGCCCGGCAAGGCCGTCGACGCCTGCTCGCCCGAGGAACTCGGCGAGCTGGTGCCCCGGCACCTCGGCGTCGGCTACGACGAGCTCGCCGCCGCCGGGCTCGCCCTCGGCGTCCGCCGCACCGCGCTGCTGATGGAACTCGCGCTCACCGAGAACGGCCTCCACCCCGACCCGGCGGCCCGGCTGCCGATCTACGGCGGGCCCGGGCGCCGGGAGCGCGGCGAGCCGCTGCTGCTGAGCCCCGAACAGGTCGCCACCGCCTCGCTGTTCCTGCGCGACTCCGCGCTCGGCGAACTCGTCCGCCAGCAGGACGCCGTCCTCGCCCGGACGGTCGCCGCGCTCGGCTACGCCACGCCCTGGTCCGAGACCTGGGCCGTCCGCGTCGCCGGCGACCTGCGCGACCTGCGCGACTTCTTCGCCGTCGCGGCTGCCGCCGGCGACGCCGTCCTGGTAGGAGAGACGAATGACTAGGCCCGCAGGCACCCTCGGCTATGGCGAGGCGGCCGACGAACTCGCCGTCCAGTACGAGAGCGTGACCTTCACCGAGGTCCACGGCGAGCTCCTGGCCCACTACCCGCCCGCCCCCGCTGCCGTCCTCGACCTCGGCGCCGGGACCGGCCGCGACGCCGCCGCCCTCGCCGCCCTCGGGCACCGCGTCCTCGCCGTCGAGCCGACGCCCGAACTGCGCGCCCACGGCGAGCGGTTGCACGCGGGCAGCGGCGTGCGCTGGCTGGCGGACGCCCTGCCCGAGCTGCCGGCCGTCCGCGAGGGCGGCGAGCGCTACGACCTGATCCTGGTCACCGCCGTCTGGATGCACCTCGACCCCGCCGAACGCCGCTCCGCCCTGCGGACGGTGGGCGCCCTGCTGGCCCCCGGCGGCCGGCTCTCCCTCACCGTGCGCCACGGCCCCGTCCCCGCCGGGCGGCGGATGTACAACGTCCCCGCCGAGGAAACCCCCGCCCTGGCGCGGGAGTTCGGCCTGCGCGTGGTGCACCGTGCCTCCCGTCAGGACCTGCACGGGCGCGGGGGCGTGCACTGGACGCTGTTCGTCCTGGAGCGCCCGGCCTGAACTCGACCCCGGAGATGGCCGGTTGGACCGTCGACAGGAATATGCAGACCGGTCTATCGTCGTCCGCCATGGGAGCCAAGGGGGACGAGACCCGGGCCCGGCTCATCGCCGGCACCCGCGCACTGATCGAGGCACAGGGCTACCACGGCACCGGGCTCAACCGGATCCTCGCCGACACCGGCACTCCGCGCGGCTCGCTCTACTTCCACTTCCCGGAGGGCAAGGACCAGTTGGTCGCCGCCGCGCTGCTCCAGGCCGGCCGGGAGACCGAGGAGCTGCTCACCTCCCGGGCGGAGCGGGGCGCCACGGCGGCGGAACTCGCCGAGGCGCTCGCCGAGGCCTTCGCCGAGCGCCTCCACCGCTCCGCGTACCGCACCGGATGCCCGATCGCCACCGTCGCCCTCGACGTCTCCGGCGCCAACGAACCGCTGCGCGCCGTCTGCGCCGAGGTGTACGACGGCTGGCGGGACGTCCTCGCCCGAAGGCTCGCCGCCGAGGGCCGCCCGACCGGGGCCGCCGGTCAGGCCCTCGCCCTGATCGAGGGCGCGGCGCTGCTCGCCAAGGTCCGGCGCGACCTCGAACCCCTCGACGACGCGAGGACGGCAGTGCTGCGGCTGCTGTCCGGCGCGCCCTGACGCCCCAGAGGCGTGTCCTGACATCCACGAGTCGGCGCACCGGTACGCACCGGCACCAGTCGACAGACCACGGGAGAACCCGCATGTCGCCCACCCCGCCGCCGCCCCGCGCCCTCGTCATCGGCGCCACCGGCTTCATCGGCCGGTGGCTCGTCCTCGAACTCCTCGGCCGGGGCACCCCGGTGGCCGCCACCTTCCGCGGCACCACGGCCGGCGCCGCCCTGCGCCGCTGGCTGCGCACCCACGGCGGCGACGAGCGCGGCCTCACCACCGTCGCCGCCGACGTCACCGCCCCCGGCCTCGGCCTGCGCCCGGGGGGCGAGGACCGGCTCGGCGAGGTGCGCGACGTCTACAACCTCGCCGCCCGCTACCAGTTCGGCCTCACCCGCGCCGAGGCGGAGCCCGTCAACGTGCACGGCGCCCTCAACGCCCTGCGCTGGTCCGCCACCCTGCCCGGGCTGCGCCGCCACGTCCACCTCTCCGGCTACCGCACCGGGCGCGACCCCCGGCCGCGCTACCCCCTGGACGCCCAGGCCGCCGACGCCCTGTACAGCACCGACGGGGCCTACCCCGCCTCCAAGCGGCTCGGCGACGCGGCCGTCCGCGTCACCGCCCCCGAGCTGGGCGTCCCGGTGACGACCGTCAACCCGAGCAACGTCATCGGGCACTCGCAGACCGGCGAGTACGGCCAGCGCTTCGGGCTGGCCGCCGTCGTGCGGCAGCTCCAGGCCGGGCAGCTGCCCGTGCTGCCCGGCTCGAAGCGCACCTTCGTGCCCGTGGTCACGGTGGACCACCTGGCCGCGTTCCTCGCCGCCGTCCCCGCGCTCGACGAGGGGCCCGTCCAGTCGCACACCGTCCTCGACCCGGCGACGCCGTACTTCCCCGAGCTCGTCGAGAAGCTGGCCGCCCACCTCGGGGTGCGCCCGCCGCGCGCGATGATCCCGGTCGGGTTGGTGCGCCACCTGCCGCGCGGCATCACCGGCGCCAGCCCCGAGGCGCTCACCTTCCTCTCCGAGGACCGGTACGACACCGCCTCCGCCGAGCGCCTCGCGGCCGCCGCCGGGCTGACCCACCCGCCCGTCGTCCCCGCGCTCCAGCGCTGGGCCGGTCGGCTGGTGGCGGAGGCGCCCTGAGCCGGCTCCCTTCCCGTACGGAGGGTTCTTCGGGAAACACGACAGGAGGTGTCGGGTTACGGGGGAACAGTGGGAGGCGTCGGCCGACGCCGTGGTGGCGCCGGCCGGGACCACCGATCGGACAGGAACCCTCCCCATGCGCGAAACCCCCGAGGAGCTCCAGCGGCTCCAGGCCCTCCTCGACGCCTCGCTCGCCCGCTCCACCGCGCACCTGCGGTCGATCGTCAGCAGCGAGCGCACCCTCACCGCCGAACAGCTCACCGGCGTCCTCACCGGCATGTGCACCCTCGCGCTGTCCACCGTGACGGCCAAGGGCGAGCCCCGGATCAGCGGCGCGGACGGGCACTTCCTGCACGGCCGCTGGCACTTCGGCACCGCCCGCACCGCCGCCAAGGCCCGCCACCTCGCCGCCCGCCCCGCCGCCAGCGCGGCGCACATGCGGGGGGAGGAGCTCGGCGTGTTCACCCACGGGAGGGTCGAGGTGCTGAACCCGTACGGCGCCGAGCCCGCCGAGGGCTGGGCGGAGCTGCTCGCCTACCTGAAGGACCTCTACGGCGCCGAGATGTTCGACTGGGACGAGGAGGTCGTCTACTACCGGCTGGAGCCGCAGTGGATGACCGTCTTCGCCGCCCACCCGGCCGAACTGCTGGCGAAGGACGGGCAGGCGTGACGCGCGGCACCATCGAGGTCGTCGGCGCGCGCACCAACAACCTGCGCGACGTCACCGTCAGCATCCCCAAGGGCCGGCTCGTCGCCTTCACCGGCGTCAGCGGCAGCGGAAAGACCTCGCTGGCCGTCGACACCCTGCACAGCGAGGCCCAACTCCGGTACCTGGAAGGCCTGTCGCCGTTCGTCCGGCAGTACATCACCCAGCGCAACCGGCCCCAGGTCGACCGCATCCTCGGCCTCGGCGCCACCCTCGCCGTCGACCAGCGCCGGCTCAACCGCAACCCGCGCTCGACCGTCGCCACCCTCACCGGCATCGACGGCCACCTCGGGCTGCTCTACTCCCGGCTGCCCCGGCTCGAACCGGGCGCCCCGGCGCTGACCACCTCGCACTTCGACCGGCACACCCCCGAAGGCGGCTGCCCCCACTGCCACGGCGCCGGCGGGCGCTGGCAGGCGGCCGAGGACCTCGTCATCACCCGCCCCGACCTGCCCCTCTTCCAGGGCGCCTCCCCCTGGTACGCCAAGTGGCGCTCCGGCGAGCACCTGTTCGTCCCCGCGCTCGCCGCCCTGCGCGGCGTCGACCTCGACGAGCCCTGGGAGCGGCTGCCCGAGGCGTTCCGGCGCGAGGTCCTGCACGGGACGGGGGAGGAGGCCGTCGAGGCGACCGTCGACATCCCCAACCGGCACGAGACCTCGCGGATGACGTACACCTCCACCCAGCCGCTGCGCGGGGCCCTCGCCGAGGTGGAGCGGGTGTTCGCCAACGCCCGGACGGCGAACGCCAAGCAGCGGTACCTGCCGTACCTGCGCAAGGAGCCCTGCCGGGACTGCGACGGCAGCGGGTTCGACCGGGCCGCCCGCTCGGTGCGCCTCGGCGGGCTGACGTACCCGGGCCTGATGGAGGTGGACGTCCGGGAGGTGCGGCGCTGGGCAGGCGCCGTCGGCGAAGGCCTCGACGAGCGGCGGCGGGCCGTGGGCGAGCCGCTGCTCGCCGACCTCGGGCGGCGGCTGCGCCTGCTGGAGCGGCTCGGGCTGGCACACCTGAACCTCTCGCGCTCCGCCGCCACCCTCTCCGGCGGGGAGCTGCAGCGCACCCGGCTCGTCTCGCAGCTCGGCACCGAGCTGAGCGACCTCGTGTTCGTCCTGGACGAGCCCGGGGCCGGGCTGCACCCGGCGGACAAGGAGCAGCTGCTGGAGATCGCGCTCGAACTGCGGGAGGCCGGGAACACCGTCCTGCTCGTGGAGCACGACCCGGAGCTGATCGCCCGCGCCGACTGGATCGTGGACCTCGGGCCCGGGGCCGGGCGGCACGGCGGCGAGGTGATCGTCTCCGGCCCGCCCGCGCTGGCCGCCGCCACGCCCGGCTCGGCGACCGGACGCCACCTCGCGGGCCTCGCGCCCCGGCTGCGGCGGGCGGCGAGGCCCGTCGCCGGGGGCGGTGGCTGGCTGGAGCTGCACGGGCTGCGCGCCCACAACGCGGCGGTGGAGCTGCTGCGGCTGCCCGTCGGGCGGCTCACCTGTCTGACCGGGGTCAGCGGCAGTGGGAAGAGCAGCGTGCTGGGCGCGCTGGCCTCCGGCGTGGAGGCGGCGCTCAAGGGCACGTCCGTGGACGCGGTCGGGACGGTGACCGGGCTCGACGGGTTCGGCTGGGCGGCCGTCGTCGACCAGGAGCCCATCGGGCGCACCCCGCGCTCCAACCCGGCCACGTACAGCAAGGCCTTCGACCACATCCGGGCCCTGTTCGCCGCCACCGGTCGGTACGGCGCCTCCTGGTTCAGCTTCAACACGCCCGGCGGCCGGTGCGAGAGCTGCACCGGGTACGGGCGCCGGCTCGTCGACATGCACTTCCTGCCCGACCTGTGGGTGGTCTGCGACGCCTGCGACGGGCGGCGGTACGGGCCCGAGGCGCTGGCCGTCACCCACCGGGGGCTGGCCGTCGACCAGGTGCTGGAGCTGACGGTCGCCGAGGCGCGGGAGGTGTTCACCGAACCCCGGCCGCTCGCGGAGATCCTCGCCGCGCTGGACGCCGTCGGGCTCGGGTACCTGCGGCTCGGGCAGAGCGCCACCGAGCTGTCGGGCGGGGAGGCGCAGCGGCTCAAGCTCGCCTCGGCGATCCAGCGGGGCGCGGCCGGCCGCAGGGCGGGGCTCGTCGTGCTGGACGAGCCGGTCTCCGGGCTGCACCCCTCCGACGTCCAGCGGGTGGTGGACGCGCTGGACGCGCTGCTCGACTCGGGCAACACGGTGGTCGTGGCCGAGCACGACATCCCGGTGGCCGCCTCGGCGGACTGGCTGATCGACCTCGGGCCGGGCGCCGGGCCCGACGGGGGCGCGGTGGTGGCGCAGGGCACGCCGTCGGCGGTGGCGCGGGCGGACACCCCGACGGCCGGGTACCTGCGGCGGTACGCGGCGGGGGTGCCGCTGCTGGGCTGAGAATGGTGCCCTGTCGTTGCTGGAGTCGGTGGAGGGATCGTTGTGCGGGCGAGCCGGGCGATCGCGCTGCTGCTGCTCCTGCAGAACCGGCGGGCGATGACGGCGGCCGACCTCGCCGCCGAACTGGAGGTCTCCGAGCGCACCGTGCAGCGGGACGTGGCCGCGCTGGCCGAGGCCGGGGTGCCGGTGTACGCGGAGCGCGGGCGGGGCGGGGGCTACCGGCTCGTCGACGGGTACCGGACCAGGCTCACCGGGCTCGAACGGGGCGAGGCGGAGGTGCTGCTGCTGGCCGGGCTGCCGGGGCCGCTGCGGGAGATGGGCCTGGCCGGGCAGGCGCTCGCGGCGCGGCTCAAGGTCGAGGCGGCGCTCGGCGACGCGCCCGCGGCGGCGGTGCGGCGGTTCCACCTGGACGCGCCCGCGTGGTTCCGGGAGACGGCCACGCCGCCGCTGCTCGCGGAGGTGTCGCGGGCGGTCTGGGAGGAGCGGGTGCTGCACGGGCGGTACGCGGCGCGGGGCGGCACGCGGGAGCGGCGGCTGGAGCCGTACGGGCTGGTGCTCAAGGCGGGGCAGTGGTACCTGGCGGCGCGGGGCCCGTCCGGGCGGATGGGCACGTACCGGGTGGACCGCTTCGAGACGGCGCAGGCGGGGGAGGAGCGGTTCGCGCGGGACGAGGAGTTCGACCTCGCCGCGTACTGGGCCTCGGCGGCGCGGGAGTTCGCCCGGGCGATGCTGCGCGAGCGGGCGACGGTGCGGCTGAGCCCGCTCGCGGTCTCGCGGCTCGCCGTCCTCCTGGAGCCGGTCGCCGCCGCCGACGCCCTCGCCACGGCGGGCCCGCCGGACGGGGAGGGGTGGGTGACGGTGACGCTCCCGGTCGAGTCCTGGGAGATCGGCTACCACGAACTCCTCCGCCTCGGCCCCGAGGCCGAGGTCCTCGCCCCGCCCGCCCTCCGCACCCGCCTGGCCGAGGCCGCCCGCCGCGCCACCGCGCTGTACGCGTAGGAAGTCGGCCGGGCCGACTTCTCGCGCCGCAGTGGAATCCGCCTCTACGGGCGGTGCGTCGGCAGGGGGCGGAGGGTGGGCCAGGGGGTGGGCCAGTGGGTGGTGAGGTGGTGGAGGTGGGGGAGGGTGCGGGTGGCGGCTGTGAGGCGGCTGACGGTGCGGAGGCGGTGGGTGAGGCGTTGGCGGGCGGTGGCCGTGCCCCAGGTCCAGTCGCGGTGGGGGAGCACGGCCAGGTGGTCGGTGCTGTCGCGGCGGGCGCGCTCGACGAGGGCGTCGCCCCGGATGAGCCAGCCCGCGCAGGCGTCGGCGAGGTCCTCGGGGGCGGCCGTGCCGGTGAGGGAGCGCCAGGTGCTGCGGTACGCGGCCTCGGCCTCGGCGAGCAGGCCCGCCGGCGGGGCCGTGACGCACCAGCAGGTGGGGAACCCGACGCGCAGGTAGGCGAGTTCGACCGCGCCGTCCCCGATCGAGGACTGCTCGAAGTCGATGAACCGCACCCCCGCCGCCGTGTGCAGGTCGTTGCCCGGGCACGGATCGCCGTGCAGCAGGGCGGGGCGGGCGCCGTTGCGGCCCAACCGGTCGACGAGGGCGTCGAGTTCGGCGCGCAGCCCGTTCGGGGCGGGGGCCCCGAGGGTGTCGGCGAGGCGGAGGAAGGCGTCGACGTCGGCCGGGGTGGGGCCGGACCACCGCGGCAGCGCTTCGGCGTCGGTGGGGCGGGCGGTGGCGTGGAGGCGGGCGAGGGCGGTGGCGTAGTCGACGATCCAGCCCTCGCGGGGCCGCCCGTGCTCCAGGTGTTCGAGGACGAGGACGCGCTGCACCGGGTCGGCGCCGAGCAGGCGCGGGACGACGGGCGGGTCGGCCCGGGAGGCGAGCCGCAGGGCGGCGACCTCGCGGGCGTAGCGCTCGTCGGCCTCCGGTGCGTCGACGAGCTGCTTGATCACCACGGTGCTGCCGGAGAGCTCGGCCTGCCAGACCCGCGAGCGCGGGCTGCTGGTGAGGCGGCGGGCCCGGCGGGGCAGGCCGAGCCGGGACCGGAGTTCCTCGCCGAAGGGCGGTCGGGAGAGCATACTGCTCATCTTTGCCGCCCGGTGCGCTGCGGACACCTGACGGGCGGTCAAGGTCGCATACTGACCGGATGACGACCGGATCGGACACCCCGGGCGTGCCCCGGCGCACGGTTCTGTGGGCGGGCCTGCTGGCGAGCGGGTGCGCGAGCGGCGGCGGACGGGCGGCGCCGAGCGAGCCCCCGACGCCCGTCCGAGCGGCCACGCAGGCCACGCAGGCCCCGCTGCCCCACCCGCCGCTCTGGCAGCCCGGCCCCGACGAACTGCAGCCCGACGTCAAGCGCCGCGCCGTCGAGCTGGTCGCCGCGCTCGCGGCCTGGCCGCCCGGCGGGCAGGGGGTGGAGGCGGCCCGCGCCCGGGTCGCGGCGCTGGGCCTGCCGCCCGCCCTCGCCGACCGGGCCGGTGGAACGCTGACGGACACCGCGCCCGAGGCGAGCGTCGAGGTGGTGGACGCCCAGTACGGAGGCCTGCTCGCCGACTCCGCGAGCGTGCTGGTCGTCTGCCGCCGCTGGACGCGCGGGCCGGACGGCTCGGCGGTGGCGGGCGGCACCACGGTGGACGTGCGTCTGAGCCGGGCCGAGCCCCGCTGGACGGTCACCGACCTCCACCCGGGCGCGCCGGGCGCGGCCGTGCCCTCGCCCTCCACGGCGGTGGCCCGGGTGCTGGCCGAGCCGAGGATCGAACTGCCGCCCGAGGCGGTGGCGGACCTGCGCAGCGGCGCCGTGCACGACAGCGTGGCGGAGGCGATGCTGCGCCTGGCCGGCCCGTACGCCCTGTCCGTCAGCGTGGTGCGCAGCGGCCACCCGCTGGACGTGTTCGGGACGACCCGGCCCAGCGACCATCCGCTGGGCCGGGCCTTCGACGTGTGGCGGATCGACGGCCGGGCCGTCGTGGACCGGGCCACGCCCCGCACGCTGATCGAGGCGTTCATGCGGGACGCGGCCGCCGCCGGCTCGTACAACGTGGGCGGTCCGCTGGCCCCGGCGGGCGGCGTCGGCAACCAGTTCTTCACCGACGACACCCACCACGACCACGTCCACGTCGGGTTCGACCACTAGCCACAGTGCCTCAGTTGACGCTGACCGCGCTCCAGGCCGCCGCGACGGCCGCGTACTCGGCGCCGCCCGCGCCGTACAGGTCCCGGGCCGCGTTGAGGGAGGCGGCTCGGGCGCCCTTGTAGGTGGTCGTGGAGGTCATGTAGACGGTCAGCGCGCGGTACCAGATCCTGGCGACCTTCTGGTTGCCGATGCCCGCCACCGAGGAGCCGTTGCAGGTGGGGCTGGTGTAGGTCACGCCGTTGATCGTCTTGGTGCCGCTGCCCTCGCTCGCGAGGTAGAACCAGTGGTTGCCGACGCCGGAGGAGTAGTGCACGTCCAGCTTGCCGACGGAGCTGCTCCAGCAGTCGGCCGAGCGGCCGTCCAGGGAGGGCTTGTCGAAGCGGCGCAGCCACGGCGGGGTGGACTGGTCGCTGAACAGGTAGTCGCCGGTGTCGATCCGGTTGTTGGCGTACCACTCGACCATGGTGCCGAAGATGTCGCTGGTGGACTCGTTGAGGCCGCCGGACTCGCCGCTGTAGCGCAGGTTGGCGGTGGCGCTGGTGACGCCGTGGGTCATCTCGTGGCCCATGGTGTCGAGGTCGACCTGCTCGGGGTCGGTGGTGCCGTTGCCGTCGCCGGTCATCATGCAGAAGCAGGCGTCGGACCACTGGGCGTTGTCCCAGTTGGTGCCGACGTGGACGAAGACGGTGGCGCCCTTGCCGTCGTTCTTGATGCCGTTGCGGCCGTGGACGTTCTTGTAGTAGTCGTACGTCCAGGCGGTGTTGGCGTGGGCGTCGACGGCGGCGGTGGAGCGGTCCGTGGAGAACTTGCGGCCGTCGCCCCAGACGTTGGTGGCGCTGGAGAAGGCCGTGCCCGAGGAGGCCTTGAGCGAGCTCGCGGAGAGGTTGCTGGCGTCCTTGGTGACGTGGCCGCGGACCGGGTCGGTCAAGGTGTATCCGCCGCCGGTCTTGGCGGTGGTGTCGAGGCCGACGGTGCCGGTGTACTCGGAGTTTCCGGTGCCGGTGGCCTGGTGCTCGGCGTCGTAGGCCTCGATCTGCTCGCCGCTGGTGGCGTCGGTGACGACGACGCGGCCCGCCGGCTGGCCGTGCTCGCCGACGCCCTCGACGGTGGTGCGCCAGGCCAGGCGGGGCGTGCCGTCGGCGGCCCAGACGACGAGTTCGGGGGTGCTGACGGCCTCCTTGACGCCGGGGGCGGCGGACAGCGCGTTCGCGGCCCCGGCCTGGGCGGGCACCTTGGGGACGGTGCTGGCCACGGCGGGCTCGTGGGCGGCGGCGCGGGTGGAGTCCTGGAGCCGGCCGCGCGCGTCCTGGTGGACGACGAGGTCGCCGCCGACGACGGGCAGGCCCCGGTAGGTGCGGTCGAAGCGGACGTGCGAGGCGCCGTCCGCGTCGAGGACGACGTCCTTGAGGACGAGGCCCTGGCCCGCGCCGTAGCCGAACACCCCGGCGTTGCGGGCGACGTTGGCGCGGGCCTGGGATATCGCGGCCTCGCGCATCCCGGGGGCGGCGGAGGCGGTGGTGGCGGGGACGGTCACGGCGGCCAGGGCGGCGACGACCGCGACGGCGGCCGCCGTGCGGGCACGCCGGAGGGCGGTGGTGGGGGTCACGCAGGCTCCAAGTGGGGTGGAGATGCAGGGAGGAGAGCTGCGATCGAGATTGATGGCGAACAGTCAGGTGCAGCTAGAGGAAAGGTCATAACTTTGCCAAGTTGTGTCCTGTGCAAATCAAAAACGGCCACACATCGGTCGCGCATCGGTCGTACACCGGTCGCACGTCGATCACGCGCCCCAACTCCCGTCCGCCGCCCGCCCGTCCAGCCCTCGGACGCCACGAGGCCGCCCCCACCGGCCGGTTGTACGGTGCACGGATGACCTCGCCCGCCCCGCACCCGCACCCCTCCGCCCCCCTGCTGCGCACCCGCGACGTCGACGTCGTCCGCGACGGCCGCCACCTGCTGCGCGGGATCACCCTGAGCATCGAACCCGGCGAGCACTGGGCGCTGCTCGGCCCCAACGGCGCCGGGAAGTCCACCCTGCTCGCCCTGCTCGGCGCCGTCTCCCACCCCACCCGGGGCGAGGTGGACGTCCTCGGCCACCGCCTGGGCCGCGTCGACATCCGCGAGCTGCGCGCCCACCTCGGCCACGTCAACCCGCGCCACCCGCTGCGCTCGCCGCTGACCGTCCGCGAGGTGGTGCTCACCGGGTACGCCGGCACCATCGAGCCCGAACTGCACCGCAAGCCCGGCCCGGAGGCCGTCGAGCGGGTCGAGCAGCTCATCGAGACCCTCGGCATGGCCGCCATGGCCGACGCCGCCTGGACCACCCTCTCCCAGGGCGAGCGCGGCCGGGCCCTGATCGCCCGCGCGCTCATGCCCAGCCCCCGCCTGCTGCTGCTCGACGAGCCTGCCACCGGCCTCGACCTCACCGCCCGCGAACTGCTGCTCGACAGCCTCGACCTGCTGCGCCACCAGCACCCGGACCTGGCCAGCGTGCTGGTCACCCACCACCTGGAGGAGCTGCCCGAGACCACCACCCACGCCCTGCTGCTGCGCGGAGGCGAGTGCCTGGCCGCCGGGCCCGTCGACGAGGTGATGACCACCGAACTCATCAGCGAGACCTTCGGCCACCCCATCCGCATCAGCCGCCACGAGGGCCGCTGGACGGCCCGCGCCGCCACCCGCCGGGCACCGGGAAGGTAACGGCTCAAGGGGGGTGGGTGTCGAAGGTAAAGGGTTCTTACGTAAGGTATGCCTTAGCTAAACGAGTGGCGCCGGATTGCCCGGCGCATTACCCGGCCTTGGCACCCCCATGCCCTTTTCCGTTGGAGCACCCATGCCCGCCCGCCGCCGTTCCACCGCAGCCGCGCTGCTCACCGTCGCCGTCGCGACCGCCGCCCTGGCGGGCTGCGCCTCGAAGAAGGACGACGCGGCGGGCGGCGCGGACGCGGTCAAGGTCAACGCCACCGACTCGGCCTGCGAGGTCTCCAAGACCTCCTTCCCGGCCGGCCACGTCGTGCTGGAGATCGCCAACAAGGGCTCCAAGACCACCGAGGTCTACGTCTACGCCGAGGGCGACAAGATCGTCACCGAGCGGGAGAACATCGGCCCCGGCACCAAGGCGACGGTCAACGCCGAGATCAAGGCCGGCTCGTACGAGATCGCCTGCAAGCCCGGCATGGTCGGCGCCGGCATCCGCCAGAAGATCACCGTCACCGGCGGCGAGAGCGGCAGCGCCGCCCCGGCCGACCCGCGTCTGGGCGCCGCCGTCGCCGCGTACCGCACGTACGCCCAGGAGCAGGCCGACGCGACCGTCCCGGCCGTGGAGGCCTTCGCCACCGCGATCAAGGCGGGCGACGTGGAGAAGGCCAAGTCCCTCTACGCCCCCTCGCGCACCGGCTGGGAGCGCACCGAGCCGGTCGCCGAGAGCTTCGGGGACGTCGACCCCAAGACCGACACCCGCGAGGACAAGCTGGAGCAGGGCCAGAAGTGGACCGGCTGGCACCGCCTGGAGAAGGCCCTGTGGGCCGACGGGAAGATCGGCGACGAGGAGAAGACCCTCGCCGACCAGCTGGTGGCCGACCTCAAGGACTGGCAGAAGAAGATCCCCTCCGCCGAGATCACCGCGACCAGCATGGCCAACGGCGCCAAGTCGCTGCTGGACGAGGTCGCGACCAACAAGATCACCGGCGAGGAGGAGCGCTACAGCCACACCGACCTGGCCGACTTCCAGGCCAACGTCGAGGGCGCGCAGAAGGCGTACGAGCTGCTCAAGCCCGTCGCCTCCGAGAAGGACGCGGAGCTGGCCAAGACGCTGGACTCCGAGTTCACCGCCATCAACGCCCTGCTCGCCAAGTACAAGCAGGCGGACGGCACCTTCACCTCCTACGACAAGGTGACCGAGGCGGAGCGCAAGACCTTCTCCGACGCGGTCAACTCCCTGGGCGAGCCGCTGTCGAAGCTGGCCGCCGCCGTGGTCGTCAAGTAGCGCTCAGCCCGACCGACTTCACCCCGACCCACTTCAACCCGACCCACTTCACCCCACCGAAGCCGTGGCGGCCCGATCCGGGCGGCCACGGCCTCCGTGGGTCCAGTACCAGCCAGCAGAACGAGCAGAACGAGAAGGGCCCGGTCCGCCGATGGACGCCGAGAACGAGCAGCAGCACCAGACCCCGGCCGGTTCGAGCGTCAGCCGCCGGGCCGTCATCGGCTGGGCGGGCGCGGGCGTCGCGCTCGGCGCCGCCGCCGTGGGCTCCGTGGCCGCCGCCACCCGGCAGGACGACCGGGCCCCGGCCGCCGCCGCCGCGCCCGCCGCCGCCGAGGTGCCCTTCTACGGCGAGCACCAGGCCGGCATCGCCACGCCCGTCCAGGACCGGCTGCACTTCGCCGCCTTCGACGTCTCCGAGCGGGCCACCCGGGAGTCCCTGGTGAAGATGCTCAAGGAGTGGACGAAGGCGGCCGCCGCGATGACGGGCGGCCGCGAGGTCGGCACCGGCGCCGTCCCCTCCTCCGCCGAGGCGCCGCCGGACGACACCGGCGAGGCCCTGGGCCTGCCCGCCTCCCGGCTCACCCTCACCATCGGCTTCGGGCCCGGCCTGTTCGAGAAGGACGGCAACGACCGGTTCGGCCTCAAGGCCAGGCGGCCCGAGGCGCTCGTCGACCTGCCCACCTTCAAGGGCGACAAGCTCGACCCGCAGCGCAGCGGCGGCGACATCTGCATCCAGGCCTGCGCCGACGACCCGCAGGTGGCCGTGCACGCCATCCGCAACCTCGCCCGGATCGGCATGGGAACCGTGAGCATCCGCTGGTCCCAGCTCGGCTTCGGCAAGACCTCCTCCACCACCCCGGACGCGCAGACCCCGCGCAACCTCATGGGGTTCAAGGACGGCACCCACAACATCGCGGGCAACGACGAGGGCACGCTCGGCGCGCACGTCTGGGCCGCCCCCGGCGACGGCCCGGACTGGATGACCGGCGGCTCCTACCTCGTCGCCCGGCGCATCCGGATGCACGTCGAGACCTGGGACCGCGCCCCGCTCAAGGACCAGGAGGACACCTTCGGCCGCACCAAGGGCGAGGGCGCCCCGTACGGCAAGGCCAAGGAGTTCGACGCGCCCGACCTCGCGGCCATGCCCGCGAACTCGCACGTCGCCCTCGCGCACCCGGACGCCAACGGCGGCCTGATGATCCTGCGCCGCGGCTTCTCCTACACCGACGGCACGGACGGCCTCGGCCGCCTCGACGCCGGCCTGTTCTTCCTCGCCTACCAGCGCGACACCCGCAAGGCCTTCGTCCCGCTCCAGCAGAGGCTGGCGGGCAGCGACAAGCTCAACGAGTACATCCAGCACGTCGGCTCCGCCCACTTCGCCTGCCCGGCGGGCGTCCGCAAGCCCGGGGAGTGGTGGGGCCAGGCCCTGTTCGGCTGATCCCGTCTCCCCCCACACCCCCCTAGGAGTCAGCCGTGTTCGGCAACTACCTGATCGGACTGCGCGAAGGCCTCGAAGCCAGCCTCGTCGTCTGCATCCTGATCGCCTACCTGGTCAAGACCGGCCGCAAGGACAAGCTGCCGCCGGTGTGGCTCGGCGTCGGCTCGGCCGTGCTGCTGTCCATGGTCTTCGGCGCCGTGCTCCAGTTCGGCTCCTCGCAGCTCACCTTCGAGGCGCAGGAGGCGCTCGGCGGCACGCTGTCGATCGTCTCCGTCGGCCTGGTGACCTGGATGGTCTTCTGGATGCGCCGCACCGCCCGCCACCTCAAGACCGAACTGCACGGCAAGCTGGACGCGGCGCTCGCGATGGGCACCGCCGCGCTGGTGATCACCTCCTTCCTGGCGGTCGGCCGCGAGGGGCTGGAGACGGCGCTGTTCATCTGGTCGGCGGTGCAGGCCACCGACGACGGCTGGAACCCGCTGATCGGCGCGGCGCTGGGCCTGCTCACCTCGGTGGTGCTCGGCTGGCTGTTCTACCGGGGCGCGCTGAAGATCAACCTGGCGAAGTTCTTCACCTGGACCGGCGCGATGCTGGTCGTGGTCGCCGCCGGCGTCCTCGCGTACGGCGTGCACGACCTCCAGGAGGCCGGCTGGCTGCCCGGGCTGCACACGGTGGCCTTCGACATCTCCAGCACCATCCCCAAGGACAGTTGGTACGGGACGCTGCTCAAGGGCGTGTTCAACTTCCAGCCCGACCCGACGGTGCTGCAGCTGGTCGTCTGGCTGCTGTACCTGGTGCCGACGCTGGCCGTGTTCTTCGGCCTGTTCAGCGGGAAGAAGACCGAGCCCGTCGTCGCCAAGTCGGCCGCCTGAGCCGCGAGTTCGACCGCACCGCCCCGCCCCGCACCGCCTCGCACCCCACCGCCCCGCCCGGCAGCACGCCGGGCGGGGCGGTTCCGCGTCTCAGGGGCGCTGGTTGAACATCCAGATCATCATGATGCCCACGAGCACGAACAAGCCCGCCACGATCATTATCCCGACGACCGCCGTCGGGTTGCGCTCGTGCTGGAGCGGACCGTCGCAGTGGCCGGAGAGGTGTTCCTCGGCCTTCGCCCGCGCGCCGAACTCGGCCCGCTTGCGGTAGCCGCAGGTCAGGCATTCGATCCAGCGGTCCTCGTCCTCGGTGCCCTGCGTGAAGATCCGGACGACGTACTCCCGGCCGTCCGGCCCTCTGCCCTTGATCCGACCGGTCTCCATGAACGCCCCCCGTTCGCGATGAATCCGTCACCGTCATGGAAGCAACGGAACCTCACGGTCCTGCCCAGGAACAGGCACCGTCGCGGAACAGCGCGCCCGTGGACGCGCGGGAGCCCCGGACGGGTTCTCGGACCGCCCGGGGGCTCCTTTCCGCTCGGGAGGTGCTACCAGGACTGATCACAGCGCACCGTGTTTCAGCCGGGTGGTGAAAGCGATTCTGAACTCTGCGCTGACCTGTGCAGTGGTTACCCTTCAGAGCTGTTGTCAGTAGTGCCTGATAGACAGATGTCATGCAGCTTCGGTACAGCTTCCGCTTGTATCCGAACGGGCCTCAGTGTTCGGCACTGGCACGGGCGTTCGGGTGTGCGCGGATGGTCTTCAACGATGCCCTCCGGGCGCGTGAGACCGCTCGTGCCGCCGGGCTGGGGTTCATCCCGTCCGCTGAGCTGTCCAAGCAGCTCACGGCCGCGAAGAAGACACCCGAGCGTGCGTGGCTTGGGGAGGTGTCCTCAGTGGTGCTGCAGCAGTCGTTGCGGGATCTGGAGGCCGCCTACCGGAACTTCTTCAACGGTCTCAAGAGTAGGCGCCCGAGGATAGGGCCGCCCCGGTTCAAGTCCCGCAAGGACACGCGACAGGCAATCCGGTTCACGGCGAACGCCTGCTGGAAGATCACTTCTGGCGGGGACCTGTCGCTGCCGAAGATCGGCGCGGTGCGGGTGAAGTGGTCGCGGGTGCTGCCGTCGGTGCCGTCCTCGGTGACGGTGGTCAAGGACAGCGCGGGCCGGTACTTCGCCAGCTTCGTCGTCGAGACCGAGCCGACGATCCTGCCCGAGGTCGAGCCGGTGATCGGGCTCGACCTCGGACTCGGGCACTTCGCCGTCCTCTCCGACGGCACGAAAATCGACAGCCCTCGGTTTCTGCGCCGGGCAGAGAAGCGCCTCAAGCGTGCCCAGCAAACCCTCTCCCGCAAGGAGAAGGGCAGCAGGAACCGGGAGAAGGCGCGGGCGAAGGTCGCCCGCGCCCACGCACGGGTGGCCGATGCCCGGCGCGAGTTCCACCACCAGCTCTCCACCCGGCTCATGCGCGACAACCAAGCCGTGGCCGTGGAGAACCTGGCGGTGAAGGGACTCGCCCGAACCCGGCTGGCCAAGTCCGTGCACGACGCCGGATGGTCGGCGTTCGTCTCGATGCTGGAGTACAAGGCCGTCAAGTTCGGCCGGTCCCTGGTCAGGATCGGCCGGTTCGAGCCGACCTCCCAGGTGTGCTCCCACTGCGGTGTCAAGGACGGGCCCAAGCCGCTGAACGTCCGTGTCTGGCAGTGCCGGGCGTGCGGGGTGTGGCTGGACCGGGACGTGAACGCCGCCGTGAACATCGCCAAGGCCGCCGGACTGGCGGTGACAGCCTGTCGAGCGCAGGTAAGACCGGGCCCCGTCCCGGCACAGTGCGAAGAAGCAGGAACCCACCTGGACGGCCACCCGGCCGTGGCAGGAACTCCCCGGGCCGTAGCCCGGGGAGCGGAAGTCAATCGCTCTTGATGGCGCCCAGGATCTCCATCCTCGCCGCCCGGTGCGCCGGCCAGAGTGCGGCCAGCAGGCCGACCAGGGCCGCGATCAGCAGGTACGCGGCGATCTGCAGCGGCGGCACCACGGTGGTGATGTCCTTGAGGCCGTCCGCGAGGGTGCGCACGCCCGCCCAGGCGACCACGATGCCCAGGCCCACGCCGACGACCCCGCCGAACAGCGCGATCAGCAGCGACTCCAGGCGCACCATGCGGCGGATGCCCAGGCGGTCCAGGCCGATCGCCCGCAGCATGCCGATCTCGCGGCGGCGCTCGAACACCGACATCGCCATGGTGTTGATCACGCCGAGGACGGCGATCACCACGGACATGCCGAGCAGGCCGTACATCATGTTGAGGATGCCGGTGACGATCCGCCGGTTCTCCGCCTTGATGTCCTTCTCGCCCTTGACGGCGATCAGCGGGTTGCCGCCGGTCGCGTCGCGCAGCGCCTGCTTGAGCTCGCCGGTGGCGCCGTGCGCGCCCTTGACGAGGACGCGGTTGGGGCCGGTGCCCTCCGCCGCGTGGGCGCCCACGACGGACTCGGGGGCGAGGATGCCGGCCAGCGCGGTGTTGGACTCCATGACGCCGCCGACGACCAGCGAGCCCTTGGTCTCGTCGGGGTAGGTGACGGCGAGGGTGTCGCCGACGCGGTAGCCCTTGGTCTCGGCGCGGGCCGAACTCACCAGCAGCTTGCCCTGCTTGAGGGCGTCCGCCGACCCCTCCCGGACCTGGACGTTGGCGACCTGGTCGATGGAGGCCGCGTCCACCGCCGTCAGCCACTCGTCCTCGTCGCCGTTGTGGGCGGTCTGGACGGGCACCTCGCGGACGGTGCTGAGCGCGGTGACGCCCGGGGCCGCGGCGATGCGGGTGGAGACGTCGGGGGAGAGCATCGAGCCGTTGCTCATGGCCACCGTGTAGTCGGCCTTGAGGTCGCTCGCGGTGGCGGCGTCGATCGCCTTGTTCACGGAGGCGCCGACCACGGTGAGCGCGGTGATCAGGGTGACGCCGATGGTCAGCGCCGAGGCGGTGGCGGCGGTGCGGCGGGGGTTGCGCACCGCGTTCTGCTGGGCGAGCCGGCCGGGCGTGCCGTACAGGGCCCGCAGCAGCGGGGCGAGCAGGGCGATCAGCGGGCGGGAGAGCAGCGGGGTCAGCACGAACACGCCGATCATCAGCGCGGCGGCGCCGAGGCCGACGAGCTTGATCTCCTTGGCGAGGACGCCCGCCGCCAGGCCCGTCGCCCCGATCAGGGTGAACAGCAGGCCGAGGGAGTTGCGCACCACCAGGCTCTTGTGGGTGGCCGGCTGGTCGGCCGAGCTCATCGCCGCGACCGGGGCGATCCGGGAGGCGCGGCGGGCGGGCAGCCAGGCGGCGAGCACGGTGACGACCACGCCGACGGCGATCGCGGCGATCACCGTGGTCGGGGAGACGATCAGCGGGCCGTCCGGCAGGTTGGCGTCCATCGGGCCGTTGAGCAGCGCGCGCAGCCCGGCGGCGATGCCGACGCCGGCGAGCAGGCCGGTCGCCGAGGCGGCGAGGCCGACGAGCAGGGCCTCGGCCCGCACCGAGCGGCTGACCTGGCGGCGGGTGGCGCCGACGGCGCGCAGCAGGGCCAGCTCCCTGGTGCGCTGGGCGACGAGCATGGTGAAGGTGTTGGCGATGATGAAGATGCCGACGAACAGCGCGATGCCGGCGAAGCCCATCAGGAAGGTGCTGAGGGTCTTGAAGCCCTGCTCGATCATCCGGTCCTGCTCGTCCGCGAGTTCGCGGCCGGTGCGGGCCTCGATGGAGTCGCCCTGCGGCACGGCCTGCTTGACGGCGGTGAGCAGCGCGGCGTCGTCGGCGCCCGGGGCGGCCTTGACGTCCAGCTCGGCGAAGCGGCCGGGGCTGAGGTAGAGCTTCTGGGCGGTGGCGGTGTCGAAGGCGGCGAGGGAGCCGCCGGAGGTCACCCGGGGGTCGTTGGTGTGCAGGACGCCGGTGAGCTTCAGCTCCATCACCGGGCCGTTGACGGCGACGCGGACGGTGTCGCCGACCTTGTAGCCGCCCTTGTCGGCGGTCTTGGCGTCGAGGGCGACCTCGCCGGCGTTCTTCGGGCCGCGGCCCTCGGCCAGCGGGTAGCGCGGGTCGGTGCCGTCCGGGCCGGGCACGTAGTTGGTGCCGGTGGTGGAGAAGCCGTCGCCGATCAGGGCGCCCTTGCGGTCGGCGATGCCGGCGAAGCCGCTGACGACGCCGCGGGCCTCGGCGGCGCCGGGCAGGGCGGCGACCTTGCGGCGGGTCTCCTCGGTGAGGGTCGGGCCGGTGGCCGTGCCGCCGCGGTGGTCGTAGCCGCGGCCGACGGCCTGGTTGTCGCTGACGGTGACGGCGATGTCGGTGTAGCTCTTGGCGTTCTGGGACTTGAACGCGCTGCCGAGGGTGTCGGTGAAGACGAGCGTGCCCGCGACGAAGGCGGTGCCGAGCATGACGGCGAGCGTCGTCATCAACAGGCGGCCCTTGTGGGCCAGTACGGTGCGCAGTGCGGTGCGGAACATGGGGGAGAGTCAGTCCTGGGGTGCTCGGGGGTCGGTGGCGCGAGTCAGCTGGTGCGGCCCTTGGCGTCGAAGCGGCGCATGCGGTCCAGGACGGTGTCGGCGGTGGGCTGGTGGAGTTCGTCGACGATGCGGCCGTCG
>NZ_JBIWOW010000018.1:102422-171294 GCF_044767945.1 Kitasatospora sp. NPDC101183 | reverse complement strand
AGTTGGGCCCAGGTGTGTCTTTTGACCGGGCGTTATGTTTGGGGCCCCGCCCCGGCCCGCCCCCCCCCCGTGGGGCCCCCCCGGGGGCCGCGCGCCCCCCCGCCCCCCCCCCCCCCCCGGCCGCCCCCGGGCGGCCGACCGGGCTGCGCCCCACCGGACTGCGTGAGCGCAAGAAGCAGCAGACCAGGACGGCCCTCGTGCAGGCCGCCCACATGCTCTTCCTCAGCCAGGGCTTCGCCCGCACGACCGTCGACGAGATCGCCTCCGCCGTCGACGTCTCCCAGCGCACCTTCTTCCGCTACTTCGCCAACAAGGACGAGGTCGCGCTCGCCGTCATGGCCGACGCCGAGGACTACTTCATCGAGTGCCTGCGCCACCGCCCCGCCGAGGAGACCCCCCTCCAGGCCCTGCGCGCCTCGATCGTCAAGGCCTGGCGCGAACTCGGCACCGAGGAGCCCACCGGCCCGAACTCCATCGGCAGCGCCCTCGAACTCCTGCGGATCATCGAGGACACCCCCGCCCTGCTCGCCGCCCACCTGCGCCGGGTCACCGAGCAGGAGCGGGTGGTCGTCCAGGTCCTCGCCGAACGCGAGGGGCTCGACCCGTCGCGGGACCTGCGCCCGGTCGTCCTGGCCGCCGTCTTCGGCGGACTGCTGCGCTGCGCCCACCTCTCCTGGACGGCCGAGCAGGAGCCCGCCGGGCCCGAGGGCATGGTCCGGGTGATCGAGCGCCACTTCGACCAGCTCGGCCCGGCGCTGGCCGGCCACTGGCGCGTGTAGTACTCCAGTAGCACCCGGTACCCCGGTAGCCCCCGGAATCTCGCGCTCCAGTGCGACGACCCGGGGGGCCCGCCCTCCTAGGCTGGCCCGCGATGAACACGCCCACCGCCACCGACGCCCGCGCCTTCGCCGTACGGCAGTTGCGCGCCCTGCGCGACAACCTGACCGTCCCGAACGGCGATCCCACCCCGCTGTTCGGCAGCTCCCGCCGGCGGTGGGTCCGCCGGTTCCCCTACGTCATCGCGGTCCTCCTGCAGATCCCGCTGCTCTCCGCCGGGATCGCCTGCCTCACCGGCTTCTACGACCTGCCCGTCCCCGTCGCCGCCGCGCTGACCCTCGCCCAGACCACCCCGCTGCTGCTCGCCATCACCCGGCCGCTGGCCGCCTGGTGGATCAGCGCGGCCACCCTGGTCGTCACCGCCTCCATCACCGCCAGGTTCCCCCAGCTGATGGGCAGTTGGCCGTGGACGGCGCCGATGGTCATCGAGTACACCGTGCTGCTGCTCGTCCTCGGACTGCGCGAGCGCCGGGCCACCGTGGTCTCGGTCTGGGTCGCGACCGTGCTGCTCACCGCCCTCACCACCACCCTCGGGCTGCCCCGCTCCGGGGACGGCACCACCGTGCTGCTCATCGCCCTCAGTGGCGCCGTCCTGCTGCTCGGCTGGGCCGTGCGCGACCGCGCCGAGGCCCGCAGGCTGCTCAGCGAGCAGGAGCAGATCAGCGAGGTCGAGCGCGAGCGGCGCACCCTGCTGGAGGAACGCGCCCGGATCGCCCGGGAGTTGCACGACGTGGTCGCCCACCACATGTCGGTGATCGCCGTCCAGGCCGCCAGCGCCCCGTACCGGATCGAGGGCGTTCCGGCCGACGCCGCCGAGGAGTTCACCTCGATCGCGGACGCCGCCCGCTCCTCGCTGTCCGAGATGCGCCGGCTGCTCGGCGTGCTGCGCAGCGAGGAGTCCTCCGGTGGCAGGGCCCCGCAGCCCGGCCTGCCCCAGCTCGGCCAGCTGGTCGAGACGGTGGCCCGGGCCGGGGTGCCCGTCGAGCTCACCGTCGAGGACGGGCTGGTGGAGCGGGTGCCGCAGGCCACCGCCCTGTCCGCGTACCGGATCGTGCAGGAGGCCCTGGCCAACGTGGTGCGCCACGCGCCCGGGGCGCGCGCCTGGGCGTCGCTGACCTCCGACGGGCCGCAGTTGCGGCTGACGGTCGTCAACGCGCCCCCGCCGCGGCGCACCGAGTCCCTGGAGGCCTCCGCCGAGGGGACGGGGCACGGGCTGGTCGGAATGCGCGAACGCGTACGGCTGGCGGGTGGCAGTCTGGACACCGGCCCGCTGCCGGACGGCGGCTTCAAGGTGGCCGCCGTCCTGCCGATCGAAGCGCCCCAGGAGACAGCCGCATGACCATCCGCGTGATCATCGTCGACGACCAGGCCATGGTGCGGGCCGGGTTCGCCGCTCTGCTCAACGCCCAGAGCGACATCGACGTGGTGGGGGACGCGGCCGACGGCGCCGAGGCCCTGGAGGTCAGCGGCCGCACCCACCCGGACGTGGTGCTGATGGACGTCCGCATGCCCGTCATGGACGGCCTGGAGGCCGCCCGGCGCCTCCTCGACCCCGCCACCGGACCACTGAAGGACGCGGGCGCCCACCGGCCCAAGGTACTGATGCTGACCACCTTCGACGTGGACGACTACGTCTACGAGGCGTTGCGCGCCGGGGCCAGCGGCTTCCTGCTCAAGGACGCCCCGCCCGCCGACCTGATCGCCGCCGTCCGCGTCGTCGCGGCCGGGGAGGCGCTGCTCGCGCCCAGCGTCACCCGCCGGCTGATCGAGGAGTTCGCCCGCACCCGCCCGGTCAAGCGCCGCGACCCGAAGCTGCGGCTCAACGGCCTGACCCCGCGCGAGACGGAGGTGCTGGAGCTGATCGGCCGGGGCCTGTCCAACCAGGAGATAGCGGCGCAGCTGGTCATCGCCGAACAGACCGTCAAGACCCACATCGGGCGCATCCTCACCAAGCTCGACCTGCGCGACCGGGCCCAGGCCGTCGTCCTGGCCTACGAGTCCGGCCTGGTGACACCCGGCCAGTAGAGCCACCCCCAGGCAACCCCGAGTACCCGGGTATCACCCCCGGGTTGGCCCCGCGGTGTGACGTCCGCGGGGCCGTCGCGTTCCTACCTTCCTCCTCGTCGCCAACCGAACGGACGAGGGAGAACAGGGACATGGGGACGTACCGGGTCCGCAGGACGGTCGCCGCCGCGGCACTGGCGGTGGCCGCGATGCTCGGCGCCGGCGGATGGGCCGCCGCCGAAACCCAGACCGCCGTCACCGGCCCGCCCCCGGGCGGCGCCGCCTGGACGGCCGACACCTCCCTGGGCCTGCGCCCGCCCGACCCGGCCACCGCCACCCCGGCCCAGGTCGCCGCGTTCTTCGCCGGGTTGAGCCCGGCACAGCAGGACGACCTGATCGCCCGCCACCCCCTGACGGCCGGCAACCTGGACGGCGCCCCGGTCGAACTCCGGTACCGGGCCAACGCCCTGGCCCTCGCCGCCGCCCGCACCGAGGAGCTCGCCCGGGCCGCCGACCCGGCCCTCACCCCGCAGGACCACGAGGCCGCCCGCACCCGCGCCGAGCGCTACCGCACCCTGCTGGACGGGCACCGCCGGATCCTCGCCTTCGACCCGCGCGGCCGCGGCCAGGTCGCCGAGGTGTACGGCGACCTCGCCCGGGCCGGGCACACCGCCGTGATCGTCCCCGGCTCGGACATCGACCTGCTGAGCTTCGACCGCGCGAACGACCCGTACGGCACCCCCGCCGGCATGGGCCGCGCCCTGTACGAGGCCACCGGCGGCAGCACCGCGGTGATCGCCTGGACGGGCTACACCACCCCCGTCGGCCTCGGCCCGGACGCCGCCACCGAGCGCCTCGCCGAGGCCGGAGCCGTCCGCCTGACCAGGCTGCTCGACGGCCTCGCCGCGAGCACCCGCCCGCAGGCCCCGCCCACCGTGTTCTGCCACAGCTACGGCTCGGTGGTCTGCGGCCTCGCCCGCCCCGGCCCGTCCGAGGCCTCCCGCCTGGTGGTGCTCGGCTCGCCCGGCATGGGCGTCGACTCGGCGGCCGAACTCGCCCCGGGCGTCCCGGTGTTCGCCACCGCCCGCAACGGCTCCGACTGGATCGGCAACGTCCCGCACGTGCGGCTGCTCGGCCTCGGCCACGGCGCCGACCCGACCGACCCCGACTTCGGCGCCCGCCCCCTGCCCTCCACCGGCTCCCACGGCCACACCGGCTACTTCGCCCCCGGCACCGCCTCCCTCGCCGCGTACGCCGGCCTCGCGAGCAACTGAACAGGAGCACCAGCCATGCCGCTCACCGCCCTGCGCCGCGCCGCCCTGACGGTCGACGCCCGCACCCCCGCCACCCGCGACCGCGCCCTCGACGGGCTGCGCGCCCTCGCCCTGCTCGCCGTCCCGATCGGCCACTGGATGCTCGGCGGCCTCGTCCTCTCCCCCGACGGCGCCCTGCACAACGCCAGCCCGCTCTCCTCCCTCGGCTTCTTCGCCCCGCTCAGCTGGGGCCTCCAGCTGCTCGGGGTGTTCTTCCTGGTCGGCGGCCACTCCTCGGTCCGCTCCCTGGAGCGCGCCCGGGAGAAGGGGGTCTCGTACGGCGGCTGGCTGCGCTCCCGCACCGTCCGGCTGCTGCGCCCGGTGCTCGGGGTGGCCGCCGTCTGGGCGGCCCTCGTCCCGCTGCTGCCCGCGCTCGGCGTGCCGGGCGACACCCTGCACACCGGGGCGACGCTGGTGGTGCAGCCGCTCTGGTACATCGGGGTGTACCTGGTGCTCACCGCCGTCACCCCGCTCTGCGTGGCCTTCGGGCGGCGCCTGGGCGGCTGGTCGGCGGCCCTGCTGATGGCCTCCGTCGCCGCCGTCGACCTGCTGCGGTACGGGCCCTGGGCCGATGCGGTGCCCTCCTGGACGGGGCTGCTGAACCTGCTGCCGGGCTGGCTGTTCGGCTACCAGCTGGGCGTGCTCTGGGCGCAGGGCCGGCTCGGCCGCCGGGGCGCCCGGGCGCTGCTGCTCGGCGGCGGCGTGCTGTTCGCGGTGCTGCTGACGGTGTTCCACTACCCGGCGAGCATGGTCGGCGTGCCCGGCGCGGCGCGGACCAACTCGCACCCGCCGTCCCTGCTGGTGCTCGCCCTGGCCTCGGTGCAGTGCGGCGCGGCGGTGCTGCTGCGCGAGCGCCTGGGCCGGCTGCTGACGGCCCGCCCGCTGCTGTGGCTGCCGGTGGTGGTGGTCAACCTGTCGGCGATGACGATCTTCTGCTGGCACCAGAGCGCGATGCTGGCCGTGGCGGTGCCCGGCGCGGCGGGCCTGGGCGCCGTCCCGGGGCTGACCACCCTGCCGGACTCGCTGGGCTGGGTGGCCGGACGGCTGGCGCTGCTGCCGCTGTTCGCCGCCGCGCTGGTGGGGATCGGCTGGTTCACCCGGCGCTTCGACGGCCCGTGGACGGCCTTCTCCCGGGCCGGCAAGGCCCTGGCCGGCGCGGCGGCGGCGCTGTTCGCCGCGTACGCGCTCGGGGTGGTCTGACCGGCGCCGGATCTCGGGGCACTCCGGGGGCGCGGGCCGTACGGTCCGCGCCCCCGGCGGTGTGCCGATCCGCACGTCGGAAACGTCACACCGCCCGTCCGACCGCCCGGAGGCGCGATCTCCGCGTTCGCCGCCGTCACCTCGGCAGTCGTACGACGACGTCGGAAAGACACCCCTGGTTCATGTGAGCCATCCCACAGTTTGAGCCGGTCCGTCACTCTCCTGTGACCTCTACTCTTGCCCAGGAAGTCTGCACGTCCGAAACACGCACCCTCCGGGCACCGCCCGCGAAACGGTGACGGGCCCCAAGGGAGTTGGTGCGGTGCGCAACCGTCGACGCTGGAAGCGGGTACTGGTCGGGGCCTTCGCCGGGGCCGCCGTCCTCGCCGACGCCGGCGCCGCCGCCGCCCAGGCCGCGGCCTCCACCGAGCAGCTGGCGATCAGCACTCCTCCGGCCGGCAGCTCCGCCTGGGTCGAGGACCACAGCTTCGGCCGCGACCTGCCCGACCCCGCGACCACCACCCCGGCCGCCGCCGCGGCGTTCTTCGCCTCGCTCGCGCCCACCGAGCTGGACCGGCTCGTCAAGGACTACCCGCTGGTCGTCGGCAACTTCGACGGCGCCCCGCTGGGCCTGCGCTACCAGGCCAACAAGATCGCCCTGGCCGCCGAGCGGGACCACGCCCGCGCCCGCGCCAACGACCACAAGCTGGACGCCGACACCCGCGCCCTGGCCGTCTCCCGCGCCAACGACGTCGAGCACCTGCTCGCCCCCGACCGCCAGGTCCTCGCCTTCGACCCGCGCGGCCGCGGCCTGGTCACCGAGGTGTGGGGCGACCTCTCCGACGCCGAGCGGATCTCCGTGCTCGTCCCCGGCTCCGACGCCGACCTCGGCCACTTCGACCAGGCCGCCGACCCGCTGCGCTCCCCCGCCGGCATGGCCCGCGCCCTCTACGCCGAGGAGCGCCGCCAGGCCCCGGGCACCCGCGTCGCCGTGATCGCCTGGACGGGCTACGTCACCCCCTCGGGCCTCGGCCCCGACGCCGCCACCTCCCGGCTCGCCGACGTCGGCGCGCCCCGGCTCCAGCGCCTGCTCTCGGGCCTCAAGGAGACCACCCGGCCGGACGCGCCCCCGTCGCTGCTGTGCCACTCCTACGGCTCGGTGGTCTGCGGCAACGCCGCCCCCAAGATCCCCCGCGCCGCCGCCTCGCCCTCCGACACCTCCGGCATCACCGACCTGATGGTCTTCGGCAGCCCCGGCATGGGCGTGCAGAGCACCTCCGAACTCGGCACCGGCGTCCACGTCTGGGCCACCCGCAACTCCAGCGACTGGATCGGCAACGTCCCGTTCCTGGAGGTCGGCGGCCTCGGCCACGGCGCGGACCCGACCTCGGCGGGCTTCGGCGCCGAGCAGGTCTCCTCCGCCCACGCCGCCGGCCACAACGGCTACTTCGCCGAGGGCACGGAGAGTCTGCACAACTTCGCGTCGATCTCCCTCGGCGACTACACCGACGTCATCCGCCCGGCGAGCAGCTAGGGCCTGTAGAGGCTGAGCGCGTCCGCCGCCGCCCGCGCCAGCTCGCGGCGGGCGGACAGGGGGCTCAGCACCTCGACGTCCGCGCCCATGGACAGCAGCATCCGCACGGCCGCCGTCGACGGGAAGGCCGTCGGCAGCTCCACCCACTCCTCGGCCGGCCCGCCGCCCGGCGCGGGCGGCGGCGCGGTGAGCCTCCCGCCGTGGATGCGCAGGAACATGTCCAGCCGCCCCCGCCGGACCCTCAGCCGCACCGGCACCTCCTTGGGCAGCCGCTCCACCTGCTCCCGCAGCACCGCCCACACGTCCCCCAGCCCGATCCCCGGGCGGCGGCGCACCACCTCGTCGGCGGGCTCGGCCGCCAGCATCCGGTCCGTCCGGAACAGCCGGGGCTCGCCGTGCAGATCGGCGACCAGGTACCAGACCGTCGCCTTGCTCACCAGCCCGTACGGATCGACGGTGTACTCCACGGGCTCCGGGGTCCCGCTGTGCCGGTAGCGCAGCCACAGCCGCCGGTCGGCGAACACCGCGTACTGCAGCTCGCCCAGGTCCGGCCCGGTGCGCTCCCCCACCGGCACGGCGCGGTACCACCGGGCCGGGTCGACCAGGATGCGCTCGCTGACCCGCTCCGCGTCCGTACGGTGCGGGGCGGGCAGCGCCGCCATCACCTTGCGCAACGCCGAGCCGAGCGCCCGGTCCAGCCCGAGGTCGCTGTGCGCGCTCTGCGCGGAGAGGACGAACAGGGCGCGGGCCTCGTCGGCCGTCATCCCGGTGACGTCCGTGCGGTAGCCGGGCAGCAGCCGGATGCCGCCGTGGCGGCCGCGTTCGCTGAACACCGGCACCCCGGCGGCGGAGAGGGAGTCCACGTCCCGGTAGATGGTGCGCACCGACACCTCCAGCCGTTCGGCCAGTTCGGTGGCGGGCACCCTGCCCCTGGTCTGGAGCAGCAGGAGGATCGAGAGCAGGCGGTCGGCCTTCATGGCGAAAGATTCGCAGAAAGCCTGACGACACCTGTCAGGTTTTACTGGGAGATTGCTCACCGCGAACGCAGTGCGAACCCTCCGCGGACCTCCGCGACCCGAACTCCCCTTCCACAGCACGGAGCTGACCGAGAATGACCACCGTCCAGGACTCCCGCCCGCAGTACCAGGCCGCCTTCGACCAGCTGGAGGCGCTGGTCGCGACCGTCACCCCGGCCGACCTCGACCGGGCCACGCCCTGCGAGGACTTCACGCTGCGTCAGCTGCTCAACCACCTGGTCGGCGCCACCCACCGCCTCGCGTACATGGGCGAGGGCGGCTACGCCCAGGACCACGTCCCGGCCGTCGAGGACCCCTCCGACGAGGGCTGGCCGGCCGCGCTGGACCGCGCCCGCGCCCGGGTGACCGCCGCCTGGGCGGAGGACGCCAAGCTCGGCCGCCCGACCTTCGCGCCCTGGGGCGAGGTGCCCGGCGGGGCCGTGCTCGGCGGCTACCTGATGGAGACGGTGGCGCACTCCTGGGACATCGCGCAGAGCCTCGACAACGGTTTCGCCCTGGACGAGGGCCTGTCCGGCGCGGCCCTGGGCATCGCCCGGGCCGTCCTGCCGGCCGAGCAGCGCGGCGGTCAGGTCCCCTTCGGCGAGGCCCAACCGGTCCCCGAGGACGCCGACGTGCACACCCGACTGGCCGCCTTCCTGGGCCGCAAGGCCTGACGGCGACGGGCGTACGGGCGCGAAGCCCGTACGCCCGCTACCGCGCTACTCCCGACCGACGTGGGTGGAGCTCATGTCCGCGTACCGGGCGCCGTCCACCTTGCCCGCGATCGGCTCCACCAGCGCCAGCTCCGCGGCGGTCAGCTTGAGCGTGGCCGCCGCGGCGTTCTCGGCGAGCCGGCTGCGCTTGCGGGTGCCGGGGATCGGCACCACGGTCAGCCCGTACACCTCGGCCCGCTGCTGCACCCAGGCCAGCGCGACCTGGGCGAGCGTGACGCCACGCGCCTCGGCGATCTCCCGCAGCGGGGCCAGCAGTTCGCCGTTGGCCGCCGCGTTGTCCCCGGTGAACCGCGGCTGCATGCGCCGGAAGTCGTCCGCGCCGAGCTGCTCGGCGGCCTGGAAGGAGCCGGTCAGGAAGCCGCGCCCGAGCGGGGAGTACGGCACGAAGCCGACGCCCAGCTCGGCGGCGACCGGAGCCACCGAGGCCTCCACGTCCCGGGTGAAGACCGACCACTCGCTCTGCACGGCGGCGATCGGGTGGACGGCGTGCGCCTCGCGCAGCTCGGCGGCGGTCACCTCGGACAGGCCCAGGTGGCGCACCTTGCCGGCCTGGACCAGCTCGGCCATGGCGCCGATGGACTCGGCCAGCGGCACCTCCGGGTTGCGGCGGTGCATGTAGTAGAGGTCGATGTGGTCCACGCCGAGCCGGCGCAGCGAGCCCTCGACGGCGGAGCGGATGTACGCGGCGTCGTTGCGCACGGCCCGGTGGGTCGGGTCGTCCTCGCGGCGCTCGATCGCGAACTTGGTGGCGAGCACCACCTGGTCGCGGTGGGCCCGCACGAACGGGCCGATGAACTCCTCGTTGCGGCCGAAGCCGTACATGTCGGCGGTGTCGAACAGGGTGACCCCGGCCTCCAGCGCGGCGCCCAGGGTCGCGAGCGCCTCGTCGGTGTCGGTCGGGCCGTAGAACTCGCTCATGCCCATGCAACCGAGCCCCTGGACGCCCACGAGCGGGCCGTCGGTGCCGAGCTGGACGGTGGGGAGGGTGGTGTCGGTCATGCGCCGTGTACTTCCTCTGCTCGGTGCGGCGGGCGGGCGCCGTCGGCGGCGCCCTTCAGCCCGGAATAGAGATCGATCTTGTGGTCGAGGACGGCGAGGGTCGCCTGGAGGTCGACGATCCGCTGCCGGACCTCCTCGCGCTGGTCGACCAGCAGCTGCCGCCGCTCCTCGTAGGTCTGCTCACCGAGGCGGGCCATCTCGACGTACCGGAGCATGTCGGCGACGGACATCCCGGTCAGCCGGAGCTTCCCCAGGAAGGCCAGTCGGTGCACGTCGGCGTCGCAGTAGCGGCGCTGGCCGCCCGCGGCGCGGTCGATGTGGTCCAGCAGCCCGATCCGCTCGTACCACCGCAGGGTGTGGGCGGTCAGTCCGCTGGCGGCGGAGACCTCACCGATGGTGTGCCGAGAGGTCCGGTCGGCCTCCCCGACCGGGTGCTCGAACACCTCGGCGCAGCTGCGCCGGGCGGTCCGGGCGGACGTCGGTGTGGCCATGTTCGCTCCCCGTTGTGCCGTACGACCTGTGTGGTGCGGCGATGACGACGCTACCGAGTTGGAGTGCACTCTAAGCAAGCGTGCCACCGGGGTGCCGAAAACACCCGGCTAGAGTCGGGGCATGGAGAGCTTGCGGATGATCGAGAACTGGCCGGTGCCGCACGCGGCGGCCGCCGTGGTGCGAGGCTCGGACGGCGCGGTGCTGGGCGCGCACGGGCCGCAGCGGCACCTGTTCCCGCTGGCGTCGGTGACCAAGCTGCTCACCTCGTACGCGGCGCTGGTCGCCGTCGAGGAGGGCGTGTTCGAGCTGGACGACCCGGCCGGCCCGCCCGGATCGACCGTCCGCCACCTGCTGGCGCACACCTCCGGCCTGGGCTTCGACGAGGACCGCGTCTTCGCCGAGCCCGGCAACCGCCGGCTCTACTCCAACGCGGGCTTCGACACCCTGGCCGCGACGCTCGCCGAGGCGGCCGGGATCCCCTTCCACCGCTACGTCGCCGAGGCCGTGTTCGAGCCGCTGGGCATGGCGGACACCCTGGTCAACACCGCCCACAAGTCCCCCGCCGGGGCCGGCGCCCTGTCCACCGTCGCCGATCTGGCCCTGTTCGCCGCCGAGTTGCAGGCCCCGAAGCTGCTGGACCCCTCGACGGTGCTGCGCGCCACCCGCGAGGTCGCCTTCCCCGGCACCAGCGGCGTCCTGCCCGGCTACGGCCACCGCCGCCCCAACGACTGGGGCCTGGGCTTCGAGATCCGCGACGGCAAGTCCCCCCACTGGACGGGAACCTCCAACTCCCCCGCCACCTTCGGCCACTTCGGCCAGTCCGGCACCTTCCTGTGGGTCGACCCGCACCACGACGCGGCCTGCATCGCCCTCACCGACCGGGACTTCGGCCCCTGGGCGGCCGAGGCCTGGCCGCCGCTGTCCGACGCCGTCATCCGCGACGTCCTGCTGTCCGTCCGGTAAGGCCCGGAACGGGGCCTACCCGTACGAGACGGGCGAGTGCATCTCCCAGAGCAGGAGCTGCGCGCCCGTCTCCCCCGCCGACGGGTCGGCGAACGCGTCGCCGGTGATCCGCACGCTGTCCCCGGGCTCCATCGAGCGCCCGCCGCCCTTGGGCCCGGGGACGGTCCGGTAGCCCAGCGAGCCCGCCGTCAGGTGCGCGTAGCGCCAGGGCGCGGCGGGCAGTTCGGCCAGCGGCTGCCACGGCCCGGCCGTGACCAGCCAGAGCGCCGCGTCGCCGCGCCGCAGCCGCAGGGCGTCCGTCCCTGCGTCGCGCTCCATCCCGGAGGCGAGCAGCGTCAACCCGCCGTCCGCCGGTTCCACCCTGCGCAGCCCGTACGCCGGGGCCGCGTCGAACTCGTCCGGCTGGAGCCATATCTGGACGAAGCGCACCGGCCCCTCGGCGCCGCCGACGTTGCGTTCGGTGTGGGTGACCCCGGAGCCCGCGCTGAGGTGCTGCACCATCCCGGGGCGCACCACGCCGCCGTGCCCGTACGAGTCCCGGTGGGCGAGCGCGCCCTCCAGCACCCAGGTGAGGATCTCGGTGTCCCGGTGCTTGTGCTCCTCGAACCCCGCACCGGGGGCGAGGAGTTCCTCGTTGCAGGCGAGCAGGGCTCCGAAGTGGGTGTTCTTCGGGTCGTAGTGCCCCGAGAAGGAGAAGGCGTGTCGGGTCTCGACGCCCTCGGCCGGGGTGGAGCGGTAGCGCTCGGCGGTGCGGCGGAGGTCGGCGCGGGGGCGTTCCGGGGCGGCTGTCACGCCTCCCCACCGTAGTGGCTGCGGCCGCCGGGGCCGGGGGGTGTGCACAAGCAGTCACTCGCGTGAGGCAGTCTTGTCCTTGTGCCAGCCGCTTCCGCGAACTCCCAGAACGATCCCGGTCCCGCAGCCGAACCGACCGGGAAGAGCCCGGCCGTCAGGCCCGCCCGCGACCGCCCCGGGCGCGCGGCCCCCCGTCTGACGGCCCAGGAGCGCAGAAACGCCGCCGAGCGGGCCGAGCGGCGGGCGGCCACCCTGAAGCGCCTGGAGAAGTCCTCGGGCAAGCTGGCCAGCGCCGCGATCGCCCGCATGGACGACCAGCTCGGCTGGTACCGGCGGATGCCGCCGGAGCACCGCTCCTGGATCGGCCTGGTCGCCCAGGCCGGCATCGCCGCCTTCACCGAGTGGTACCGCCACCCCGACACGGCCCAGGCGATCTCCACCGACGTCTTCGGCACCGCCCCCCGCGAGCTGACCAGGGCGATCACCCTGCGCCAGACCGTGGAGCTGATCCGCACCACGATCGAGGTGATGGAGGAGGCCATCGAGGAGGTGGCCGCCCCCGGCGACGAGGCGGACATGCGCGAGTCGGTGCTCGTGTACGCCCGGGAGATCGCCTTCGCCACCGCCCAGGTGTACGCCCAGGCGGCCGAGGCGCGCGGCGCCTGGGACGCCCGCCTGGAGGCCCTGGTGGTCAACTCCCTGCTGTCCGGCGACGCCGACGAGGGCGTGCTGTCCCGGGCGGCGGCGCTCGGCTGGGGCCAGCCCAGCCAGGTCCGGGTGGTGATGGGCAGCGCGCCGGACGGCGACAGCGAGCTGGTGGTGGAGGCGATCCGCCGGGCCGCCCGCTACGCCAAGCTGCACGTGCTGACCGGGGTGCTGGGCAAGCGCCTGGTGGTCGTGGTGGGCGGCGAGAAGGAACCGGTGCACGCGGCCAGGGCGCTGATCGGCCAGTTCGCGCCGGGCCCGGTGGTCATCGGCCCGACCGTGCCGGACCTGCTGTCGGCGACCCGCTCCGCCCACGCCGCCGCCGCCGGCCTGCGGGCCTGCGCGGCCTGGCCGGACGCCCCCCGCCCGGTGCTGGCGGACGACCTGCTGCCCGAGCGCGCCCTGGCCGGGGATCAGGCCGCCCGGCGCCAGTTGGTGGAGGAGATCTACACACCGCTCGACGAAGCCGGCTCGGCACTCCTGGAGACGCTGAGTGTCTATCTGGAGCAGGCCTCCTCCTTGGAGGGAGCGGCCCGGATGCTCTTCGTGCACCCCAACACGGTGCGCTACCGGCTACGACGTGTGACCGACGTCACGGGGTACGCCCCCTCCGACGTACGTTCGGCCTTCACTCTCCGGATCGCCCTCGCCCTCGGCAGGCTCGCCGCAGCGGGGGAGCCGAGCTGAACCCGAGTGTAGGGACCATACAATCCCGGATGGTTTTCTTCGTTACCGTCGCCTACCCGCCCCCGGGCGCCTGGCGAGAGAGGGTTGAACCGTGCTCGTAATCGTCGCCCCTGGACAGGGTGCCCAGTCCCCCGGTTTCCTCAGCCCCTGGCTCGAACTCGACGGTGTCGCCGATCGTCTGCGCCGCTGGTCGGACGTGGCCGGGCTGGACCTGGTGCACGCCGGCACCGAAGCCTCCGCCGAGGAGATCAAGGACACCGCCGTCGCCCAGCCCCTGCTGGTCGCCGCCGGTCTGATGACCGCCCGTGCGCTGTTCCCTGACGAGACCGTCGCCCGCAGGGTCGTCGGTGCCGTCGCCGGCCACAGCGTCGGCGAGATCACCGCAGCCGCCGGTGCGGGCGTGCTGAACGCCCACGACGCGCTGACCTTCGTGCGCGAGCGCGGCCAGGCCATGGCCCAGGCCGCCGCCGTCACCGAGACCGGCATGATCGCCGTCCTCGGCGGCGACGCGGAGGCCGTCGCGGCGAAGCTCGCCGAGCACGGCCTGACCCCGGCCAACAACAACGGCGGCGGCCAGATCGTCGCCGCCGGCACCCTGGCCCAGCTGGAGGCCCTCAAGGAGGACCCGCCGGCGGGCTCCAAGCTGGTCGCCCTCAAGGTCGCCGGGGCCTTCCACACCGAGCACATGGCCCCGGGCGTCGAGCGGCTGGCCAAGGTCGCCCCGACCCTGACGGTGGCCGACCCGCAGGTGCGCTACGTGTCCAACAAGGACGGCGAGGTCGTGACCTCCGGCGCCGAGGTGCTCTCGCGCCTGGTGTCGCAGGTCTCCAACCCCGTCCGCTGGGACCTCTGCATGGAGACCCTCGGCCGGCTCGGCGCCACCGCCGTCATCGAGCTGTCCCCGGCCGGCACCCTGACCGGGCTGCTGAAGCGCAACCTCAAGGGTGTGGCCACGCTGGCCGTCAAGACCCCCGCCGATCTCGACAAGGCCCGCGCGCTGGTCGAGGAGCACGGCGGTCAGGAGCAGGAGAACCAGGCATGAGCAAGCCCCAGATCCGACCCGCCGACGGTGCGCGCTACTCGCGCATCCACGGCGTCGGCGGCTACCGCCCGGTCCGGGTGATCCCGAACGCCGAGGTGCTGGAGTGGATCGACTCCTCCGACGAGTGGATCCGCACCCGTAGCGGCATCGAGTCGCGCCGCTGGGCGGGCCCGGAGGAGTCCGTCGCCGAGATGTCGGTGCAGGCCGCGGGCAAGGCGATCGCCCAGGCCGGGATCTCCCCCGAGCAGATCGGCGGCGTGATCGTCGCGACGGTCTCGCACCTCAAGCAGACCCCCGCGATCGCCACCGAGATCGCCCTGCGCCTCGGCTGCGGCACCGCCCCGGCCTTCGACATCTCGGCCGCCTGCGCCGGCTTCGGCTACGGTCTGGGCATCGCGGACGGCATGATCCGCGGCGGCAACGCCGAGTACGTGCTGGTGATCGGCGTCGAGCGGCTCAGCGACCTGACCGACAAGTCGGACCGCTCGACCGCCTTCATCTTCGGCGACGGCGCCGGCGCCGCGATCGTCGGCCCGTCCGACGTCCCCGGCATCGGCAAGCTGGTCTGGGGCTCGGACGGCTCGCAGGCGGACGTCATCTCGCAGACCGCCGCCTGGGACACCGCCTTCGCCAAGCCGGACGCCGTCAACGGCGCGGGCGACGAGCTCAAGTGGCCGGCCCTGCGCATGGAGGGCCAGCCGGTCTTCCGCTGGGCGGTCTGGGAGATGGCCAAGGTGGCCCAGCAGGCGCTGGACGCCGCCGGGATCTCCGCCGAGGACCTCGGCGCGTTCATCCCCCACCAGGCCAACATGCGCATCACCGACGCCATGATCAAGGCGCTCAAGCTTCCCGCCTCGGTGCCCGTCGCCCGCGACATCGCCGAGACCGGCAACACCTCCGCCGCCTCCATTCCGCTGGCGATGGAGCGCATGCTGGAGAGCGGCGAGGCCCGCAGCGGGGACCTCGCGCTGATCATCGGGTTCGGGGCGGGTCTCGTCTACGCGGCGACAGTCGTTACGCTCCCCTAGGCGCGTTTCGCCCCACTCATCCACAAACCCGCACCCGGCCGCCGGTCGGATGCGTTCAACACCGAAGAGGAGCAGCCAGTATGGCTACCAAGGACGAGGTTCTGGCCGGTCTCGCGGAGATCGTCAACGAGATCGCCGGCATCCCGGCCGAGGACGTCGAGCTCGACAAGTCCTTCACCGACGACCTGGACGTCGACTCGCTGTCCATGGTCGAGGTCGTCGTGGCGGCCGAAGAGCGTTTCGACGTCAAGATCCCGGACGACGAGGTCAAGAACCTGAAGACCGTCGGCGACGCGGTGGACTACATCCTCGCCAACGCCGCCGCCTGATCGTTCGGCACGTTCGACACGTTCGACCGTCACGTCCGTCCGGCACTCACCGCCACGGACGGCTGACCCTTCGGTCCGGCTCCCCGCGAGCCGGGCCGATCCGCCGGCCGGGACGCCCCACCGGGTGCCCGGCCGGGCCCGTACTCGGCTCGCCGCCGACCCCGCACAACGTGAAAGAAGAAGAACCAGTGACCGCTGAAAACCGTACCGTGGTCGTCACGGGTATCGGCGCCTTCACGCCGCTGGGCGGCGACGCCGCCACCACCTGGGAGAACCTGGTCGCCGGGCGCTCCGGAGTGGCGGCCCTGACCGAGGAGTGGGCGGCCGAGCTGCCCGTCCGGATCGGGGCGCGCGTCGCCGTCGAGCCGGGCGAGATCCTGCCCCGCCCGCTGGCCCGCAAGCTGGACCGCTCCGCCCAGTTCGCCCTGATCGCCGCCCGCGAGGCCTGGGCCGACGCCGGCTTCGAGACCCCGGCCACCGACGAGTCCTCCAAGCTCGCCCCCGAGCGCCTGGGCGCCGTCATCGCCTCCGGCATCGGCGGCGTGACCACCCTGCTCGACCAGTACGACATCCTGCGGGAGAAGGGCGCCCGCAAGGTCTCCCCGCACACCGTGCCGATGCTCATGCCCAACTCCCCGGCGGCCAACGTCGGCCTGGAGGTCGGCGCCCGCGCCGGCGTGCACACCCCGGTCTCGGCCTGCGCCTCCGGCGCCGAGGCGATCGGCTACGCGATCGAGATGATCCGCACCGGCCGCGCCGACGTCGTGGTGGCCGGCGGCACCGAGGCCGCGATCCACCCGCTGCCGATCGCCGCCTTCGCCAACATGATGGCGATGTCCAAGAACAACGACGAGCCCGAGCGCGCCTCGCGCCCGTACGACAAGGCCCGCGACGGCTTCGTCCTGGGCGAGGGCGCGGGCGTGGTCGTGCTGGAGTCGGTCGAGCACGCCGAGGCGCGCGGCGCCCGGATCTACTGCGAGGCCGTGGGCCAGGGCCTGTCCTCGGACGCCCACCACATCGCCCAGCCCGAGCCGACCGGCGCCGGCGTGGCCCGCGCGCTGGCCGACCTGTTCGAGCGCAACGACCTGTCCAAGGCCGAGATCGTGCACGTCAACGCGCACGCCACCTCCACCCCGCAGGGCGACACCGCCGAACTCAAGGCGCTGCGCAAGGAGCTGGGCGAGGACCTCGACCACATCGCCGTCTCCGCCACCAAGTCGATGACCGGCCACCTGCTGGGCGGCGCCGGCGGCATCGAGACGGTCGCCACCGTCCTGGCCCTGCACCACCGCCTGGCCCCGCCGACCATCAACGTCGAGGAGCTGGACGAGGACGTCGAGGGCGCCGACATCGTCCGCGGCGAGGCCCGCGCCCTGCCCGCCGAGGGCCGCATCGCCGCGCTGAACAACTCGTTCGGCTTCGGCGGCCACAACGTGGTGCTGGCCTTCCGCACCCGCTGAGCCCGTACGGAAAGGGGCCGGCGCTCTCGTTGAGCGCCGGCCCCTTCCGCGTACCCGCCCGGTGTCAGACCACCTGGTGCAGCCAGCGCACCGGGGCGCCCTCGCCCGCGTACCGGAAGGGCTCCAGCTCGTCGTCCCAGGGCTTGCCGAGCAGCCGGGAGACCTCGGCCTCCAGGTCGGCGCCCTCGCTGCGGGCGCGCAGCAGGACGGCGCGCAGCCGGTCCTCGGGGATGAGGATGTCGCCGTGGATGCCCGTGACGGCGTGGAAGATGCCGAGGGTGGGCGTGCTGCTGTAGCGCTCGCCCTCCGCCGTGGCGCAGGGCTCGCTCGTGACCTCGTACCGCATCAGCTGCCAGCCGCGCAGCGCGGAGGCGAGCTTCGAGGCGGTGCCGGACTCCCCCGTCCAGGAGAGTTCGGCACGCCAGTGCCCGGGCGCGGCCGGCTGGCGGATCCAGTCCAGACTCACCCGCACACCGAGCACCCCCGCGACGGCCCACTCGACGTGCGGGCACAGCGCGCGGGGCGCGGAGTGGATGTAGAGAACTCCACGTGTCGTCACCGGGACCTCCAGGCTGTGGACGAGGGTCGCCTTCCCCAGCTGCCTCGTGCTGCCTGCAGTTGATCCACAGTTACCCACGTTAGCCGACATTAAGCGACTAAATCGAGCAAAACGGACAGGCTTTCGCTCAATGCTAGTCGAATCCTCAACGGGGTCCACCCCTCGGCCGGATCTCTCCCCCGAACGGCCCCATCGCCGGGCGGGACCACCGTACCGCGCCTCCGGGCGGGATGGATGACGCACTTTCGAATCCGGCCGGAATGCGGTAGTGAGGCCCGATCCCCTGCGCCGTGCACGCGAACCGCCCCGCGCGCCCCCTGGTCGGGGCGGGCGGGGCGGTCGGGGTGCTGACGGAGGGTCAGCCGTCCAGGCGGACGACCATCTTGCCGGTGTTGGCGCCGCGCAGGAGGTCGAGGAAGGCCTCGACGGTGTTCTCGACGCCGTCCACCACCGTTTCCTCGTACCGCAGTTCGCCCGAGCGCAGCCAGCCGGCCACCTCGGCGGTGAACTCCGGGCGCAGGGCGGCGTGGTCGCTGACGAGCACGCCCTCCAGGCGCAGCCGCTTGCCGATCGCCAGTGCGAGGTTGCGCGGGGCGGCGGGCGCCCCGGTGTCGTTGTACTGGGCGATGGCGCCGCAGAGCACCGCGCGGCCGTGGACGCCGAGGGCGCCGATCGCGGCCTCCAGGTGGTCGCCGCCGACGTTGTCGAAGTAGAGGTCGATGCCCTCGGGGGCGGCCTCGGCGAGCTGCTCGGCGACCGGGCCGTCCTTGTAGTTGAAGGCGGCGTCGAAGCCGTACTCGTCGACCAGCCTGGCGACCTTCTCCGGCGAGCCGGCCGAACCGACCACCAGGGAGGCGCCCTTGAGGCGGGCGATCTGGCCGACCAGGGAGCCGACGGCGCCGGCCGCGCCGGAGACGAAGACCTTGTCCCCCTCCTTGAGGGCGCCGACGGCCAGCAGCCCGGCGTAGGCGGTGAGCCCGGGCATGCCGAGCACGCCGAGGTAGGCGGAGAGCGGGGCCGCCTCCGGGTCGACCTTGACGGCCGCCCGGGCGTCGAGGGTCGCGTACTCGCGCCAGCCGAGCCCGTGCAGCACCGCGTCGCCCGGGGCGAAGCCCTCGGCCTCGGAGGCGACGACGTAGCCGACCGCGCCGCCGTCCATGGCCTCGCCGAGCCGGAACGGCGGGACGTACGACTTCACGTCGTTCATCCGGCCGCGCATGTAGGGGTCGACGGACAGGGCGGTGTTGCGGACCAGGATCTCGCCGGGGCCGGGCCGGCGGACCGGGGCCTCGACCAGGGCGAAGTCGGCGGGCGTCGGCCAGCCCTGGGGGCGGGCGGCGAGGTGCCATTCACGGGCGGGGGCGGCCTGCTCGGCCATGGCGCTGCTCCTCGGATGGGGTGGAGGGAGTTTGCTACCTGAAAGGTTTAGCAACTGAAGTAACGATGGACATGAAAGGTTCATGTTGTCAACTTTTCAGGTAGACTCTGCGCCATGGAGACCATGCCGACCCGGGCCGACGCGCCGCAGTCCGACGAGATCACCCGCGAGGTCGTCGACCTGATGGCCAACCTGGTCGCACTCTTCCACCGCGAGTACGAGGACGCCGCCGCGGCCCGCTCGCTCACCGGCGCCCAGGCCAAGGTGCTCGCCCTGCTGCGGCGCGGCCCGATGCCCATGCGCCAGATCGCCCAGACGCTCAGCTGCGAGCCGTCCAACATCACCGGCATCGTCGACCGGCTGGAGGCCCGCGGTTTCGTCACCCGGGCCGCCGACCAGCACGACCGCCGCGTCAAGCTGGTCGCCGCCACCGAGACCGGCGCCGTCGCCTCCGAGGAGCTGCGCGAGTCGCTGAACTTCGCCCGGGAGCCGCTGGCCGCGCTCGGCCAGGACGAGCGGGCGGTGCTGCGCGACCTCCTGCGGCGGATGCTCACGGGGGCCTCCGGCCCCGGCGCGTGACCAGCATCACAGGCCCGGGCGGCGATCCGGGCGACGCCAGGGGGTAACCGAACAGCCCTTCGGAACGTCTAACGTTCGAATGTCGAACGAGAGAGATCCTGAGGACGGGGGGCACGGAGGATGAGCAGCAGCACGCGCCGGCGCCGCTTCCTGCGCACCGCCATCGGCCTGGCCGCCGTACTGGTGCTGTCGGTGGCGGGAGTCGGAGCCTGGTTCTACAACCGGCTCAACAGCAACATCACCACCTTCGACGCGGGCGGCGTCGCCACCGAGCGCCCGCCCTCGCCCGTCCCGGCCTCCCCCGGCGCCCAGGTGCCGGTGAACCTGCTGGTCCTCGGCTCGGACACCCGGGACAACGGCAACAACTCGCTCGGCGGCGGCGACGGGGGCGTCGGCAACTCGGACACCGCGATCCTGGTGCACGTCTACGCCGACCACAAGCACGCCGTGGGCGTCTCCATCCCGCGCGACACCCTGGTCACCATCCCCTCCTGCAAGCTGGCGGACGGGACGTGGAGCAAGCCGCGCACCGATCAGATGTTCAACTCCGCGTTCAGCCTGGGCGAGCTCCCCAGCGGCAACCCGGCCTGCACCCAGAACACCGTGGAGAAGCTCACCGGGCTGCGGATCGACCACACCGTGGTCGTCGACTTCAAGGGCGCAGCCGCGATGTCCGAGGCCATCGGCGGCGTCGAGGCCTGCGTGCCCAACGACGTGAACGAGTACGGGATACACCTCAAGAAGGGCCTGCAGAAGCTCTCCGGGCAGTCCGCCGTGGACTACCTGCGGGCCCGGCACGGCATCGGGGACAACTCCGACATAGGCCGGATGAAGCGCCAGCAGGCCTTCCTCTCCTCCATGATCAAGAAGGTGCAGGACCAGGGCTTCTCGCTCCCCACCCTGCTGCCGCTGGCCGACGCGGCCACGAAGTCGCTGACCGTGGACGAGGGGCTGGGCACCGCCTCCAAGCTGGTGGACTTCGCCCGCTCGATGTCCGACATCAAGCTCTCCGACGTCACCTTCGTCACCGCGCCCTGGCGCTTCGCCGGGGAGCGGGTGCGGCTCGTCCAGCCCGACGCCGACACCCTGTGGAAGCTGCTGCGCGAGGACCGCACCCTGGACGGGCACAGCACCTCCGGGACGGGCCAGGTCACGGGCTCCCCGAGCCCCACCGCGCCCGGCGCCCCCGCCGCGAGCACCCCGCTGACCCCCGAGCAGGCCGCCGCCCCGATCACCGTGGTCAACGGCGTCGGCACCTCCGGGCTGGCCGGCTCCGGCGCGCAGACGCTCAAGGCGCGCGGCTTCCAGAACGTCGTGCTCGGCGCCAACGAGCCCGGCAGGCAGCACACCGAGGTCGCGTACGACCCGGCGCAGAAGGCCGTGGCCGACCAGGTCGCCGCGCTCTTCCCCGGGGCGACGGCGGTGGAGCGGCCCGGCACGGACTCGGTGACCGTCACCCTCGGTGCGGACTACCAGCCGGCCGGGGGCACGAAGCTGGACGCCGCCTCCGCGCCGAGCCCGGGCGCGAGCGCCGCGCCCAGGGCCGGCCCGTCCACGCCCGCCGTGCCCAGCGGGGTGCCGACCGGGATAGCGGAGAACATCCGGGGCGCCGACACCGACCCGTGCGCGAATCTGACCTTCGGATGATCCGGACCGGCCTCGCCGGACCTCAGCAGGGGTCCGGCAGGCCGGTGACCACGGCGGTCAGCCTGGTCCCGCGGGGGAAGGCGCCCCCGGCGGCCAGGCCGGACAGCGCGGCCAGCAGCTTGGCGACGTAGCGCAGCTCCACCGGGACGCCGTGCGCGCGCTCGAACCCGGCGGCGAAGGCCGCGAGTTCGGCCGGCACCCGCCCGTAGCCGCCACCGTGGTGCCCGTGGTCGATCCGCCAGTTCGCGAACTCCCGCCCGTACGCGGCCCGGTGGAGCCGGGCGACCTCCGCCTCCAGGTACCCCTCGCCCCCGCGCAGCACGGCCACCCCCAACGCCCGCGCGCCCGGCGGCAGTCCGGCGGCGATTCCGGCCAGGGTGCCGCCGGTGCCGACCGGGCAGCAGACCACGTCCCGCTCCCCCAGGTCGGGCAGCTCCGCCGGGACAGCGGCGGCGCCCGTCACCGCCAACGCGTTGGAGCCGCCCTCGGGCAGCACCAGACAGGGCTCCCAGCGGCGCCAGGGCCCCTCCTCCCTCCGCTCCGCCCGGCCGACGGCCTCGCGGTACTCGGCGCGGGTCAGGAACTCCAGCCGCATCCCGCTCCGCTCGGCCGCCCGCAGCGACCAGTTGCGCGGCCGGTCGGCCAGCTCCTCCCCACGCACCAGCCCGACGCTCTCCAGCCCCAGCGCGGCGGCGGCCGCCGCGACCGCCCGCAGGTGCGTCGAGTACGCCCCGCCGAAGGTCAGCAGCCGGGTGTGCCCCGCCTCGACGGCGGCGGCCAGGTTGGGCGCGAGCTTGCGCCACTTGTTGCCGGGGACGCCCGGATGCAGCAGGTCGTCCCGCTTGAGCCTCAGCTCCACCCCGGCCCGGGCGAACACCTCGTCCGTACAGTCCACGAGCGGGGTCGGCAGCAGGGCGGGTTCGAGCACCCGGCCAGGATACGAGGGCCGGACGGGTGCGGCGTAAGGTAAAGAGTTCGTAACGACCGCAACCCGGCGGCGGGCCGCGCGTCCCCTTTCCAGGGGCCTGAACACGGGCCCGAGGCCCAACCCCGCCGCTCCGGCGGGCGGGGCGATGCTTCACACTTGTCTCACTCGAGGATCGCCCGCACGAGCCTTCGAGTGTCCGAAAACCTTTCATCTCATGGGGGAACGCCGTGCCGCTCGCGCCATCCGATGTGGCAGAGACGACAGGAGACTCTGCTGCCTCTCCGTCACCCGGCTCGCCGGGCGGCCGCCCTGGCGGAGGACCCGCCTCCCGCCCGGGCCGCGGACTCCCGACGAACGGCCTGCTCCTGTTCGCCGTCGTGCTGCTCGGGCTGCCCCCGCTGCTCCACCTGGTCAAGGCCGACCTGCTCAGCCTGCTGCTGATATGGGGCGGCGCGGCCACGCTCATACGGTCCTCCCGCCTCTCCCTCCTCGACCGGCTGATGGTCTCCGGGGTCACGCTGATCGGCTGGACCTGCGCGCTCGGCCTGATCGCCAGCTACTGGCCGTGGGGGCTCAACCCGCTGGCCCTCGCCGAGGCGACCGCCGCCGTCCTGGTCGCGATCCGCGCCGTCCGCGGGCCCGCCCCGGCCCGTCCGGCGCTGCCGCCGCTCGCGCGGCTGCGCGCGCTGGTGCCGGTCCGGGACGTCCCGCTGCTGCTCTCCTCGGCCCTGGTCAGCGCCTTCGCCCTGTACCCGGTGCTCATCCGCAGCGCCACGGAGCGCCTCGCGATGATCGTGGCGGCGGAGGACCTCGGCCGGCACGTCGCCCTCTACGACACCATCCTGCGTCTCGGCGGCCTCACCTCCCTGCACCAGGGGGCGGCCGCCGAGACGGTGACGCAGGGCCTGGCCACGTACCCCGAGGGCAGCCACCTGACGCTGGCCGTCCTCACCGGCTTCCTGCACGGCGGGCCCGAGCGGGGCGCGCCGATGGACCAGATCTCCCTGTTCGTCCTGCTGTACACGGTGATGTACGCGGCGCTGGCGGTGGCGGTCCTCTGGGCGGTCAACCGGGTCGCCGGGCCCGCGCTGCGGGGCTGGCGGGGCTTCGCCCTGATGCTGCCCGTCGCCGCGTACCTGGCCGTCACCGAACTGCCGAAGCTCTACTTCAACGGCTTCATCAGCGAGGTCTTCGCGCTCGGCCTGCTGGCCGTCCTGGTCGCCCTGGCCGTCCGGCCGCTCACCCGGCTCCCCGAGCAGGTCGCCGCGCTCTCCGCGCTGACCGTCGGCGTCTCCTTCGGCCACTACCTGCTGCTGCCCGCCGCCGGCGTCACCGTGCTCGGCTGGGCCGCCGTCCACTGGCGCGTCTGGAAGCGCCACTGGATGGCCGTCCTGGCCGTCTCCGTGGTCACCGGCGCGCTCGCCCTCTTCCCCGCGTACGTCAACAGCAAGACGGCCAACTCCGACGCGCTGGTCCTGACCGGCGGTATCGGCCCCGTCGACCGGCGCTTGTTCTTCCCGCTCGTCGCCCTCACCCTCGCGATGCTGCTGACCCCGGCCGCGCGCGCCAACCGCGCCCGGCGGGTGGCCCTGATCTCCTGCGGCGGGATCGTGGCGCTCTGCTACGGGCTGATGCGGTACCAGGCGTGGAAGGTCGGCCAGACCAGCTACTTCTACGAGAAGATGCTGCACCAGCTCCTGGTGATCGGCCTGATCGCGATGGCCGCCGCCCTGCTGCCCGCCTTCGGCCGCCGCACCCTCGCGGGCGGGCCGGCCACCGGCCGCCTGGCCGGCCTGCCGGCCGGGCTCCGCTCGGGCCTGCCCGTCCTGGCGGTCACCGGCCTCCTGGTGTTCGGCGTGATCTTCGAGAGCCAGCCCGACTCCAGCCTCAAGTACGGCTGGGAGGGCAGCCCGGGCCGCCGGATGGCCCGCGGCGAGCAGTCCCGCGGGGACATCGCCTACCGGGTCGCCGCCCTCGACCTCTCGCGCCCGGCGAACGACCACCAGGTGGCGGTCTCGCTGCTCGGCCACCGCGCGTACGGCGACGCGACCCCGGACTGGGGCTCCGTCGAGGACAACCTCTGGCTCGGCGTGCTCAACCGGGACCAGGGCCGCTCCTGGGTGGCCTGGTACTGGGCGATCAACCGCCGCGGCCCGGAGGAGATCCTGGACTACGCCGACAAGTCGCCCGAGCCCCTGCGGTTCTACATCGACGACCCCAAGCTGCTGGCCGACCTGAAGGCGCTGGCCGCCAAGGGCAAGCACCCCCGCCTGGAGGCCAGCCAGGTCTCGTGGAACACCAAGGGCGAGCTCGTCGTCGTGCCGGTCACCTTCAACTGACCCGGTCGCACGAAAAGGCCGCGGGGCCCGTCACCGGAATTCCGGTGACGGGCCCCGCGGCCTTTCGGCGGGTACGGGTCCCGGCCGCCCCCCGGCGGTCGGGCCCCGCGTTCTCCCCCCGTACGGACCGTCTCCCCTCCGGGCGGCCCGCGGTCTGTGGGATCCGGGATCCCGGATCCGGTACGTCACCCGGCCGAGGACGCGGCCGGCCGGGGCCCGGGCGAACTGCTGCGGGACGGGCCCGGTCAGTCGGCGTCGGTGTCGGAGTCGGCGGCGGAGTCGCCGGTCTCCGGACTCGGTTTGGGCGGGCGGCCGCGACGGGGGAGGCCTGCGGCGCCGCCGGGCATCCGGCCGGCGTCGCCGAGCGCGCGGCGGAGCAGGAACTCGATCTGGGCGTTGGTGCTGCGCAGGTCGTCGGCGGCCCAGCGGGCCAGGGCGTCGTGAACCGAAGGATCCAGTCGCAGCAGGAGCTTCTTCCGTTCCGTCGCCAACGCCCAGCCTTACTGGTAGAGGGAGCCCGTGTTCACGACGGGCTGGGCGCCCCGGTCGCCGCAGAGCACCACCAGGAGGTTGCTCACCATGGCGGCCTTGCGCTCCTCGTCCAACTCCACCACATCGCGTTCGGCGAGTCGCTCGAGAGCCTCCTCGACCATACCCACGGCCCCCTCGACGATCAGCCGCCGGGCGGCGACCACGGCCCCCGCCTGCTGACGCTGCAGCATCACCTGGGCGACCTCCGGCGCGTACGCGAGCCGGCTGATCCGGGACTCGACCACCCGCACCCCGGCCGGGGCGACCCGGGCGGCGATCTCGGCGGAGAGCTGGTGGGCTATCTCCTCCGCCCCGTCGCGCAGCGACAACTGGCCCTCGCGGTGGGCGTCGTAGGGGTGGCTGCTGGCGAGGTGCCGTACGGCGGTGTCGGTCTGGATGGCGACGAAGGCGTTGAAGTCGTCGACCTCGAAGAACGCCATCGCGGTGTCCTGGACCTGCCAGACCACCACGGCGGCCATCTCGATCGGGTTGCCGTCCGCGTCGTTGACCTTGTGGGTCACGGTCTCGTGGTTGCGGATGCGGGTGGAGATCCGGAAGCGGGTGCTGAACGGGTTCACCCAGGTCATCCCCTCGTCGCGGATGGTGCCCCGGTACCTCCCGAGGAACTGGACCACCCGGGCCTCGCCGGGCGGGACGACCGTCAGTCCGCGCATCAGGACGACCGAGAGCACCATCACCACCGGGCCGCCCACGGCGAAGGCGGTGCCCAACCCTCCCTTGCCGCTGGTGAGGAGGCCCGATCCGATGACCGCCAGGGCGAACCCCGCGACCAGCCCGAGGAGCGTCCCCACGAGCACCACGCCTCCGGGCGCCCCGACGACCTGCCGTTCGGTGACCCTGGGCCTCGGTGCGCCCACGACGGGAACGGGGGCGGGTTGCTGTGTGTCCATGAGAGCGGCTCCTCCGGCGAGCGCGTCCGCGCTTGATGGCAAAGTGATATCACTTTTTTCTGATGGTTCGCCAACATCCCATGTCAGAGCGGGTCCAGGCCGCACCCCGGCCGCCCCCGGACCACTCCCGGGCCGTTCCCGGACGCACGAAAAGGCGCCCCCGGGCCGACGGAGGGCCGACCCGGGGGCGCCGAGAGGAGGTTCTGCCGGTCAGGGGCGGACGGCCACGGCCCCCAGGCAGGCGGCCTCGGCGTCGGTGAACACCTCGTCGCCCGGCTCCGGCCGCCAGCGGGGCGTGGAGACGACACCGGGGTCGAGCAGGTCCCAGCCGGCGAAGAACTCCGCGAACTCGCCCGGGGTCCGCGCCCGCACGGGGTTGCCCGCCACCGCGTAGACCTGGCAGATACGTTCCGTCTCCTCCGGCGAGTACTCGGGCGTGATGTGGCTGATCACCAGCGCCGAACCCCGGGCCGCCAGGGCCTCCTTGAAGGTCTCGACGATCTCGTGGGCGCCGTCCGGCACGAAGTGCAGCAGGGCGACCAGGCTCAGGGCGATCGGCCGGGTGAAGTCCAGCACCCCGGTCGCGCGGACGGCCTCCAGCACGGCGGCGGGCTCGCGGACGTCGGCCTGGACGTAGGCGGTCCGGCCCTCGGGGGCGCTGCGCAGCAGGGCCTGGGCGTGGGTGAGGACGATCGGGTCGTTGTCCGCGTAGACCACCCGGCTTCCCGGCTCCACGCCCTGGGCGACCTCGTGCAGGTTGGGCGAGGTCGGGATGCCGGTGCCTATGTCGAGGAACTGGGTGATGCCGGAGCGGGCCAGGCCGCGGGTGGCGCGGCGCATGAAGGCGCGGTTGGCCCGGGCGGCGTGCCTGGCCTGCGGGAAGACCGACAGGGCCTGGGCGGCGGCCTCGCGGTCGGGGGCGAAGTTGGTGACGCCGCCGAGGAAGTAGTCGTACATCCGCGCCGAGTGCGGCCGGTTGATGGCGAGGTTGATCTCCACGTCCGGCGCGGGGGCCGCGCCCCCCTCGGCGTCCCGTTCGACCGTCATCCGTCTCCCCCTCGTGCCGTCGTTCGTGGACTCCCGTCGAGCATCCCCGACCCGGCGGCCCGGCCGCAACAGGGTCCCTCGAGTCCGTTCGGACGGGAACGATCGTCGATGACGCATTATCAGCTGATCGTTCGTCACATGAAGCCTCAAGCGGGCGGATTTGAGATCGGCTTAACCTTTTTCCTCTCATCACGATTGAATGTATGCACGAGACACGGCAGTTCGCCGCAGCAGGAGGTTCCTTGACCAGCGACGACGAGTGGACGTCCTCGGTGCGCGCCCACCGGCTGTCCTACGAGGTGTTCTGCAACGAGCACGAGCGGGCCTGGCGGGGGCTGGCCCGGGCCCGGCTGCACGACCACCGGCTCGTCGAACGGGCCGTCCGCGACATCCGGGACGAGCTGCGGCACCGCTGGGCGGCCGCCCTGCGCGAGCCCGCGCCCGCCGGCTACGCCTGGATGGTCGCCAAGCGGCACGTCGCCGACCTCGCCCTGTGGACGGACGCGGGGACCGCCCCGCCGCGCGCCGTCCTACCGGACTGGGAGCGCGCCCTGCGCGACGCCTGGCCCTGCGACCGGCTCGCGCCGCCCGGCCTCGACGACCACGAGCGCCTCCACGCGGCGATCCTGCGACTCCCGGAGCGCCAGTACGACATGATCGTGCTGCGCTACGCGCTCGGCCTCGCCTACCCGGCGATCGCCGTCCACCTCGGCATCACCGAGGCGGGCGCCCGCACCACCGCCGCCCAGGGCCTCGACAAGCTCCACCGCCTCCTGGGCGCCGACACCGCCGCGCTGGAGGACATGCAGTGACGCACGGACGCGACCACCGGACGGCCTCCCCGCCGGACCGCGCCGCCAGCCTCCCCGGCGCACCGGGCCCCGACCTGCGCCACCTCCTGCGCCCCCCGGCGCCCATGGGCGCCGCACACGCCCAGGCCCGTCACGAACTCGACCTCGCCACAACCCTGGTGATCGCCCAGCCGGCCGCCGCCAGCTCCCTCGACTCGCTCGCCGACACCCGCCGCGTCCAGCCCGGCGGGGCGCTGGTGCTGGGCGCGCTGCTCTGGCTCACCGGGCACGAGGACGCCTGCCAGTTCTGGCTCCAGTTCGCCGCCGGCAGCGGCAACGCCACCGCTGCCAGCTGCCTGTCCCTGCTGCACGCGGGGCGGGGCGAGTTCCGCGACGCCGAGTACTGGCGGGAGCAGGCCGACCAGCTCACCGTGGAGCCGCCACCCGCCACCGCCCGTGCCGCCTCCTGGCCGACCGCCCCGCTGCCGCCCGCCGTCTGGGAGGACACCCTCGCCGCCTGCCACGCCGGGCTCTCCCTGGGCCTGCCGCCCCGCGTCGCCGCCGTCGTCCACCAGCTGCCCGTCGACTCCGACGACCGCCACCACGGCGAGATCCCCCGGCCCACCCCCCGGCTCGCCCAGGACCTCACCCGCGCCGCCACCCACCCCCGCGACGCCTGACCGACGCCCCGGCGGATGCTGCCGCGAGCCTCCGGGGCGGGCCCGGCGCGACGTCAACGGAAATTCGACGGAAGGGCCTGCGGCGGCGTGGCAACACGGGGCGACGCGGCGCGACCGGCCTAGAGTGGGAAGGGTGTGGCCGGACGATTGAGCTGGTCAGACAGGATTTTGATCTGACGAAACGTCGGGCCATGAGGTGGGGCGGGTGGGACTCGAACCCACGACCAAGGGATTATGAGTCCCCTGCTCTAACCGGCTGAGCTACCGCCCCGGTTCGCCGCGCGGGCCCGTGGACGGCCGCAGCAGCAGTGCGCGGCCCCGGAAGGCCGCTCCGGGCAGCATAGCCGGTCGATCACCGGTGGTGCGCGCCGGGGGCGCACACGGGTAGCCGGGGGTGCGCGCCTCTCCGGGCGGGGGACGCCGGGTGGCGGTGGAGGGCCCCGGCAGGGCAGCCTGGGCGGATGACGACACGTGGGACGGCAGTGGCGGCCGGGGCGCTGTCCCTGGCCCTCGCGCTGGCCGGCTGCACGACCGCCGCGAGGCCGGGCGCGAGCGCCCCGACCGTCAGTTCGGCGCCCGCCACCGCGGCCGGGAGCAGCCACGGCTGGACGAAGCAGCGCTTCAAGGGCGCCGTCGCCCGCAAGACCGGCGTCACCCGCACCGCCAAGCCGACCGTCCTCAACGGCCTCGTCGGCGCCGTCTTCACCCGCAACGCCGACGGCGACCACTTCTGCACCGCCAGCGTCGTCGACAGCGCCGGGCTCAACCTGGTGGTCACCGCCGCCCACTGCGTCTGGGACCCGAAGCTCGGCCAGCGCAGCGACCTCGTCTTCGTGCCCGGCTACCGCGACGGCGAGACCCCGAGCGGCGTGTGGCCACTGCTGGCCGTCACCGTCGACGACGCCTGGAAGGGCGGCGCCGACCCCGACATGGACGTGGCCTTCGCCGTCGTCCAGGCCCAGAACGGGCAGCAGGTGCAGCAGGTCCTCGGGGCCAACAAACTCGGCGTCAACCGCGGTTACCAGGTGCCCGTGAAGATCACCGGCTACCCGGGCAGCAGCGACGTCCCGATCACCTGCTCCAACACCAGCACCGAGCAGAGCCCCACCCAGCTGCGGATCGACTGCCCCGACTACACCGGCGGCACCAGCGGCAGCCCCTGGGTCACCGACTTCGACCCGAGCACCCGCACGGGCACGGTGGTCGGCGTGATCGGCGGCTACCAGGAGGGCGGGGACGACCCGAACACCTCCTACACCAGCTACTTCGGCGACCGCGTCCAGGCCCTCTACGACCGGGCCACCGGCTAGGGCCCGGCCGGGGCAACGGCCGGCGGGGACCCGGCGGTGGCGTCGCCCGCCCCGGACTGGTAGATGTTCCTCACGAACGGCGGAGCGCACGGCCCGGTTGCCCGCCCCGAGGAACGAGACGGAGCCCGCGATGGCCCCCCGCCCGGCACGGCCCGCACGCACGGCCCGCACGGCCGCGCTGACGGCCCTGCTGCTCGCCGCCGGCGCCGCCTGCGGCGGTCACGAGGACAAGGCCGCGCCCACCGCCGAGGTGGCCCAGCAGACCCCCGCCCGGGACCGCGTCGGCACCCTCTCCGTCCACACCCCCCAGGGCCCCCGCGCCTGCACCGCGAGCGTCGTCCACAGCCCCGGCCGCAACCTGCTGGTGACCGCCGCGCACTGCGTACAGAGCCACAGCGTCGGGCTGCTGGACGGCCTGGTGTTCACCCCGGGCTACCGCAACGGCTACTCCCCGTACGGGAGTTGGCCCGTGAAGTCGATCACCGTGGACCCGCGCTGGGCGGAGGACGCCGACCCGGAGTACGACGTGGCGTTCGTCACCGTCGGCGGAACGGACGGGCGGCAGGTCGAGGACGCGGTGGGCGGCAACCCGATCGCCACCGGGAAGGGCTTCGGCCTGGCCGTCTCCGTGACCGGGTACCCCAACGAGAGCGACGAGCCGATCACCTGCTCGGTGCAGACCCGCTCGCAGAGCCCGACCCAGGAGCGCTTCGACTGCGGCGGCTACACGGACGGCACCAGCGGCAGCCCGTGGGTGACCGCCGACGGGACGGTGATCGGCGTGATCGGCGGCTTCCAGGGGGGCGGGGACAACCCGGACACCTCGTACAGCGTGGCCTTCGACCAGCGGGTCTCCGACCTGTACCGCCAGGCCACCGCCTGAGATCCGGGGCGCCGGGACGTGACGAGGGCAACACGAAGGCCCCCCGGTCGTCCGAGGGGCCTTCGCTCTGAGCAGTCACCGGGCGAGCCCGGCGCAGCTCCCGCATTTGGACTCGAACCAAAAACCTGCCGGTTAACAGCCGGCTGCTCTGCCAATTGAGCTATGCGGGATCGCGGCACCCAACTACTGCGCCACGTAAGGAAGGAGAGCCTTGACGGGCTCCTTCCGAGCTCCCCCAATTGGACTCGAACCAATAACCTGCCGATTAACAGTCGGCTGCTCTGCCAATTGAGCTATGGGGGATCGGCTTCCGCTCCGGCCCCGGTCTCCCGGGCTCCTCGGCGTTCGCTGCGGGACATACATTAGCGCACTCGGGGGGGTGCTCCGCCAATCGCTTTCCCGGCCGACCCGGCCCGGCGCCCGGCGTGCCCCGTGCACGACGGGCGCCGCCCGGGGATGCTGGGGCGCGGACGGTTCGCCGTCCCGACCAACGGGTAGGGCAATGCGGCAACGGGCCGCCAGGAGAGGGTGGGTTTCGACCATGTGGAAGCTGTCGTTGGCCGTGGGTTTCGCGGCCGGCTACGTCCTCGGCTCCAAGGCCGGGCGGGAGCGCTACGACCAGATCGCCAAGGTCACCCGGCAGATCGCCCGGAGCCCCTCGGTCCAGGGGGCGACCGACCGGGCCAGGCAGCAGGCCGGCGCGGTCGCGGGGAAGGCGGCCGGAGCGGTCGCCGACCGGGTGGGGGGCCGACTGCCGAACGCGGTCACGGACCGGGTGCCGTACCTGAACCGCACCCGCGCCGAGGCCGAGGACGGCTGGGGTACCGTCCGGCCGTGACCGGCCGGTAGCGCCGGGGGGAACTACGGCCCAACGCCGGGTCGCGAACCTGCAACGGCGAGCCCGGCCCGGACGCGTCCCGGGCCGGGCTGAGGCATGATCTCGGCATGGCCATCGTCGCGGGGATAGACAGCTCCACCAACAGCACCCGGATCGTCGCGTGCGACGGTGACACCGGCAAGGTGCTGCGCTCCGGCAAGGCGCCCCACCCCGTGCCCGAGGACCAGGACCTGCGCCCCGGCGAGGCCGATCCGCAGATGTGGCTGCACTCCCTCGGCGACGCCGCCACCGGCGGCCTGCTGGAGGGCGTGCGGGCGATCGGCGTCAGCGCCCAGCAGCACGGCATGATCGGCCTGGACGCGGGCGGGGTGCTGGTGCGGCCCGCGATCCTGTGGAACGACCCGCGCTCCAGCGGCGCCGCCGCCAAGCTGCTGGACGCCCTCGGCGGCCCGGCACCCTGGACGGCCGCGATCGGCGCCGTTCCCGCCCCGACGTACACCATCGCCAAGCTGCGCTGGCTGGCCGAGTTCGAGCCCGCCAGCGCCCGCCGCGTCGCCGAGGTGCTGCTGCCCCACGACTGGCTGGTCTGGCAGCTGCTCGGCCACCCCAAGCGCCGCACCACCGACCGGGGCGACGCCTCCGGCACCGGCTACTGGTCCCCCGTGACCGGGGAGTACCGCCAGGACCTCGTCGAGCTGGCCCTCGGCCACGAGCTCAGACTCCCCGACGTCCTCGGCCCCTCCGAGCCCGCCGGGCACACCCCCGAGGGCCTGCTGATCTCCGCCGGCACCGGCGACAACATGGCCGCCGCCCTGGGCCTGGGCCTCGGCCCGGGCGACGCGGTGGTCTCCCTCGGCAGCGCGGGGACGATCTTCGCCGTGCACGAGGAGGCCGTCGTGGACGCCACCGGCCTGGTCTCCTCCTTCGCCGACGCCACCGGCCGCCACCTGCCGATGGTCGCCACCCTCAACGCCGCCCAGGTGCTGCGCTCCACCGCCGCCCTCCTCGGCCACGACCTGGAGGGCCTCAGCGACCTCGCCCTGCACTCCTCCCCCGGCGCGTACGGGCTGGTGCTGCTGCCGTACCTGGACGGCGAGCGCACGCCCGCCCTGCCGCACGCCGCCGGGACCCTGACGGGGCTGCGGGCCGAGGCGATGACCCCTCAGCACCTGGCCAGGGCCGCCGTCGAGGGCATGCTCTGCAACATCGCGGACGCGCTGGACGTGCTGCGCGCCCGGGGCGTCGCGGTGAAGCGGGTGTTCCTGCTCGGCGCCGCCGGCCGGCTGCCCGCCGTACGGCACGTCGCGCCGATGCTGTTCGGCGTCCCCGTCGTGGTGCCGCCGCCGGGGGCGCACGCCGCGCGCGGGGCGGCCCGGCAGGCCGCCTGGGCACTGGCCGGCACCGCCGAGCCGCCGCAGTGGGAGCTGCCGGAGGCCGAGACCGTCGAGCCGGAGGGCGAGCAGGACCTGGCGATCGGTTCGGCCGTGCGCCAGCAGTACCGGGCCGCGCGGGACCGGATCCACCCGGAGGCCGAGGGCTCCTGAGCCGTCGGCGGCCGGAAACCGTCGATGAGGATGCGTCACCCCCGCACCGGTGGCAGCGTGGACCGGGACACGGCCACGGGCGGGAAGGGCGGCAGGACGCGATGGCACTGCACAAGGGGGCCGGCGACGACCGCCGGCTGAGCATCGGCCCGTTCACGGGCATCGCCGATCCGCTGGGCGCCATGGAGCTCGCCCCGCCGCTGCACCGCCTCGGCGACGGCCCCGTCACCGCCGACACCGCCTACCAGCTCGTCCACGACGAACTGCTGCTCGACGGCAACGCCCGGCTCAACCTGGCGACCTTCGTCACCACCTCGATGGAGACGCAGGCCACCCGGCTGATGACCGAGTGCCTCGACAAGAACATGATCGACAAGGACGAGTACCCGCAGACCGCCGAGCTGGAGCGGCGCTGCGTGGCGATCCTCGCCGACCTCTGGCACGCCCCCGCCCCGGACGCCGCCGTCGGCTGCTCCACCACCGGCTCCAGCGAGGCCTGCATGCTCGCCGGGATGGCCCTCAAGCGCCGCTGGATGCGCCGCAACGCCGACCGCTACGCGACCGGGGCCCGGCCCAACCTGGTGATGGGCGTCAACGTGCAGGTCTGCTGGGAGAAGTTCTGCACCTTCTGGGAGGTCGAGGCCCGCACCGCCCCGATGAGCGGGGACCGCTTCCACCTCGACGCCGAGCAGGCCGTGGCGCTGTGCGACGAGAACACCATCGGAGTGGTCGGCGTGCTGGGCTCCACCTTCGACGGCTCGTACGAGCCGATCGCGGAGATCTGCGCCGCCCTCGACGCCTTCCAGGAGCGCACCGGCCTCGACGTGCCCGTGCACGTGGACGGCGCCTCCGGCGGCCTGGTGGCGCCCTTCCTCGACCCGGACCTGGAGTGGGACTTCCGGCTGCCCCGGGTCGCCTCGATCAACACCAGCGGCCACAAGTACGGGCTGGTCTACCCCGGGGTCGGCTGGGCGCTGTGGCGGGACAAGGAGGCGCTGCCCGAGGAACTGGTCTTCCGGGTCAACTACCTCGGCGGGGAGATGCCGACCTTCGCGCTCAACTTCTCCCGCCCCGGGGCGCAGGTCGCCGCGCAGTACTACGTGTTCCTGCGGCTCGGCCGGGAGGGCTTCCGCGCCGTGCAGGGCGCCAGCCGGGAGGTCGCGCGGTACCTGGCCGGGGAGATCGAGAAGCTCGGCCCGTTCCGACTGCTGACGCGCGGCGACGAGGTGCCCGTGTTCGCCTTCACCACCACCGAGAACGCCTCCTTCGACGTGTTCGACGTCTCCCGGCGGCTGCGCGAGCGCGGCTGGCAGGTGCCCGCGTACACGTTCCCGCCGCACCGGGAGGACCTCTCGGTGCTGCGGATCGTCTGCCGCAACGGGTTCTCCCGCGACCTCGCCGACCTGCTGCTCGCCGACCTCGGGCGGCTGCTGCCGGAGCTGCGGCGCCAGCCCGTCCCGCTCCGGGACCTCGGGGTGCCGACGCGTACGGGGTTCCACCACTGACGTCCGTACGGGCGTGGTGACGTCGTGGCGGCGGGGAGGGCGCGATGGTGAAGCGCCCTCCCCGCCGTGCGTCCCGGGCGAACCGGGGCAGCCTCCCCCCGCGAGGCTGCCTCGGCCGGTGGGGGCGCCGGGACGTGCGGTCGGACCGCTCCCGGAGGCCCGGTCGTGTCCGAACGACGCTGCCGGTCGGCGAACCGGACCGGCCTGAGAACTGTGCCTGACAACGGCATGAATGTTCGAGCGCCCACGGGTGTTGTGAGACACTGCCGAGCGTCTCAACGCCAGGACCTGGGGTTTGAGACGACAGGCGCAGGAGGTTGGAGAGGCGGGAACACCCGGACGGCCGCTCCCCTCGCCCGTTCCGACCCCCCAGTTCTGGAAGGCCGCATGTGAGTTCCGCGTGGAAGGACCTGCCCGAGGAGCTGTCCGGGCCGGCGAGGGAACTCACCGGGGAGCTCCGGGCGATCAAGGACGCCACCGGGCTGTCGCTCTCCGAGCTGGCCGCCCGGACGCACTACAGCCGGGCCTCCTGGGAGCGCTGGCTCAACGGCAAGCGGATCATCACCGAGCAGGCGCTGGAGGCGCTGATCGGGTCGGTCGAGTGCGACGGCCCGGCGCTGCGGGAGCTGTGGCGGCGCGCGGTGGACGTGCCCGCGGCGGAGGAAGCCCCGGCCGAGGAGACCGCCGAACCCGTTGCGGAGGAGGCGGAAGAGGCCGAGGAGGCCGAGGAGGGGCCTGCGGCCGACGAGCCCCGGCCCGTCGCGGCCCGGTGGCGGCGTCCGGCCGTCCTGGTCGCCGGGGCGGCGGCGCTGGCGGCCCTGCTGGTGCTGGCCGGCCTGGGCGTCAGCCGTCACGGCGACCGCGCCGCCCCCGTCGCCCGGCCGCTGCCGACGACACCGACGCTCACCCCGCCCTCGCCCGTCCCCACCGCCCCGACCTGCCGGGCGCTCGGCTGCGCGCACAAGGACCCGAAGTACACCGGCTGCGGTGTCGACGCCCGGACGCTCCAGACCCAGGTCATCGGCAAGGTGGTCGTCTACCTGCGCTACAGCCGGGCCTGCGAGGCCGCCTGGGCGGCGATCACCGAGGGCGAGCCCAAGGACTACGCGACGATCACCGACAGCACCGGGGACAACGAGACGGCGCTCATCCACTACGGGTACGACAACTACTCGCTGATGCTGAACGCCGGGGACCCGGCGATCGGCTTCCAGGTCTGCGGGTTCCAGCCCGCCGGGACCGACTGCACCAAGACCGTCGCCAACCTGGCCGTGGTGGTGGACTCCACGCCGATCCCGATCGGACGGGCCAGCCCTCCCCCGGGCACGGGCGCGGGCGCTCGGACGGGCGGCACGCCGACAGCCACGGATACGGCTACGGATACGGCTACGGATACGGCGACCCCCTAATCGAGGTAGCCGCGCAGCTGCTGCGCGTAGGCGTGGGCGCGGAGCTTGACCAGCGTCTTGGACTCGATCTGGCGGATGCGCTCCCTGGTCACGCCGAAGACGGCGCCGATCTCCTCCAGCGTGCGCGGGCGGCCGTCGTCCAGCCCGTAGCGGAGCTGGACGACCTGGCGCTCGCGCTCGCCCAGGGTGTCCAGGACGGCGTCCAGGTGCTGGCGCAGCAGCAGGAAGGCCGCGGACTCGGCGGGTGAGGCGGCGTCGGCGTCCTCGATCAGGTCCCCGAGCGCGACGTCGTCGTCCTCGCCGACCGGGGTGTGCAGGGAGATCGGCTCCAGGGCCAGCCTCAGGAGGTCGCGCACCCGCTCCTCGGTCAGTTCCAGCGCGGCGGCGATGTCGGCCGGGGCGGGCTCCAGGCCGCGCTCCTGGAGCAGGGCGCGCTGGACGCGGACGACGCGGTTGATCAGCTCGACCACGTGCACCGGCACCCGGATCGTGCGGGCCTGGTCGGCCAGCGCGCGGCTCATCGCCTGGCGGATCCACCAGGTCGCGTACGTGGAGAACTTGTAGCCCCGGGCGTAGTCGAACTTCTCCACCGCCCGGATCAGGCCGAGGTTGCCCTCCTGGACGAGGTCCAGCAGGGTGAGGCCCCGGCCGACGTAGCGCTTGGCGACGGAGACCACCAGGCGCAGGTTCGCCTCGATCAGGCGGCGCTTGGCGATCCGGCCGTGCACCACCAGGGTGTCCAGCTCGCGGGCCAGGGCGTCGGGCGGGGGCGGGTCGGCGTTCAGGCGCTCCTCGGCGAAGAGGCCGGCCTCGACGCGGCGGGCCAGCTCGACCTCCTCGGCGGCGGTCAGCAGGCGGACCCTGCCGATCTCGCGCAGGTACTGACGCAGCAGGTCGGCGGCGGGGCCGGCGCCCGCCTCGACGGCGCGCTCGCGGGGCTCGTAGGCCGACGGGTCGAGCGGGTCGGGCTCGAACCCGGTGTCCGGCGCGGTGGGGGTGGGGGCGGTCGCTGCGGCGGGGCCTCGGTCCACGGGCATCCCCTCGGGGCGGGGCGCGACTCTGGCGGACCCGCGCTGTACGGAGGTGGGGCGTCAACCAGTGTGCGCCACGCCACACTCCGTGGCCGAGACTCGTGCGTCGACTTTCTGCGCTACAGGGCCGCTGATCCCCGGCTCTTCAGCTGATCGCCGTACTGCTGGAGCTGCCACAGCTCGGTCTGCACCGCGTGCAGCTGCTCCGCGTCGGCGCGGGGGCCCAGGCGCTGGAGGTAGGCGCGGCCCTCGGCGATGCGGCGCTCGACGGCCAGCAGGCGCAGCTTGACGAGGAACTCCCCCGCGTAGATCGCGTCGGCCTTGCGGCGGGACCGGACGGGCTCCACCGTCAGCTCCGTGACCAGCGAGCGGACCCGGTCGTCGGGGGCGGCCTCGCGCACGGCGGTGGTGAAGTCCGGCAGCGTGGCCCCGTACGCGGCTCCGCCGGCCTTGGCGACGGCCTGGCGGACGGCGGTGTACGGCGGGGTCGGGAACTCGTCCTCGCCGTAGTGGTCGAAGGCCGGGCTGACGAGGTCCGGGTGCTGGAGGGCCAGCTTGAGCAGCTCGCGCTCGACGAACTGGGCCGCGTCGCGCGGGTTCAGGCGGAAGGCGGGCTGGGCGGGGCCCTGCGGGGCGGCGGCCTCGGGGCGGCGCAGCGCGGCGGCGCCCCGGGGGTTCTGCTGGCGCTCGCGGTCCCAGCGGGCGAGCTGGGAGATCCGGCGGACGACGAACTGCTCGTCCAGGATGCCGAGCATGCCGGCCAGGCGGACGGCGTACTCGTGCTGGATCGAGCGGTCCTTGATCTTGGCGACGATCGGGGACGCCTCCTCCAGCGCCGCCGAACGCCCCTCCGGGGTGTCCACGCGGTGCCGGGCCACGGCGGAGGTGAGGGCGAACTCGAAGAGCGGGACGGGGTTGTCGATCAGGTGCTTGACGGCCTCGTCGCCCTGGGCGAGGCGCAGGTCGCAGGGGTCCATGCCGCCGGGGCTGACGGCGATGGAGGTCTTGGCGGCGAACTTCTGGTCGTCCTCGAAGGCGCGCAGGGCGGCCTTCTGGCCGGCGGCGTCGCCGTCGAAGGTGAAGACCGTCTCGCCCCGGTACTGGGAGGTGTCCATCAGCAGCCGGCGGATGATCTTGATGTGGTCCTCGGCGAAGGCCGTGCCGCAGGTCGCCACCGCCGAGGTGACCCCGGCCAGGTGGCAGGCCATCACGTCGGTGTAGCCCTCGACCACCACCGCGCGACCGGACTTGGCGATCTCCTTCTTCGCCAGGTCGATGCCGTACAGCACGTGGGACTTCTTGTAGATCGGCGTCTCGGGGGTGTTCAGGTACTTCGGGCCGTTGTCGTCCTCGCGCAGACGGCGGGCGCCGAAGCCGACCACCTCGCCGGCGATGTCGCGGATCGGCCAGACCAGCCGGCCGCGGAAGCGGTCGATCAGGCCGCCGCGCTGGCCCTGGGAGGCCAGGCCGCCGAGCAGGATCTCCTTGTCCGTGAAGCCCTTGCCGCGCAGGAAGCGGACGAGGTGCTCCCAGCCGGCGGGCGCGTAGCCGACGCCGAAGGTCTTCGCGGCCTCCTCGTCGAAGCCGCGCTCGGCGAGGAAGCGGCGCCCGATCTCCGCCTCCGGGGAGGCCAGCTGCTCCTGGTACCAGGCGGCGGCCACCTTGTGCGCCTCGACCAGGCGGGTGCGCTCGCCCTGCTGGTGGCGGGGGCTGTAGCCGCCCTCCTCGTAGCGCAGGGTGATGCCGGCCTGGGCGGCCATGCGCTCGACGGCCTCGGCGAAGGTGAAGTGCTCGATCTTCATCAGGAAGGCGATGGTGTCGCCGTTCTCCTGGCAGCCGAAGCAGTGGAAGACGCCCTTGGCGGGGTTGACGTAGAAGGAGGCGGACTTCTCGTCGTGGAAGGGGCAGACGCCCTTGTACTCGCCACCGCCACCGTTGGTCAGCTGTACGTAGTCGCCGACCACCGCGTCGATGGGCAGTGCGCTGCGCACCGCCTGTACGTCTTCGTCCCTGATCCGCCCGGCCACCCCGGAAGTCTACTGGGGCGGGCGGGGGTTCCGGTGGGGGTTCCGGTGGGGGCTGCGGCGGAGGTTGCGGCGGAGGTTGCGGCTTCCGCCGGGGGCGGATTGTTAATGATGAGCATTAACAATCCCGAGGCGGCCCCGGGGCTAATAATGGCAAGCATTATTAGCCCCGGAGTACCGGCCCGTACCGCCTACGTCCAGGCGGAGCCGACGAGGTTGGCGTGGAGGGCGAGGGCCGAGGCGTCGGTGAGGGTGGCGATCTGGTCGATGACGGTGCGCAGGGCGGCGCGGTCGTCCTCGGCCTCGTGGTACATCGCCGTGAAGACCGGGTCGAGGCCCTCCGGGGCGCGCTGGGTGAGGACGTACGCCAGCTCGGCGATCACGATCCGCTGGCGGGCCCGCAGCTGGGCCTGCTCGTCGCGCTGCATGACGTAGCGGACGGCGACGGCCTTGAGCACCGCGCACTCCAGCCGGACGCCCCGGGGCACCACCAGTTCGGCGGTGTAGCGGGAGAGCCGGCCGGGGCCGTAGCGGGCGCGGGTGGCCTGTTCCGCCGCGAAGCAGAAGCGGCCGATGAGCTGGCTGGTGAAGTCCTTGAGCCCGGCGCGGGCGCGGGCGGTGCCGTCGTAGGAGCGCGGCCACCAGTCCTGGGCGAGCAGCCGGTCGAGGGCCGCGGCGAGCTCCTCGGGCTCGGCGTCGCGAGCGTAGTGCTCGGCGACCTTGAAGAGTTCGGCGCGCTCCTCGGGGCTGCGCAGGGCGGCCGGGTCGATGTGGCCGGCCTGGAGGCCGTCCTCCACGTCGTGGGTGGAGTAGGCCACGTCGTCGGACCAGTCCATGACGGTGGCCTCGAAGCACTTGCGCCCGGGCGGGGAGCCGGCCCGCATCCAGCGGAAGACCGGCAGGTCGTCGGCGTAGACGCCGTACTTGGGCGAGGCCGGGTCGGTGGGGTGGGAGCCGCGCGTCCAGGGGTACTTGGTGGCGGCGTCCAGGGCGGCGCGGGTGAGGTTGAGGCCGACGGTGCGGCCGGGCCAGGGCGCGAGCCGGCTCGCGGGCTCCTCCTGGGGTGCGAACCGCTTGGGTTCGAGCCGGGTGAGGATGCGCAGCGACTGGGCGTTGCCCTCGAAGCCGCCGCAGGCCTCGGCGGCCTGGTCGAGGGCCTCCTCGCCGGTGTGGCCGAAGGGCGGGTGGCCGATGTCGTGGGCGAGGCAGGCCGTCTCCACCAAGTCCGGGTCGCAGCCCAGGGCGGCGCCCAACTCCCGCCCGACCTGGGCGCATTCGAGGGAGTGGGTGAGCCGGGTGCGCGGGAAGTCGCTGCGCATCGGGGCGACCACCTGGGTCGTGCCGGCCAGGCGCCGCAGCGCCGCCGAGTGCAGCACGCGGGCGCGGTCGCGCTGGAACGCCGTACGGCCGGGGCGCTTGTCCGGTTCGGGGACCCAGCGGGCCTCGGCGGCGTGGTCGTACGGGTTCGGGGCGGCGAGGCGGTGCGCGGTGTCGTCCATATGCGTCTCACGGTACGCCGCGCCCCCGACACGCGGGGTGTGCCGCGCGCGAAGGCGCATGGGCCGGGGCGTGAATGCTCGGGGGCGCGCCGGTGCCGCGTCCGCGCGTATCGCTCGTACCCGGACGGCCCGTTTCAGCGGTGAGCGGTCAGCCCCGGACGGCCTTGAGGACGGCGGCCGCCACCGCCTCCTGTCCCTTGGCATTGGGGTGGACGGGCGCGAGGCCCTCGGCCGGGAAGGGCGGCTCCACCCAGCGGGCCTCCTCCCCCGCGCACATGTCGTGCCCGGCGGAGGGCGCGGCCGCGTCCACGAAGACGGCTCCGGCGGCCTCGGCGCGCTTCTTGAGCATGCCGTTGAGCTGCTGCTCCTTCTCCGCGAGGAAGCCGAGGTCCCCGGGGGTGACGGTACTGCCGAGCACCGGCTTGCAGGTCGCCGGGTCGGCCGGCAGCAGCGAGGGGTACCCGACCACGTAGACCCGGGCCTGCGGGGCGCGGCGCCTGACCTCCTTCAGGGCCTGGGCGAGGCGCTCCCCGGCCGCGTCGACCTTGCGCTGGACCTGGTCGGCCCCGTCGGTGGCGTAGTGGTCGCGACAGGGCGCGGCGGAGCGCTCGCCGACGAGGCCCTTCACCGCGTCGACCAGGTTGTCCTTGGCGCACTCGGTGAGGACCTCGGTGAACCCGGCGTCGTTGCCGCCGATCCCGAGGGTGACCAGCCGGGTGGCCGTGGTGACGGCGTCCAGCTGGGCCGGGTTGGAGCCGTCCGGGGTCTTCTGCGGGGCGGTGAGGTCGGGCGTGCGGGCGCCGGTGCAGCTGACGTCCTGGAACTGGGCGGCGGCCAGCCCCAGGCCCTTGGCCACCAGGGAGGGGTAGTTGACCGAGGAGCGGTAGCAGCCGCGGGGCTCGCCGGTCTGCGGGGCGATCTTCAGGCCGGCGGTGTACGAGTCGCCGAGCGCCACGTACGGCCAGGTCGGCGGCGGGGTGGGCGTCGGCGTCGCGTGGGCGCGGGCGGGCACGGCGCCCGCGAAGCCCTGGCCGTCCCCGTCGGAGCCGCCGCCGCTCGTGCAGCCGGTCAGCAGCAGGGCGGCCGGGAGCAGCACGGTCAGACCGGCCGTCAGCGGGGCCGTCGGGCGGGTGGTCCTGGGCATGGGGAGTCCTCGGGAGCGTCGGCGTCACGGGCGGTTCGCTGCGGCGGCCCGTCCCCCGGGCACCTCCGGCTCAACGTCCGGGCCCGGCGGATGACTCCCGCCGGGCACCGACCTCCCCCGAACGTCTACGCGCCGTCCACTCCGCCCGCCTACTCGGCGCCGCGCTCGTGCTCGGCGAGGAACTGCTCGAAGCGGCGGCCGAGTTCGTCCGCCGAGGGCAGGTCGACGGGCTCGGCGAGCAGGCTCTCGCGGCCCTCGGAGCCGGCGACCGCGTCGTACTGGCCCTCCATGCCGCGGATCGCCGAGCTCAGCTCGCCGTCACCCTGGGCCAACTGCTCCTCGATGTCGGCGTAGACCTCGCCGACGCGCTCGCGCAGGCCGGTGCCCGGCAGGACCAGGCCGGTGGCGGACTGCACGGCCTCCAGGATCACCACGGCGGCGGCCGGGTAGGCGGAGCGGGCGATGTAGTGCGGGACGTGGGCGGCGAAGCCCAGCACGTCGTGGCCGGCCTCGGCGAGGCGGTACTCCAGCAGGGCCTGCGCGCTGCCGGGGACCTGGGCCTGCTCGAACCACTGCGGGTACCCCGCGGCGAGGTCCAGCCGGTTGCCGTGCGGCGTCAGGCCGACCGGGCGGGTGTGCGGCACGCCCATCGGGATGCCGTGGAAGTCGACGGTGAGGCGGACCTCGAAGCGCTCGGCCAGCGCGCGCACGGCCCGGGCGAAGCCCTCCCACTCGGTGTCCGGCTCGGGGCCGGTGAGCAGCAGGAAGGGCGCTCCGGCGGCGTCGTGGACGAGCTGGAGCAGGATCTCCGGCGGGTCGTAGGACGTCCAGTGGTCGCGGTCGAAGACCATCGCGGGGCGGCGGGCCCGGTAGTCCACCAGGCGGTCGTGGTCGAAACGGGCCACGACCTGCGGCGATCCCGTCTCCAGCAGGTGCCCGACCACCTGGCCGCCGGCCTCGCCGGCGTCCATGAAGCCCTCGAAGTGGTGCAGCAGCACGAGACCCGCGCCGGTGTCGCGCAACTGCGCGTTGGCAGCGGCCACGGCGGCCACGCCCTGCTGATCCAGCTCGTACAACGCCTGGAAGTCACGCACCGCGCACCCAACCCCGATCTCTGCTCGCAACGCCGTCGCTCCGACGCACCGGCCTCTCGTCCTCTCCAGCGTGCCGGGCGCCGCCGGAATTCCCGCGCCCTCGGGCTCCCTCGCCCGCCGTCGCGGACCATGATCGCATCCGGGGGTGAAACCGCTGGTCACGGGGCTGTGGCGACCCCTTCCGGGGCCCGCCGCAGCGGGCCGTTCCGACATTCGCGCGCCGCGAAGTGACGCACCGCCTTCTGGCGGGTATCGTCCTCTCGCTGCCTCGCATCGTCGCGTCGTCGTCACGTCGTCCGTAACGCCGTCGATCACGTCCCGGTCCGGTGCTCGGCCAGTCACCCACGACGCATCTTGCCTTCACCTGGCCGCCTGCTTCCCTTCGCGCACTCTTCCTCTCTTCGGCCATTTCGCGGACGCACACTGTCCCCTCGCTCATCCCGCCGGACCGGTCCGAGGACCCGCGTCCGTTCCGGCACCGCGCCGCCCGTTCCGGGCCGCCGCCCCCGCCCCGCCCGACCGGAGTGATCCGGCCTGCACGGGTACCCGGTGGGCGGTTCCGGGCCGGGGCGAACAGTCCACTGCAGCCCGTGCCGCACCCCGGTGCGGGATGCGCCCTACGACCGATGAAGGACCGAAGGTTCCGTGCCCGTACCTGTCATCCTCACCGGCCGCACCGTGCGGCTGGAGCCCCTCGCCGCGCACCATGCCGAGGCCATCGCCGAGGCCGGCGCCGAGGACCGTACGACTTACGCCTTCACCCCCGTCCCGCACGGCCTGGAAGCGGCCCGCGACTACGTCGCGCGCGCCCTCGCCGACCAGGCCGCGGGCCGGTCGGTGCCGTTCGCGACGGTGAGCACCGCGGACGGCCGGGTGGTCGGGTCCACCCGGTTCCTGGAACTCGACTACTGGCAGGGCCCGCTGGTGTGGCCGCCGGTGCCCGGGGTGCCCTTCGGCGACCCGGCCACGGCCGTCCCCGACGCGGCCGAGATCGGCAACACCTGGCTCTCGCCGCGCGCCCAGGGCACCGGCATCAACACCGAGGCCAAGCTGCTGATGCTCCGCCACGCCTTCGAGACCTGGGGCGTGCAGCGCATCTCGCTGCGCGCCGACGCCCGCAACCTGCGCTCCCGCACCGCGATCGAGCGGCTCGGCGCGACGTCCGAGGGCGTGCGCCGGGCCCACTCGCGCGGGCTGGACGGGGTGGTGCGCTCGACGGCGTTCTACTCGATCCTCGACGACGAATGGCCCGCCGTGCGGGACATCATCGAGCTGCGCATCGCCGCCGCGACGTCCCCGAGCGCGCCGGATCCGGCGATCAACCAGGAGTGCCTTAGACACGGCGGCCCTGGCGCCGGGCAGCTGATGATCACCGCCTGAGGCTCAGCGGCCAGGAGGTTCGGGGAACGCCCACGCGGGCAGCGGTTCGCGGGCGGCCAGCCACTCGGCCGGGATGCCCCCGGTGCCCGTGCGGGCGGCGACCACTCCCCCGGTGATCGCGGCGACGGTGTCCATGTCGCCGCCCGCCCCGATCGCCTCCCAGGTGGCGGCCCGGTAGTCGGTGAGGTGCCGGGCCGCGCACCACAGGGCGTACGGGACGGTGTCCAGCGCCGAGGTGCGGCTGCCGTTGCCGAGCAGTCGGGCGACGGCCGTCGCGTCCGGCAGGCCGAGCAGGCCGGCCGCCTCGGCCAGGGCCCGGCGGACGGCGCCCTGCGGGGTGAGCTCGACCACCGCCGCCAGGAAGGCCTCCGGCGTCGTCGCCCCGGTCCGGGCGCGGGCGGCGCAGGCCGCCGCCACGGCGACCGCGATCGCACCGTCCACCGCCTGCGGGTGGGTGTGGGTGATGACGGCGGTGTCGGCGGCGGGCCCGACCACGGCGGCCGGGTCGTACGCGTACGCGGCCCCCAGCGGGGCGACGCGCATCGCGGCGCCGTTGCCGTACGAGCCCTGGCCGTCGAACATCCCGGCGGCCAGCGCCTTCGCGTCGCCGCCCTCGCGGATCAGCCGCAGCAGGCGGTTGGCGGACGGGCCGTAGCCCCGGTCGAAGTCGTGGCGGCGGGCGAAGGCGTGGGTGAGGCCGGAGGCGTCGATCGCGCCGCCCTCGGTGTGCGCGGCGTACACCGAGCAGGCCATCTCGGTGTCGTCCGTCCACGGCCAGGGGCCGGGCGGGTCGGTGCGGGCGGCGAAGTGGGCGCGGGCGGTGGCGGGGACGAAGAACTGGGCTCCGAGGGCGTCGCCGACGGAGAGGCCGTTGAGCGCGTCGAGCGCGGGGTCGGTGTGTGCGGACGTCATAGGGGGTCAACAGCAGCGGACCGGGCCCGGGTTCGTCAACACCATTCCCGGCACTCCCCGCAGGGCTGATGTTTCGCATACCTCCGATCCCGGCGGGCAGCACCCCGGCATGACCCGCGCGAACCCCCTCGACCCGGTCGTGCTGCTCGGCGCCGACCAGCAGCACATCGCCACGCGGGCGCAGCTGCGCCGGCTCGGCGTGCCCTCCGGCACCATCGCCCACCGGCTGCGCCCCGGCGGGCCCTGGCAGCAGGTGCTGCCCCGGGTGATCTGCCTCCAGACAGGGAGGTTGACGATCCATCAGAAACTGCGCGCGGCCCTGGCGTACGCGAGCCCGAAGGGGCGCGAGCCGCAGGACGGGGAGGTGCTGCTGACCGGGCTCGCGGTGCTGGCCGAGGCCGGGCTGCCGTCCGCCGGGCACCCGGCGGACCTCGCGGAGGTGGACGTGCTGATCCCGGGCCGGCGGCGGGTCGGGGAGCGCGGGTTCGTCCGGGTGCACCGGGCCTCCGGGCCGATGCCGGGCGGGGTCGAGCGGGGGGACGGCCTGTGGGGCACGACGGTGGCACGGGCGCTCGCGGACCTCGCGACCCGGGAGAGCGGGCAGCGGCGCTTCCGGGCGCTGTGCGCGGAGGCGGTGCAGCGCCGGGCGTGCGAACTCGGGGAGCTGCTGGACCAGTTGCTCTCCCGGCCCGGCGCGCTGGGGCTGCCGCAGGTGGCCCGGGTGGTGGAGGAGCTGACGGCCGGGGTGCGGTCGGTGGTCGAGGGCGAGGCCCGCGAGCTGATCACGCACACGGGCCTGCCCGAGCCGCTGTGGAACCCGGTGCTCTTCCTGGACGGCCGCTTCCTCGCCGTGCCCGACGCCTACTGGCCGCACGCCTGCGTCGCCCTGGAGATCGACTCCCGCGCCTGGCACCTGCGCCCGGCCGACCACGAGCGGAGCCTCGCCCGCGCCAACCGGCTGACCGCCGCCGGCCTCCCGGTGGTGCGGACCACGCCCGTGCAGCTGCGGCGGGACCCGACACCGGTGCTGCACGAGCTGACGGCCCTCGTCACCACCGGGCCGCACGGCCCGCACGAGCGGATCAGCTGGAAGCGGGCGCGGTGAACCGGCCCGTGGGGGCGGGGAGTTGGGCCCCGCCCGGCGAGGGGGCAGGGTCAGCAGCGGGGGTCGATCTCCTGGAAGGTGGCGTAGTGGTCGGCCGACCAGTACTGCTCGCCGGAGCCGCCGGTGACGACGCGTCGGGTGCCGCGGTCGTTGGAGCCCGGGGTGACGACGGTGAACTCGTGGTAGTAGCCGTCCGACTTCTTCGGCAGGCGGCTCTCGCGGTTCTCGAAGACGATGCCGTCCCGGCTGTAGGGGTACGGGCCGTTCTTGGCGATCAGGCCGAGGGTGTCCTGGGCCTGGCTGGGGAGCTTGGTGCGGCAGACGTCGGCCAGCGCCGGGTCGGCGGGCACCCAGGTGCCGGCGGCGGCGGAGGGCGGCGCGGTGGACTTGGGGGCGGAGGGCTTGGGCGCCGAGGACGTGCCCGAGGTGCCCGACGTGCCCGAGGTGCTCGCCGCGGTGGAGGTGGAGGTCGCGGCGGCCTTGGGGTGGCTGCCTCCGCCCTTGCCGGCGAGCAGGTACCCGACTCCGGCCAGGGCCGCCAGGATCAGGACGGCCACGAGGACGAGCGGGCTCTTGCTTCTGGTCATGCGGACCAGCTTGGCAGGCCCGCCCACGGCGGCCGAGGTGTCACACGCGTGGCGGAGGCCACACGAACGTACGGCCGGGGGGGGGGGGGCGCGGGGGGGGGGGGGCGCCCCGACCGGGGGCGGGGGGGGGGGGGCCCCCCGCCGCGCGGGGGGGGGGGGCCCCCCCGGGGGGGGGGCCCCCCCCCGGGGGGGGGGGGGGGGGGCCCCCGCCCCCGGCCCCCCCCCCCCCCCCGGCCGTGTCACGTACGCCGGTTCTCCTGCGCCGAGCTCCGGTGTACGCCCTCCCGACGGGAGGGTTGAGCGGTCAGTCGAGCCCGCGCGAGGTGGGGATGCCTACCCTCCTCAGCGCGAGTCGCTGCCCGCCGTCTCGATGGCGGCGCGGCCGGCCTCCAGGCGCGCCACCGGGATGCGGAAGGGGGAGCAGGAGACGTAGTCCAGCCCCACCTCGTGGAAGAAGTGGACGGAGTCCGGGTCGCCGCCGTGCTCGCCGCAGACGCCGAGCTTGAGGTCGGGGCGGGTGGCCCGGCCGGCCTCGACGGCGTGCTTGACGAGCGAGCCGACGCCGTCGCGGTCGATGGTCTCGAACGGGGAGACCCCGAAGATGCCCTTCTCCAGGTAGGCGGTGAAGAACGAGGCCTCCACGTCGTCCCGGGAGAAGCCCCAGACCGTCTGGGTGAGGTCGTTGGTGCCGAAGGAGAAGAACTCGGCGGCCTCGGCGATCTGGCCGGCGGTCACGGCGGCGCGGGGCAGCTCGATCATGGTGCCGAGCTTGATCTCCAGCTGGACGCCGGTGGACCGGGCGACCTCGGCGAGCACGCGCTCGCACTCGTCCCGTACGAGCTCCAGCTCCTGGACGGTGCCGACCAGCGGGATCATCACCTCGGGGCGCGGGTCCCCGCCGGCGAGCCTGCGCTCGGCGGCCGCCTCGGCGATGGCGCGGACCTGCATGCCGAACAGGCCGGGGATGACCAGGCCCAGGCGCACGCCGCGCAGGCCGAGCATCGGGTTCTGCTCGTGCAGCTTGTGCACGGCCTGGAGCAGGCGCAGGTCGTTCTCGTTCGGGTCCTTGCGGGCCTCGGCGAGGGCGACGCGCACCGACAGCTCGGTGATGTCGGGCAGGAACTCGTGCAGCGGCGGGTCGAGCAGGCGGACGGTGACGGGCAGGCCGTCCATCGCCTGGAACAGCTCCAGGAAGTCGCTCTTCTGCAGCGGCAGCAGGGTGCTGAGGGCCTGCTCGCGGTCCTTGTCGTTGTCCGCGAGGATCAGGTGCTCGACCTCCTTGCGGCGCTCCTCGCCGAGGAACATGTGCTCGGTGCGGCACAGGCCGATGCCCTGGGCGCCGTAGCGGCGGGCGCGCCCGCCGTCCTCGGCGTTGTCGGCGTTGGCCCGCACGGCGAGGCGGCGGCGGCCGTCCGCGTGGGACATCAGCCGGTGGACGGCCTGGACGAGCCCGCCCTGGACGTCGGCGCCGGCGTGCAGGGTGCCCTCGAAGTACTCGACGACGGGGGACGGCAGGACGGGCACCTCGCCGAGGTAGACCTTGCCGGAGGCGCCGTCGATGGAGACCACGTCGCCCTCGTGGACGACCAGGCCGTCCGCGGTGGTGAACTTGCGGGACTTGGTGTCGACCTCCAGCTCCTCGGCGCCGCAGACACAGGTCTTGCCCATGCCGCGGGCGACGACGGCGGCGTGCGAGGTCTTGCCGCCGCGCGAGGTGAGGATGCCCTCGGCGGCGATCATGCCGTCCAGGTCGTCCGGGTTGGTCTCGCGGCGGACGAGGATGACCTTCTCGCCCGAGCGGGACCACTTGACGGCGGTGTACGAGTCGAAGACGACCTTGCCGATCGCGGCGCCCGGCGAGGCGGCGAGGCCCCAGCCGATCTGCTTGGACTCGGCGTTCGGGGCGAAGCGCGGGAACATCAGCTGGGCCAGCTGGCCGCCGGTGACGCGCATCAGCGCCTCGTCCAGGTCGATCAGGCCCTGGTCGACGAGCTGGACGGCGATGCGGAAGGCGGCGGCGGCGGTGCGCTTGCCGACGCGGGTCTGGAGCATCCAGAGCTTGCCGCGCTCGATGGTGAACTCGATGTCGCAGAGGTCGCGGTAGTGGTTCTCGAGCTTCTGCATGATCGCCATGAGCTCGTCGTACGACTTCTTGTCGAGCTTCTCCAGCTCGGACAGCTGCAGGGTGTTGCGGATGCCGGCCACCACGTCCTCGCCCTGGGCGTTGGAGAGGTAGTCGCCGTAGACGCCCTGGGTGCCGGTGGAGGGGTCGCGGGTGAAGGCGACGCCGGTGCCGGAGTCCTCGCCGAGGTTGCCGAAGACCATGGTGCAGACGTTGACCGCGGTGCCCAGGTCGTTCGGGATGCGCTCCTGGCGGCGGTAGAGCCGGGCGCGGTCGCCGTTCCAGGAGTGGAAGACCGCGTGGATGGCGAGGTCCATCTGCTCGCGCGGCTCCTGCGGGAAGGCCCGGCCGGTCTCGCGCTCGACGATTCCCTTGAAGACCTCGACGAGGGCCTTGAGGTCCTCCGCGTCGAGGTCGAGGTCGTTGACGGTGCCCTTGGCGTGCTTGGCCTCGTCCAGGGCCTCCTCGAACAGCTCGCCCTCGACGCCCAGCACGGTCTTGCCGAACATCTGGACCAGGCGGCGGTAGGAGTCCCAGGCGAAGCGCTCGTTGCCCGACTGGGCGACGAGGCCGGCCACCGAGGCGTCCGAGAGGCCGATGTTGAGGACGGTGTCCATCATGCCGGGCATGGAGAACTTGGCGCCCGAGCGTACGGAGACGAGGAGCGGGTTGTCGGCCTGGCCGAGCTTCTTGCCCATCTCCTGCTCGAGGGCGTCCAGGTGGGCGCTGATCTCCTCGTGGAGGGAGGTGGGCTCGCTGCCGGTCTCCAGGAAGACCTTGCAGGCCTCCGTGGTGATGGTGAACCCCGGAGGGACGGGGAGACCCAGGTTGGTCATCTCGGCCAGGTTCGCGCCCTTGCCGCCGAGAAGGTCCTTGAGGTCCTTGTTTCCTTCGGTGAAGGAGTAAACAAACTTCTGCTGGGACGTCACGGGAAGGTCTCCTCGTACGCGGTTGCCCTGACGCCGGAGAACATACCCATTTCGAAGGCACTTCTCTGCCCTGAATAGGCCACACGAGGCCGGTACCGAGGGGTAACCCGTTAGATCGAATGCACATAAAGGCGTTCACCTCTGTTGGTGAAATCGTCCGCCTGACGCTAGGGCGTGTTCGACTCTTGAAGACATCGCCACGCGAAGATCACACCAGCCGGACGGAGCGTAGTGACGGATCGCCCCTCGTGTTTCCCGGCTTGATTTCCTGCACCCTGATCCGCCGATCCCCGGCCGCCCGGCTTCGGGAAGCGATCCACGGCCGACCTGTCCAAAACGTCCACTGACCGGTCGTCAGTCGAGCCCTCGTGTGGTCAGCGTCACCAGCGCGTCTCACGGACCGGGCGCGGACCATCCTCACACTGCGCGCCGGATCACGCACCTTGAGTCATATCCGTACGCCAAAAAGGAGCCCTCCTGTCCAGGATGGACAAGAGGGCAGGGCCGGGATGGCCAGAGGCCTTCGAGGGGCCATTTCGACGGATCGTCTAGATCATCCGCCGGAGGTGTCCGATTCGGCGTCCTCGCCCGGTCGGGCGCAGTCGTACGGATCGTCCAACCAGCCCTCGGGCAGGACCACCCGGCCGTTGCCGCTGGTGCGGCCCCGGGGGCCGTCCGCGCCGATGGGCCAGGTCTGGGTCTGCTCCACCTGGGCCAGGGTTTCGGCCAGTTCGTCCAGGGAGGAGGAGTTCGCCAGCCTGACCCGCAGTTCGGAGCCGACCGAGAAGCCCTTGGTGTACCAGGCGACGTGCTTGCGGAAGTCGACCACGCCGCGGGTCTCGTCCCCCATCCACTCGCCGAGCAGCTGGGCGTGGCGCACCATCGCCCGGGCCACGTAGCCGAAGTCGGGGCGGGCGGGGTCCAGGTCGCCCTCGAAGATCGAGACCAGGTCCTTGAACAGCCAGGGCCGGCCCAGGCAGCCTCGGCCGACCACCACGCCGTCGCAGCCGGTCTCGCGCATCATCCGCAGCGCGTCCTCGGCCGACCAGATGTCGCCGTTGCCGAGCACCGGGACGTGCGCGGGGACGGACTCGCGCAGCCGGGCGATCGCCGACCAGTCGGCGGTGCCGCCGTAGTGCTGGGCGGCGGTGCGGCCGTGCAGGGCGATCGCGGCCACGCCCTCCTCGGCGCCTATCCGGCCCGCGTCCAGGAAGGTGAGGTGGTCGTCGTCGATGCCCTTGCGCATCTTCATCGTCACCGGCAGGTCGCCCGCGTTGGCGACGGCCTCGCGCAGGATCTCGCGCAGCAGGTTGCGCTTGTACGGCAGGGCCGAGCCGCCGCCCTTGCGGGTGACCTTGGGGACGGGGCAGCCGAAGTTGAGGTCGATGTGGTCGGCCAGGCCCTCGTCCGCGATCATCCGGGCGGCCTTGCCGACCGTCGAGGGGTCCACGCCGTACAGCTGGATGGAGCGGGGCTTCTCGCTCGCGTCGAACGTGATCAGCTGCATGGTCTTGGCGTTGCGCTCGACCAGGGCCCGGGTGGTGATCATCTCGGAGACGTACAGGCCCTTGCCGCCGCTCTGCTCGCGGCAGAGGGTGCGGAACGGGGCGTTGGTGATCCCGGCCATCGGGGCCAGCACGACCGGCGGCCACACCCGGATCGGGCCGAGGTCCAGCGGCGCGAACTCGGTGGCGGGCGCGGGGCCGGGCACGGCGTCGCTCGCGGGGCCGGGCGCGGTGGGGGCGGGCGTGGCTGTCATGACGCGGCTGACCTCGGGTGACCTCGGGGAGGGGGACGGGACTCTCCATTGTCCCCCACCCCGATCACCCGCCGGGACTACTGGGGACGCGGTGCGGCCGGAGCCTTCGGCGCAGCGGACCCGTAGCCGATGTCCAGCGAGCCCGAGCCGACGTCGGCGGTCAGGCTGTTCGGGCTGGTGGCGTCGCCCAGGGCCGGGTCGATGGTGCTGCCGCCGGAGCCGGACCGGCCGCTGATCCGGTAGTGGCTGCCCTGCGGCAGGGTCACCGACGCCGCGCCGGAGCCGGTGCTCACCTTGGCGTCCCGGGGCGCGGTGGCGAAGCCCAGGTCCACCGCGCCGGAGGCCGTGCTCACCTCGACCTTCCCCGACCTGAGGGCGGTGCCCTGGACCATGCCGGAGGACGTACGGGCGCGGACCTCGCCGGAGAGGCCGTTGAGGTAGATCGCCCCCGAGGTGCCGCCCAGGTCGACGGGGCCGGTGAGGCCCTCCAGCGTGACGCTGCCCGAGGTCACCTCGCCGGCGACCTCGGTGCCGGCCGGCACCTCCAGCTCCAGCTGGGCGCCGCAGTTGTAGAAGGGGAGCTCGCGCCGGCACCGCACGTCGAGCGTCATCACCCCGGAGGCGTCGACATCGGCCCGCACCTTCGGCTCGCTCACCGTCCAGTCCAGGTTCTTGTGCAGCACGACCCTGCCCGGCGCCCCCGCCCTGACGCTCACGCCGGAGCTGCCCGTGGACAGCTGCAGCTTGTGGACCTCGGCGGTGAAGACCCTGTCCTCCTGCCGCTGCTGCTTGGCCACCACGGCGAGGGTCTGCCCCGCGCCCATGAGCAGGACGAACAGCACGGTGACGACCCCGGTGATCCGCCAGATCCGGACGGCCCTCACGCTCCCCCCACCTCCAGGAAGCGCAGCACCGCCATCACCCGGCGGTGGTTGTCGTCGGTCGGGGGGAGGTCGAGCTTGGTGAGGATCGAGTTGATGTGCTTGGCCACCGCGCTGTCGCTGACCACCAGGGAGGCGGCGATGGCCGCGTTGGAGCGGCCCTCGGCCATCAGCGCGAGGACGTCCCGCTCGCGCGGGGTCAGCTTCTCCAGCGGGTCGTACCTGCGGCGCACCAGCAGCTGGGCGACGACCTCCGGGTCCAGCGCCGTACCGCCCGCGGCGACGCGCTGGAGCGCCTCCACGAAGTCGTCCACGTTGGCGACCCGCTGCTTGAGCAGGTAGCCGACGCCGCTGGTGTTGGTGGCCAGGAGGTCCGCCGCGTAGCGCTCCTCGACGAACTGGGAGAGCAGCAGCACGGCGACCTCCGGCCACTGGCGGCGGATGATCATCGCGGCCTTGACGCCCTCGTCGTGGAAGCCCGGGGGCATCCGGACGTCCGCGACCACCACGTTCGGCCGGTGCTCCTCGACGGCGGCCAGCAGCTCGACGGCGTCCCCCACGGCGGCGACGACCTCGAAGCCCACCGCCTCCAGGACCTTGACCAGGCCGACCCTCAGCAGGACCGAGTCCTCGGCGATCACAGCACGCACGGCAACTCCACGGTGATGGTGGTGGGGCCCCCGAGGGGGCTGAGAACGGACAGGGTGCCGTCGACGGAGGCGGCGCGCTTGCGCAGACCGGTGAGCCCGGTGCCCCGCCCGGCGTCCGCCCCGCCGACGCCGTCGTCGCTGACGACCAGGCGCAGCCGGCCGCCGATCGTCCGGACGGAGACGTCGGCGCGGCCGGCGCGGGCGTGCTTGGCCACGTTGGTGAGGGCCTCGGAGACGGTGAAGTAGGCGACGGCCTCGACGGTCGGGGCGATCCGCTCGGTGACGTCGACGTCCAGGTGTACGGGGAACGGGGCGCGGGCGGCGATGCCGGAGAGCGCGGCGTCCAGGCCCCGGTCCTCCAGGACGGCGGGGTGCAGGCCGCGGACGAGGTCGCGCAGCTCGTCGATGGCGGCCTGGGCCTCCTCGTGCGCGTCGACGATCACCTGCATGACCTCGGGCGGGGCGTCCTTGAGGGTCCGCCGGGCCAGGCCGAGGTTCATCGCGAGGGAGGTGAGGCGCTGCTGGGCGCCGTCGTGCAGGTCGCGCTCGATGCGGCGGCGCTCGGCGTCGACGGCGTCGACCAGGCCGGCCCGGCTCTCGGCGATCTCCTCGACGCGGCGCTCCAGGGCCTCGGCGCGGTCGGGGCCGAGCAGCTTCTGCGCGGCGAAGACGTCCAGCCAGGCCAGGGCGGCCGTCAGCCAGGGCGTCACCACGATCAGCACCACGCCGACCACGGTGAGCAGCACGTCCAGGCCGGCCAGGTCCTGGCGCACGCCCGCGTCGGCGGGCACCAGCCAGACCCAGGCGTACAGGGTGGTCAGCACCAGCGCGACGCCCCACAGGTAGACGACGCCCAGGGCGCCGACGGCCAGCAGCGGGCCGGCCACCAGGTGGTGGACGAGCTGACGCCAGTTCAGGCTGAGGCGCAGCGGCCCGATCCGCCAGGCGCGGGAGGCGCCGGGCGGCGGCACCTCGACGCCGTACAGGGCGCGCAGCCGGCCGCGCTGGGCGGCCGTCATCAGGCGGGCGCACACCAGCACGAGCGCGAAGGCGGGCCAGAGCGCGTCGGGCGAGACGATGCCGAGCATCATCGGCAGGGCCAGGGGTATGCCGGCGGCAGTGAACAGGGTGTCCCGCCAGACCCCGGGCGACCACGGTGGGCGCCCCAGGCTCCTGACGAGCGCTCGGCGCAGCGTGGTGGAGGTCATGGGCGACAGCGTAGAACTCGCAGATCAGGGCCCACCATGAAGGGGGGTTCCGCTCGGGGGGTGTAGCTAGATACACCCCCGATTCGGTGTGGAGCACCACCGACAACCCCCCTGGTCCGGCGGGAGCCTTGAGGGCATGACGACGACCGCATCGCACTCCGCCAACCCGCCGCACCGGCGGCCCGTCCTCGGGGGTCACGGGGGTGTCCCCGAGGACGGGCTGCGGCCTGCGCCGGGTCCGGAGGGCGCGCTGCCGGTCGGGGGCGGGCCCTGGTCGGTGCGGTCCGTGCGGCCGGGCCGGGGGCGGGCGGCGCTGGAGCTGTACCAGCACGGGGAGTTGGCCGATGTGCTGGTCGCCGCCCGGCTCACCCCGCAGCTGCTGCGGGGGGCGCGGCGCAGCCCGTCCGGCTCCGGGCGGTCCTTCCTGGCGCTGGCCTGGGGGCGGCTGCCGGCGGGCGGGCGGGCGCCGGCGGTGGAGTTCACCGGGCGGCGGCTGCTGGGCCGGGTGCGGTGCGTCGTCGGGGCCGAAGTCGCCACGGTGGGAGGGGAGTTCTGGCTGGCCTGGGCCGAGGGGCCGGTGGACGCGGTGTGGGTGCGGTGCGGGGAGGCGGCGGAACGGCTGCCGCTGGAGCGGGTGCGCGGGCCGCAGGGCGCGTCGGCGGGGGGTGCCGCATGAGCACCGCCGTCGCGTTCGGCGGGCCGGTGCCGGTCGCTTCGGGTGCCCGGCTGGCCCGGGTGCCGCTGGCCGCCGCCGTCGCCCTGGTGCCGTGGCTGCTGGTGCTCGCCGCCCGGCACGAGACGCCGTGGGTGGTGCTGGACCTCGTGGAGTTCTCCGTGCTGCTGTGGCTGGACGCGCTGGTGCGCCGGCGCAGTTCGGCCGCGTCCTGGGTGGGCGCGGCGGCGGCCCTGCTGCTGGCGGGGGACGCGCTGGCGGACATCGCCCTCGCCGGGCCGGGCCACGAGGTGCTGGCGGCGCTGGCGATGGCGGGCGGCGTGGAGCTGCCGCTGGCGGCGGTGTGCCTGGTGCTGGGAGCGCGTGACGGGTTTCAGAGCCGCTGCATCAGGGCGCGGGTCTCCTCGTCGAGCGGGGTGTAGGTGATCATGCGGGTGCCGTGGGAGGGGCTGAGCCAGAAGTTGGTGTACTCGCAGCGCAGCACGCCGAGGTCCGGGACGGCGAAGCGCTTGACGCCGTTGCCCGGCAGCATCACCTCGTGCCGCTGCCAGGCCTCGTCGAAGTCCGGGGAGGCCTTGCGCAGCCTGGTCAGCAGGACCTTCCAGACCGGTTCGGCGCCGTGGTCGGCCATGCCGGACCGGAAGCGGGCCACCATGCCGAGGCGTTCGGTGCGGTAGTCGATCAGCACCTCGCGGAAGTGGGAGGGGGTGAACGCCAGCCACATCAGGTTGCGGTTCTCGGGCGGCAGTTGTTCGAGGTCGCCGACGATGTTTGGGTACGTCCGGTTGTGCGCCAGCACGTCGTAGCGGCTGTTGATGACCACCGCCGGGTACGGCTCCATCTGCTCCATGAGCAGCCGCACGCCCGCCGTCACCGAGGAACACATCTTCACGGCCGCCGGGTCCTCCGCGCCCGCGAGGGTGAACAGGTGGGCGCGCTCGCTCGGGTCGAGCAGCAGCGCCCGGGCGACCGCGTCCAGTACCTGGGTGGAGACCTGGATGTCGCGACCCTGCTCCAGCCACGTGTACCAGGTCACCCCGACGGCGGCGAGCTGCGCGACCTCCTCGCGGCGCAGGCCCGGGGTGCGGCGGCGGCCGGTCATCGGCAGGCCGACCTGCTCGGGCGCGATGCGCTCGCGGCGGCTGCGCAGGAAGGCGGCCAGCTCGTGGCGGCGGGCCTCGCCGGGGGAGGCGGGCCGGGGCGCGGCCGTCTGCGGGTGCGTGGGGGTGGGCGTGGGGGTGGCGGTGCGGGTGTGCAGGGCCTGCGTCATGACGCTCATGCTCCCAGGATGCGGTAGCGGGGAGGCGGTTGCCAGGTACTCGTTATACCCGGATAAGAACACTCTGGTACCAGGCTACGGCGTACCGGATCGTAGGACCCGTGACCCGACAACTCGCCGCTCCCCCCACCCTCGCCCGACCCTCAGCCGCTCCCCTCCCCTCCTCGCCCTCCTCTCCCGTCGGTCCCGCGCTGGGCACCGCGGGGCTGGTGACCGTCCTGCTCGGGGCCTTCCTCCCGATGCTCGACTTCTTCATCGTCAACGTCGCCCTGCCCACCATCGACCACGACCTCGCCGCCGGGCCCGCCGTCCTGGAGCTCGTCGCCGCCGGGTACGGCATCGCCTTCGCCGTGCTGCTCGTCCTCGGCGGGCGGCTCGGCGACACGTACGGCCGCCGGAGGCTGTTCGTCGTCGGCGCCGTCGCCTTCGCGCTCACCTCCCTCGCCTGCGGCCTCGCCCCCGGCGCGTGGAGCCTCGTCGCCGCCCGGGCCGCCCAGGGCGCCTCGGCCGCGCTGCTGCTGCCGCAGGTGCTCGGCACCATCACCGCCGCCACCGAGGGCGCCCGGCGCGGGAAGGCGCTCAGCATCTACGGGGCCTGCGGCGGGATCGCCGTGGTCATCGGGCAGGTACTCGGCGGGATGCTCGTCGCCGCCGACCTGTTCGGGACGGGCTGGCGCTCCGTGTTCCTGCTGAACGTGCCGTTCGCGCTGCTCGCCCTGGTGATGGCCGTCCGGTACGTGCCGGAGAGCCGCGCCACCTCGGCGGCGAAGGTGGACGTGCCCGGGACGCTGCTGCTCACGGCCGCGCTGCTCGCCCTGCTCGTCCCGCTCATGGAGGGCCGCGCGGCCGGGTGGCCGGTGTGGTCCTGGGTGATGCTGGCGCTGTTCCCGGTGCTGGCCGCCGCGTTCGCCCTCGTCGAGCGGCGGACGGAGCGGGCCGGAGGCACGCCGCTGGTGCCGCCGTCCCTGCTGCGCATCCCGGAGATGCGGCGCGGGCTCGGGATCGCGCTGCCGTACTTCGCCGGGTTCGGCGGGTTCATGTTCGTGATCGCCGTCGTGCTGCAGCAGGGACTGCACCTGGGCGTGGTCGCGGCCGGGTGGGCGCTGGTGCCGATGGCCGTCGGCTACTTCTCCGCCTCGCTGGCCAGCCCCCGGCTGATCGGCCGCTGGGGCAGCCGGGTGCTCAGCGCGGGGGCCGTCGTCCAAGGGGCGGGCCTGGCCTCGCTCGCCGTCACCGTCCTCACCGACTGGGAGCACCTGACCCCGCTGACGATGGCGCCCGGCGTGGCCCTCGCGGGCATCGGCCAGGGGCTGATCGGCACGCCGCTGTTCCGGATCGTCCTGTCCAAGGTGCCCGCCGCCCGGGCCGGCGTCGGCAGCGGGGTGCTGGCCACCGGGCAGCAGTCCAGCCTGGCGCTGGGGGTCGCCACCCTCGGGTCGCTGTACCTGGCGCTCTCGCCGAGCCTGGGCGTGGACCGGGCGCTGGCGCTGTGCCTGGGGATCCAGTTCGTCGGGTCGGTCACGATCCTGTACCTGACGACCCGGCTGCCGCGCTCCATCGGTTGAGGGCCCGGTTCGGGCGTGTCAGGGGCCCGGGCTCGTCAGGGCGCTGTTCGTCGGGGGCGCGGTTCGGGCGTTGTCAGGGGCGCAGCGTGTCCAGCCAGTCGGCGAACACCGCGCGGACGGCGTCGGCGGCCTCCAGCTGGGGGTTGTGGCCGACGCCGTCCAGCAGCGTCAGCGCCATGCGGGGGTAGTGGTCGAGCAGCTCCAGCTGGTCGCGCCAGCCGACCAGGGCGTCCTGGCGGGTGGTGACCAGCAGGTGGCTCCCCCGGTGCGGGGGCGCGGTGTGCTCGGGCCATCGCGGCAGCAGGAACTCCGCCTCCAGTTCGGCGGCGGCCGCGCGGTCGCGCAGCCGCAGGCCGGGCAGGAGGTAGCGCTCGAAGACCTCCCAACTCGCCTTGGTGTGGCGGGCCGTGACGTACTCGAAGAGGGCGCGCTCCTCGGCGGTGGCGTCACCGACGGGCAGGCCGTCCTCGCGCTCGACCACCGCCTCGGCGGGCAGCGTACGGTCGTCGCCCCAGCGCACCACCGGGGCCAGCAGCGCCGAGCCGAGCACCTGCTCCCCGTAGCGCGCCGTCACGGCCCGGGCCAGCTGGCCGCCGAAGGACTGGCCGACGACGGCGAAGGGCCGGTCGCCCAACTCGGCGTCGATCCAGGCGAAGAGGGCCTCGGCCAGGGCCGTCGCCGTGGCGGGGCCGGCCGGGCGCGGGGTGGCGCCGTGGCCGGGGAGGTCGGGGTAGAGGCGGTGCCAGCCGGGGCGGTCGTCGAAGACCGGTTCGAGGGGCAGCAGGACGCGGTGGTCGACGGTGTAGCCGTGGACGAGGACGATCGGGGTGCCGGCGCTCGGGCCGTGGGCGTGGTGGTTCAGGTGGTTCAGGTGGTTCAGGGGAGATGCGCTCATGGACCACAGCCTTCACCTTCACATCGGTGGCAAGGTCAAGCGCGCTCTCACGTCAGCTCTCACGTCAGCTCTCAGGCCATGCTCCGGACCACGGACAGGTACTGCTGGATGGCGTCCCGGTTGCGCGTCAGGCAGTCGATGCGTCTGGACATCCGCTCGGTCTCGGACTCCAGGGTCTCCAGCATCTCCGGGGTGGCCTCGGCGAAGTGGATCGTCCGGGGCGCCTCCAGGCAGGGCAGGATCTGCTTGATGATGCGGGTCGGCAGGCCCGCGTCCAGCAGGCCCCGGATCTGCAGCACCCGGTCCACCAGGTAGTCGTCGTAGTCGCGGTAGCCGTTGGGCTCGCGGCTCGGGGCGATCAGGCCCTGCTCCTCGTAGTAGCGCAGCAGGCGCGGGGTGCTCTCCGTCATCCTCGCGAGCTCGCCGATCCGCATGTGACCACCCTCACGCCGGGGCCGGGGACCGGCCGGCTGGACCTTGCCATGGATGTCAACGATAGAGCATCGGCCCCATGCCGATTCCTGAACTCCTCGACGGCGAGCGGGCCGTGGACGCCGCAGCGCCGCCGCTCCCCTGGCCTGCCCTGCTCGCGCTCAGCACCGCCGGGTTCGTCACCCTGATGACCGAGGCCCTGCCCGCCGGAGTGCTGCCCGCCATGAGCGCCGACCTCGGCGTCGGGCAGTCCGCCGCCGGGCAGGCCGTCACCCTGTACGCCGCCGGGTCCATCGCCGCCGCGATCCCGCTGACCGCCGCCACCGCGCGGTGGCCCCGCAAGCGGCTGCTGCTGCTCGCCGTCGGCGGGTTCGCGGCGGCCAACGCCGTCACCGCCGCCTCGGGCGACTACCTGCTCACCATGGCCGCGCGATTCGCCGCCGGGCTCGTCGCCGGGCTGCTCTGGGCACTGCTCGCCGGGTACGCCCGGGCGATCGTCGCCCCGCGGCAGCGCGGGCGGGCCATGGCCGTCGCGATGGCCGGCTCGACCGTCGCCCTCTCCGTCGGGGTACCGGCGGGCACCCTGCTCGCCGGGGCCGCCGGATGGCGGGCCGCCTTCGCCCTGATGAGCGTGGCGGCGGTGGGGCTCACGGGGTGGATCGCGCTCGGCGTCCCCGCCCTGCCCGGGCAGGCGCCGGGCGGCCGACGGACGCCGCTGCGGCGGGTGCTGGGGACCCCCGGGGTGGCGGCGGTCCTGGCCGTCACGGCCGCCTTCGTGCTCGCGCACAACGTGCTCTACACGTACGTCGCCGCGCTGCTCGAACCGCTCGGGCTGGGCGGGCGGACGGACACCGTGCTGCTGGTGATCGGGCTCTCCTCGCTGGTGAGCATCCTCGCCACCGGAGCCCTGATCGACCGGCACCTGCGCGCCCTCACCCTCACCGCCTGCGCACTCCTGGCCCTCGCCGCCGCCCTCCTCGCCCTCTGCCTGCTCACCACGACGCCCTGGCCCGCCTACCTCGCCGCCGCCGTCTGGGGCCTCGGCTTCGGCGGGGCCGCCACCCTCCTCCAAACCGCCGTCGCCGACACGGCCGGCCCCGACGGCGACCTCGCGCAGTCCCTGCTCGTCACCTGCTGGAACCTCGGCATCGCCACCGCAGCCGGCGCCGGTGGCCTCCTCCTCTCCTGGGGCGGCCCCTCCACCCTGCCCTGGACGGCCCTGGCCCTCCTGGGCGTCGCCCTCGTCGCGGCAGGAGCCGGGCGGACCGGCTTCCCGGCCCCGACGGGTCGGGCGGTAGCTCGTTCGAATGACAGTGCCGCACAACCCTCGCAATCGCCGCACGATCCGGCCTAGCGTGAGTCGCATGACAGCGAGAGTGCCCGTCCAGCAACTACTGCAACATGCAGGCGAGTTGGTCGACCTCGCCGCGTCAGGCGAGCGGATCGGGATCACCCGGAACGGCCGGCTGATCGCCGTCCTGGCGCCGCCCGATCCGGAGCAGAGAGTGCTGGAGGCCCTGGTCCGCGACGGCACCGTCGCTCCGGAGAACGCTGCCACCGCTCGCGGTCTCGCCGACTGGACGCCGCCGCCGGTCGGCATCCGGCTCGACTCGGCGGCGGACGCCCTGCACGCCATGCGTGAGGAAGAGGGCCGTTGATCCGCCCGGACTCGTACACGGTCCTCAAACTCCTGGCTCCGGAGAACTGATCCGCAACCCGCGCACCTTCCTCTCCGCCTGCGGCTCCGAAGGACATGCCACCAGCGCGGCCGCTCAGGTCGAGGTCCCCCGCACGCTCATCCGCGTCGGCGCACCACAGGCGTTGATCGACGCCTCGGAGGACCTCCTCGACCGGCTGCTCCGCATCCGGCTGTCCGACCCGATCCTGCGCGCCGCCCGGCAGTTCCCCGCCCAGCACCTGCGCACGCTCGATGCCCTCCACCTCGCCAGCGCTGAGCACTTGGAACACGCGCTCACCGCCTTCGTCACCTACGACAAGCGCCTGGCCGAGGCGGCCGAGGCGCGGAGCCTGCCGGTCGTCGCCCCCGAGCCGGGCGTCTCGGCGCCGTAGGTCTACGGGGCCACGGGCAGGGTGGCGAGGTGGGTGTTGAGGCGGGTGAGGACCTGGTGGAGGACGGCCACGGAGGCGAGGGGGTCGGGGAGTTCGAGGGAGTGGTCCGCATCGGGGATCTCCAGGACCTCGTGGCCCGTCGAGGCGGCGGCCTCGCCGTTCCAGAGGCGGTCGGCGGTGCCGCCGACCAGCAGGGTCGGAGCCTCGGCCGCGCGCAGGGAGCCGACGACGCGGTCGACGGTCAGCAGCGGCGTGAGCCAGGCCGCCGGGAGGCCGCGCTCGGCGGCGAGGCCGCAGGCGAGGGAGCCCAGGGACTTGCCGAGCAGGAGTCCGCAGGCGCCGTCCTCCGCGTCGATCGCCCGGGAGACCTCGGCCTCGACCCAGGCGATCCGCTCGTCCATCGGCAGTTCGGCCAGGTTCGCCGGCACCTGCCACCACAACTCCTGGACGGTCCAGCCGTGTCGGAGCAGAACCTCACGGGCGAAGTGCAGCAGCGGCCGGGCCGGCGAGTAGCCGACCCCCGGGACGAGCAGGGCGACCCGGCCCCGGCCGGCGTCGAAGCGGGTGGGCACGGCGAGGGGCGAGTCGGTGGGCATGGGGGCCAACCTATCGGCGTGGTGGGCGTACTGACATCCTTCGGGTTCGCCCGCACCGCGCCTCGCAGAACCCAGGGGAGATGCCATGCCGTGGTTCACGCTCGAACCGTTCGAGCCGTCCTTCTTCGACACCGCCCCGCACCGCCACTCGTACACCATGGACCTCCCCGTCAGCCCCGAGGCCGTCTGGGAGGGCCTGGCCGGGCCCGCACCGCTGTCCTGGTGCCGGGGCCTGAGCAACGGGCGCTACACCTCTCCCCCGCCGCACGGCGTCGGCACCACCCGGGAGATCACCGCGCTCGGACTCCTGCACCTGCGCGAGGAGTTCGTGCTCTGGGAGGAGGGCCGACGGCACGCGTTCCAGGTGGCGGAGGCCTCGCTGCCGCTGTTCCGCCGCTTCGGCGAGGACTACCAGGTCGTCCCCACCCCGACCGGCGCCCGCTTCACCTGGACCTTCGCCTACGAGCCCGAGCCGCTGCTCAGCCGGCCCGCGCTGCTGACGGACGGGCCCGGAACGTCGTTCATGAAGAAGCTGATCGCCGACACCAAGCGGCACTTCGGCGCGGCCTGACGGGCCGCGAGGGGTGTGGGTGCGGCGTGCGACCATCGACGGGTGCGCGCACTCGAAGACCTGATCGCCGTCGACGACCCCGCCTGGCCCGTGCTCGGCCCCGCCCTCGCGGCGGCCGGAGCCGTACGGGTCCTGCCGCCCGCGGACCCGGAGGAGGGGCGGCGGTGCCTGCTGCAACTCCAGGTCAGCGCGCGGTCGACGCTGGGCGCGCTCGTGCTGCACACGGGCGGGCTGCTGGTGGACGGGGGGTGGCTGCGCGTCCTCGGCGGGGGTGGGGGTGCGGGCGGGAGCGGGGATCTTCCCGGGCTGGGGCGTGCGAACCGCTTTCCCGCAGCCGTCGATCCCGGGTGGCATCCGGCCGCCGCGCTGGTCGTCGGGTACGACGTGCTCGGCGGTGTGTTCGCGCTCAACGGCCATGACCCCGCAGCGGCGGGGCGCCCCGGGGCGCCCGGGCAGATGACGTACTTCGCGCCCGACACCCTGGCATGGGAGGCCATGGAGACCGGCCACTCCGGGTGGATCGCCTGGCTGCTGGACGACCGGCTGGATCAGTTCTACGACGGCCTGCGCCATCCGGGATGGCGCGAGGAGACGGCGGCGCTGGGCCTCGGCGAGGGCTTCACGGTGTACCCGTTCCTCTGGTCGGAGGAGGGGCAGCGCAGTGGCGCCGCCGCTTCGCGCCGCCCGGCACCGATGAGTGAACTCCTGGGCGTGGCCGGTGAGTTCGCCCGCCAGATGGGCCTCGCCGACCCGGGGTTCCTGGGCGAGCTCTGAAGCGCTGCTGCGTGGGAGGTCGGCGCGGCCGACTTTCCACGCAGCCGCAGGCGGGGGGCCTAAATCACGTTGCCCCCGGGGTGGGGAGCGGGGATGCTCCTGGGATGGAGACACCTCAGCCTGTGATCGCCCTGTCGGATGGCCTCGTGCTGCGTCGATTCGAAGACGGGGAGGCGGATCTGCCCGAGTTCTACCAGGTGATCGAGGAGTCCCTGGAACACCTGCGGCCCTGGATGCCGTGGGTGGCGGAGCACGGGCCGGAGACGACGCGGGAGTTCGTCGCCGGGCGGGCCGAGCGGTGGGAGAGCGGGCAGGAGTACACGTACGCCGTCACACTGGACGGGGCGATCGTCGGCGTCTGCGGGCTGTTCCGGCGGGAGGACACCCCGGAGGACGGGCGGGAGATCGGGTACTGGCTGCACCCGTCGGCGACCGGCCGGGGGCTGATGACCAGGACCGTCCGCGCCGTCGTCGAGGAGGCCTTCCGGCTGCCCGGGGTCGCGTACGTCGAGGTGGTGCACGACACCGCCAACCACGCGAGCGGGGCCGTCCCCGAGCGGCTCGGGTTCGCCGTCCACAGGACCAGGGTCGGCGAGCCGCTCGCCCCGGCCGAGACCGGCGAGGACCGCATCTGGCGGCTGACCAGGTGAGGACGGAGTTCCGCTGCGCCGCCTGCGGCGGGCTGCTCGCCGCCGGGCTGGAGGCGCTGCCGAACGTACCGCCCCGCCACGTGTTCGACGGCGAGCCCGTGGACGGGAGGCGGCAGGCCGCGCCGACCGTGCCGCGCGGGCACTACGCCGTCGACCCCGAGCCGCACGGCCCGCCGTTCGTCCCGGCCGAGGACCAGGACGGGTTCCCGCCCGCGTACCCCGGCGGCCCCTGCATCAGCGGCCCCGACGGTGAGGTCCTCGTCTCGGCGGGCGTGCGCGGCACCTTCGTCCTCCACCCCCTGGACGCCCCCGCCCTGCTGCCGCACCCGACGCCGCCCGGCTCCCCGATCGGCTGCTGCGGCGCCCCCGGCGACGGCCCGCCGGACCGGGCCTGCCCGTGCGGGGCGGTGGTCGGCAGCGAGATCTCGGACTGCTACACGCCGTACGAGCTGCATCTGCTGCCCGGCGCGGTGCTGCTCGGCGCGCGCTAGGCGGCCAGGCGGGCGATCTCGGCCGCGACGGCGGCCGGTTCGGCGGCGGCCGTCACGTGGGCGACGCCGTCCAGGCCAGGGTGGGTGCCGACGCGGACGGAGTGGGCCGCGTTGCGGAGCAGGTCGAGGTCGTTGACGTCGTTGCCGAACGCGTTGTACCGCTCGATGCCGAGCGAGCGCAGGGCCTCCCACTTGTTGGTGGTGCCCGGGGCGAAGTCGACGATCGCCTCGTCGAGGTGGTGGTTGACGGTCATCCCGAGCCTGCGGCCGGCCTCGGCGAGGCCCGCGAGGTCGGTGGCGTCGACGACGAGGAACTTCACGACGGCGGGGAGTTCGGCGAGCTCGACCCGGCGGGCGAGGCCGCCCTGGTCGACGCGGTCGAGGATCGGGTGGCCGACGGGCCCGGTGTAGGCGTAGTCCCAGGGGCCGTCCGCGAGGTAGCCCGCCCGGAAGCGGTCGGCCTCGGCCAGCAGCCCGCCGAGGGCGGCGGGGTCGAAGGCGGCGCGGGCCCGGACCTGGCCGTCGACGGAGACGAGGCTGCCGTTGCCGCCGATCAGGGTGGCGGCCGGGAAGGCGCCGTCGAGGACGGGCAGCAGGTCGCGGACGGGCCGGGCGGAGGCGAAGACCAGCCGGTGGCCCGCGCGTTCGCAGGCCCCGATGGCGGCGAGGATCCGCCCGTCGATCGTCCGGCCGTCGAAGCAGAGCGCGCCGTCGACGTCGAAGACCGTGGTGGTGGCGCTGGGGGTGGTCACGGCGACGATCGTACCGATACGTCCCATTCGCCATCGTCGAGGGCCGTCGCGTCGCTCAAGTCCTCGACGCGCATCGGCCGTTGGCCGTGGAAGACGACCGCGAGGCCGTACGGGTCGCAGATCGGCAGGTTCCCCTCGGCGAAGCGGAGGTGCCACTCGTCGTCGGCGTAGAAGTTGAGCTGCGGGGAGTCCAGCTCGACGGAGGCCGGAGCGGTGGCGAGGCCGAAGAAGGCCGGGTCGGCCGCCAGCGCCGCACGGACGAAGTCCAGGCCGGCCTCCAGGTGCTGGTCGAGGCACCCGAGGACGGAGGCGATCAGCGGCAGGTCCGCCCGGTCGAGGTCGTCGGCCGCGTCGAGGAGGATGTTCGTCTCGACGGGAGCGCCGAAGAGCGCGCTCACCGGCGGCTCCGCCACCGTCCGGACCGTCGTCCCGTCGGGCCCGGGAACGAGGAGCAGTCGACCGATGCCGCTGCGGAAGTCGTACGAGGACACGGCGTCACGTTATCCCGGGCGCCTCACCACTCGCCGACCCGGGCCGCTTCGTGGATGATGGACGGACCAACGCACAGGGGAGGCTCGGCCCATGGGGATCGTCCTGGTGTTCGCCGTCGCAATGGTCGGTGCCGTCGTCGGCACGGCGGTGTTCCTGGCGCATCGGGACCGGTCGCGGTCGCGGGTGGACGGCGGCTGGGAGGGTGCGCTGATCGAGCGGCGGCAGACGGCGGAGGCCGCGCGGATGCGGGCGGTGTACGCGAGCGTGTCCGTCCACGAGAACGCCCTCGGCAACGAGGTGCTGTACAGCCGCGGTTGAGGGCGGGCCGGGCCGGTTGTCGGTGCCGGGTGACAGGCTGCGCCCATGAGTTACGACCTTGCCGTCTGGGAGGGCGAGCGCCCCGCCGATGACGCCGCCGCGGGCCTGCGCTTCGAGGAGCTGTACGCCGAGTACGTCGAGTCGGACGGGCCCGGCGCGCCCCCGACCGAGCGGATCGCCGCCTACGTCGCCGCGCTGCTGAAGCGGTGGCCCGATCTCGACGAGGACGAGGACGACACCTCGCCCTGGTCGAGCAGCCCGCTGATCGGGGAGGCGAGCGGCCCGTTCCTCTACTTCCCGATGCGCTGGAGCATGGCGGTGGAGGCCGCCGTCTTCGCGGCGGAGACGGCGCGGTCCATGGGCCTGACCTGCTACGACCCGCAGTCGCAGTGCCTCATAACCTGATGATCATCGCGGTACCCCTCCGCTAACCTCTGCCGGATGACAATTCCTCATGAGGTGGCGGGCGAAGGCCCCGCAGTGGTGCTGCTGCACTCGTCGGTGTGCGACCGGCGGATGTGGGACGGGCAGTGGCGGGCCCTGGTCGAGGCCGGGTACCGGGTGGTGCGGCTCGACTTCCGGGGGTTCGGCGAGTCGCCGATGGCGGACGCCCCGTACAGCGACGCCGGGGACGTGCTGGACCTCCTCGACCACCTGGGCGTCGGGAGCACCGCGCTGGTCGGCGCCTCGTACGGCGGCAAGGTCGCGCTGGAGGTGGCGGCCTCGCGGCCCGGGGCCGTGACGGCGCTGGCGCTGCTGGCCGCCGGGATGCCGGGGCACGCGCACAGCGCGGAGCTGCGGGCGTTCGGCGCCCGGGAGGACGAGTTGCTGGAGGCGGGCGACGTCGCGGGCGCGGTGGAGCTGAACGTCGAGGCGTGGCTCGGCCCGGAGGCCGGCGAGGAGGCCCGGGCGCGGGTACGGGAGATGCAGCGGCACGCCTTCGAGGTGCAGTTGGCCGCGACGGAGTTCTTCCGCAGCAGCCCGGAGGTCGACCTCGGGCGGGTCACCGCCCGCTGCCTCGCCGTGGCCGGGGCGCACGACTTCGCGGACTTCCGCGAGATCGCGGCCGCCCTGTCCGGGCGGATCGCCGGGCCCGCCCGGCACCTGGAGCTGGAGTGGGCCGGGCACCTGCCGGGCCTGGAGCGGCCGGAGGCCGTCACCCGGCTGCTGCTGGACTTCCTCGGCGAGTGACCGGACGGGGAGCGCCCCGGGCGGGGACGACCTACGCCCGGGCGTGGTCGGCCAGGTACTCGGCGAGGCTCGGCAGGGCGCTCCACAGCTGGTCGAAGTGGGCGGTGAAGTAGCTCATGAAGGTCCGGTCCTCGACGCTGAAGCCGTTGAGCTTCTGGCGGGCGTGGCCGGAGAAGGCGAGGAAGACGACGCTGTCGTCGATCAGCGCCATGTTGAGGCCGTCGGCGGCGGCCGTCCAACGCTGCACGCGGGCCTCGTAGTTGTTGATGCCGCCGGTGGCCTCGTGGTGCTTCCGGGCCCAGGCCAGCATGTCGGCCTGCGGGACGCCGTCGCGCTCGGGGATGCCGATGATGCGGCGGACGCTGCGCTCGTCCTCGCTCTCCGCGGCGGCCCAGACGAGGACCTCGCGGAAGTACTCGACGGAGGCCGGGGTGGTCAGCGCCGTCGGCGGGGACTGCCGGGTGTAGGTGAGCCGGATGTCCGCGCGGGCCAGGCGGACGCGTTCGGTGGCCGCGGCGTAGAACTCGGGGTTGTTCCGGTACCAGTGGGCGGACAGTTCGGCGGCCCCGGCGAGGTGCTCCACGATCGGGAGGACGGGGGCGGGCGCGGGCGCGTCCTCCTCGGGCTCCGGCGGCCCCGCCGGCTCGGCGGACGTGGCGCAGCCGAGGCGCAGGGTGGTCAGGTGGCCGCGCGCGTCCCGCCAGCGCGGGCGCCACGCCTCCGGCGTCTCGCCGCAGGCCTCGGCCAGGGCGGCCATCTGCTCCCAGCTGGGGAACCGCTTGCCGTTCAGCAGCGCGGACACCGTGGTGCGGCCCCACCGCATCCGCTCGGCGAGGTCCTGGAGCGTGGGCTCGCCGCCGCGGGTCCAGAGCTTGCGCAGCTCGGCGGCGAACCTCAGCTGCGGCGCCGGGATCGGTTCGTACGGCTTCGACATGACTTCCCTCGGGACGGGCGCGGACGGCGGCGGGAATCGGCGGGCGTCGACGGGCAGCGGCGGAACCACTGCCCCGATTGTCCGTCAACGACGGCTCTGATCACGGGAGTTCCGTCGTTCGTCGGCGAATGCCGCCCGCGCCCGACCTGTTCCGTGGGCGTTCGCGTTTCGTTGAAGCCCGCCGGGCCCGCTCGCAGACTCGAAGTGGCCGGAGGGACCGGCCGGTCGGGCGGGAGGAGAGCCCCATGTGATCCACCGGTAGACGTCGCATCCATCGATCACGCCGTGCCGGGCGCCGCCCGGCACGGCTCCCGACCACCAGTGAGGAAGACACCGTGTTCGTCGACATCACCCTGAACCCGCCGCGGGCGCAGCTGCTGTTCGTGGCCGTGCTCGTGCTCGGCACCGTGCTGGTGCTGAGCGGCCGCCTCCCGGCGGAGACCCTGTGGGCCGGTCTCGCCGCCCCGCTGGCGCGCCTGGCCACCGGCGGCCGGGCCCGCAGCCGGAGCGCCCGCGGCGGGAGGGCCGCCCGATGACGGGGCCCGCCGAGAGGTCCTGCCCCTCCTGCGGGGCGCCCGCCCCGTTCGACGGCCCCCGCACGGCCCCGGTCGTCCACTGCTCGGGCGCCCTGGAGGTCCGCGAGGAGTGGACCTGCCGACACTGCCGCGCCCGTACCGCCACCGAGGTCACCGAGCCCCGCCCCTCCTGCCTCCCGGGCCCGCCCGGAGGCTGTCGCTGAACCCCACGGCCCCGGGGGGGGCCCCCCCCCCCGGCGGGGGGGGGCCGGGGGGGGGGGCGGCCGGCGGGCGCGGGGGGCTGTGGGCGGGGGGGGGCGGGCGGGTAGAACTTT
>NZ_JBIWOW010000018.1:0-102413 GCF_044767945.1 Kitasatospora sp. NPDC101183 | reverse complement strand
CCCCCGCCCCCCGGGCCCCCCCGGGGGGGGGCCGCCCCCCCCCCCGCCCCGGGGCCCCCCCCCCCGGGGGGGGGGCGGCCCGGGGCCGGCCTCGTCACATGGACTTCCAGTCGTTCTGGTCCGGGGTGCCCGTGGTCTCGACGTAGTAGGGGACGGTGTCGTCGAAGGTGTCGGTGGCGATCTTGAAGGGCTTGCCGTCGGGGCCGATCCCGTAGATGCCGACCCTGTCGTTGCGCTGGCCGGTCACGGAGAAGGACCTGCAGCCGTTGGGCTGGACGACCGCGATGCTCATGGTGGGGTGCTTCTCGAACACGAGGTACGAGGCGTACGTGCCCTTCGAGCAGAGGGTGACGTTGTTCCAGGGCGTGGCCATCGGCGCCGGGACCTTGACGGAGGAACCGGAGGCGGGGGCGGCCGGGGAGGCGCTGGCACTGGCGGCGGCGACGCCGACGGCGGAGACCAGGCCGGCCGCGAGCAGCAGGCCGACGGCCCGGACGGAGCGGGGGGCGATGGACACGGGGACCTCCGAGGGGCCGTTGAGCGGTTCCGGGGCGCGGGAGGCGCCCCGATCCCGTCCACGGCCCCCGTGGCCGGCGGGTTCAGGGGCGGTCCAGCACCACCAGGCGCTGCGTCGCGCGCGTCATCGCCACGTAGCGGTCGACGGCGCCCTCGATGCCGCCGCCGAAGGCCTCCGGCTCGACGACGACCACGAGGTCGAACTCCAGGCCCTTGGCGAGCACCGGCGTCAACGCCCGTACGCGCGGCCGCTCCTGGAACTCCGGGGCCGCGCCGATGACGCAGGCCGTGCCCTCCGGGTGCTCGGTGAGCCAGCCGTCCAGGACGGCGTCGAGGTCGCCGACCTCCCCGTGCAGGACGGGAATTCCGCTGCTGCGGATCGAGGTCGGGACGTTGGCGTCCGGCAGCGCGGCGCGGATCACCCGCTCCGCCTCCGCCATGACCTCTTCCGGCGTCCGGTAGTTGACCGTCAGCGAGGCCTCCCGCACCCGGTCGAACCCGGCCCGCGCGAGCCGCTCCTCCCAGGACTCGGCGAAGCCGTGCCGTGCCTGCGCGCGGTCCCCGACGATGGTGAAGCTGCGGGACGGGCAGCGCAGCAGCAGCATCTGCCACTCCGCGTCGGTGAGTTCCTGCGCCTCGTCCACCACGATGTGCGCGAAGGGGCCGTCCAGCGGGTCGGCCTCCTCGCCCGGCAGGGCCGTCTCGTCGACGAGGGTGTCCTTCAGGTCCTGCCCCCGCAGCATCTCGACCGCGCCGTCCCCGTCCTCGTCCGCTTCGAGGATGTGCCCGATGACGTCCGCCATCCGCTCCCGCTCGGCCTCCGCCGCCGCCTCCCGCCGGCGCTTGCGGGCCGAGGACTCCGGGTCGCCGAGGCGGTGGCGGGCGGCGTCGACGAGCGGCAGGTCGGAGAGCGTCCAGGCCTGCGGGGCGTCCTTGCGCTGGAGGCGGCGGACGTCCTCGGGGGTGAGCCAGGGCGCGCAGCGGCGCAGGTAGGCGGGGACGGACCAGAGGTCGCCGACGATGTCCGTGGGCTCCAGCAGCGGCCAGGCGCGGTTCAGCGTCGTGGTCAGTTCCCGGTTCTGGCGCAGGGAGCGGTGGAACATCTGCGGGGAGACGTCGTCCTCGTCGACCCGGCCCTCCAGCTTCTCCCGGAGGATGGACTCCAGTTCGTCCCAGATCTGCTCGCGCGCCTCGTTGTGCGGGGTGCCCGGCTCGGGGGCGGCGAAGGCGTCGGCCCAGTCCTCGGCCGTCAGGGGCAGGTCCGCCCAGTAGGTCTCGACGGTCAGCCCCTCGGTCGGCGGCTCCTCGTAGAGGCGGACGGCGGCCTCGATCGCCTCCGTCGCCATGCCCGTGGAGGCCTTGAGGCGGGCCGTCTCCGGGTCGGCCTCGGGCAGGGCCGCCGCACCCTCGGGGAGGAGGTCGCGCAGGGTGCACGTGCGCACGCCCTCCTCGCCGAGGCTGGGCAGCACGTCGGCGACGTACGCCAGGTACGGCTGGTGCGGGCCGACGAACAGGACGCGGCCACGGCGGTGGCCCAGGCGCGGGTCGGCGTACAGCAGGTAGGCGGAGCGGTGCAGGGCGACGACGGTCTTGCCGGTGCCGGGGCCGCCGTCGACGACGAGGGCGCCGCGCGAGTCGGCGCGGATGATCGCGTCCTGGTCGGACTGGATGGTGGCCAGTACGTCCCGCATGCGCGGCGAGCGGCTGCTGCCGAGGCTGGCGATGAAGGCGGACTGGTCGTCCAGGGCGGCGTGGCCCTCCAGGCCGTCGGGGGTGAAGACCTCGTCCCAGTAGTCGGTGATCCGGCCGGCCGTCCAGCGGTAGCGGCGGCGGCTGGCGAGGCCCTGCGGGTGGGCGTGGGTGGCGGCGAAGAACGGCTCGGCGGCCGGGGAGCGCCAGTCGATGAGCAGCCGGCGGCCGTCGCTGTCGGTGAGGCCGAGGCGGCCGACGTGCACGGGCTCTGCCCCGGGCGTCTGCTCGACGATGCGGCCCAGGCACAGGTCCAGGCCGAAGCGGCGCAGGGCGCGCAGCCGGGCGGAGAGGCGGTGCACCTCGACGTCCCGGTCCATCGCCGCGCGGCCGAGCCCGCCGGGGGCGCGGCGCAGGGCGTCCAGTTGATCGGACAGTTCGGCGATCGCCTGCTCCAGGCTCGCCGCCACCGCCGCGAAGTGCCGTTCGTCGGCGGCCGTCAACGCCGGGTCTGCCTTGGCGGACAGGTGTGCGGGCAGGGCGAACACGCTGGTGGAGAGGGGGGTCATGGCATCAGCTCCGATCTCAGGCCAGCGATTGTCCGCCCCCGGGGGGGCCTTGCCGCAAGGCCCCCCGTGCGCTATAGGTTAGAAGTGGCGGGAGATGTGTTTCGGCCCCGCCTTCCCTCCGCCTCCCTCTCCGTCTCTCCCTTGTGACCGGACGAGTTCGCCGGTGTCCCGCAGCAGGTCGGGGGCCGCGCGGCGGTGGACGGCCGAGAGGGCCCTCCAGACGCGGGCCGCCACCGGGCGGTCGTAGCGCAGGGCGGTGGCCAGCGAGACCCCGTCCGCGTCCGCCCGGACGACGAGGGCGGCGGTCAGCATCCAGGAGCGGGCTTCGAGGCGGACCATGGTGTCGCGGCGCTCGGCGATCCGCCAGCCCGCGATGTGCCGCGGGGAGCGGCCCCGGTGCAGGCGCAGGCCGAGCAACACCCGCCAGACGAACTGGCCTTGGGCCCCGGCGACGCCCTCCAGCATGGCACGGGCCCAGCGCTCCGGGGTGGCGGCCGTGCCGTCCACGGCGAGGGTGAAGAGGTCCGCGTAGTCGGGCGGCGTCGCTGCGGGGCCGAGGGCCGTACGGAGTTCCCCGGTCGGCTCGCACGGGCCGCTGACCGCCGGGGCCTTCCGCGCCCGCCAGTCCCGCCCGATCATGCGCATCAGCGCCGGGTCGACGACGAGGTACCGGAACGGCGCGACCCCCGCCATGTACGCCCGGCCGAGCAGTCCGTTCGGCTTCACCAGGACGGTCATCTCGCCCCGGTGGCCGCCCTTTCCGTCCGGCACCCAGCCGATGTGCATCACCGTGTGCACGGTGCCGTTGGCCATCTCGGCGGCCCACTCGGTGTCCGTGAGGTAGAGGGAGGTGAAGGGCATCGAGGGCAGGTCCGGGCCGCGCGGGCCCTCGCGCAGGTCCTCGGGCAGGCGCTCGCGCAGCGAGGCCACCCGCCGGCCGACGCCCGCGCCCTCGCCGTCCCAGCCGAGGAGCCTGCCGAGGCGTTGGCGGACGGCGTAGAGGAGGCCGGAGACTCCGGAGAACGGGTTGTCCCCGCCGTCCTCGGTGAACCAGGCGACGAGGAGGGGGAGGTCGTCCGGCCCTCCGGGGGTGGGCAGCGCCCAGACGTCCTCGACGCGGAAGTCGGGCGTCAACGCGTGGATGCGCCACGGGCGTCGGCCGTGCACGGCCTTCGGAATCCTCATCGCCGCTCCCCGGTCGGGTCGATCCCCAGCACGCCCGCCGCCGCGCGCTCCGCGAGCACCTCGTCGTACGGCTCCCGCCCGGCCAGGGAGACGACCGCGCCCTCCAGCGCGCCGACGAAGGCCACCGCGAGCACCTGCGCCGGCGGGCCCGGCGGGATCGCCCCCGAGGCGCGGCCGGCCTCGATGCGGCGCTCGCAGTCCGCGACGAGCAGGGCGTAGGCCGCCTCCACCGCGCGGCCCACCGGATGGTCGCCCCGCCCGCCGAACTCCAGCCGCAGCGCGATCGCCATCCGGGCGAGGTCGCGGCGGCAGAACACGGCGTGGCCGCGCGCCATCGCCAGCAGCGCCCCGACCGGCTCCGGCTCGCGCTCGACGAGGACGCCCACCTCCCGCTCCCAGGCGGCGAGGACCCACTCCAGGGCGGCGAGGGTGAGCTCCTCCTTGCCCTTGAACTGGTGGTAGAGCGCGCCGCGGGTGTACCCGGCGTCGGCGGCCACCTGGGCCAGGACGAGGTTGCCGTAGCCGTACCGGGAGAGGCCCCGGGCGGCGGACTCCAGGAGGGCGTTGCGGGACTGTGCACTGCGTTCGGCCTGCCGGGGGCGGCTCGGCTCTTTGCGTACATGCATGTACGTACGTTAAGCGGCCTTATGCGGGCAGTGGAGGCGGGGTCGGCTCACGTTTCCCGCCGGGGTTCGGAGTTCAGCCCGCGACGGCTCTGACCAGGCGTTCCGCCAGCGTCCCGTACGGACGGCAGTCGACCACGGGCAGCCGCAGGGCGCGGGCCTCGGCGGCGAGGTGGTCCGAGTAGCGGGCACTGACCGCCGCGCGGGCGTGCTGCGGACCCTCCTGCGGCTCGCGGTCCGCGTAGTTGGCGCCGATGCGCCCCGGATCGCCCTCGTGCAGGAACACCGCCCGCACCCGCCCCGGCGCCTCCCCCACGGCCCGGACGGCGGCGGCCGGGGTGAGGTAGTCCCCCTCGACGATCGCGCGCACGGGCACGGTCAGCCGGTTGCGGACGACCCCGAGCACCGCCTCGTCCAGGGCGCGGGCGGTGGCGATCTGCCACTCCAACTCCCGCTCGGCGGGCAGGCCGTCGGGCAGCTCGCCGACCCCGTCGAACAGGTGCAGGCCCGGATGGGTGGCGGAGCTGGTCGCCGCCTGCAGCGCGGCCACCACGTCGTCGAACTCGACGACGAACGCCCCGAGTTCACCCGCCAGCGAGGCGGCCGCCCGGCTCTTGCCGACGCCGGAGGCGCCGCCGATCAGCAGGACGTCCCAGGGGGCACGAGGGTCGAGGCTCATCCGCCCACGGTAGACGTGGGTAGACGGTGGACGAACGTCCGGGACACCCTGTTCCCCATGGAGATGTTCGACCGCAATCCCGGCAGCCAACCCGGCGTCGTCACCGAGGACCACTGCTGGGAGTACCACGTGGAACCGGGTCCGACCCAGGACCGGAGGGCGGCGCTCGCCCTGTCAGGAGCCCGCCGGGCCGGACCTCAACTGGCGGAAGAAGGCGCGGATGTCGCCCACCAGCAGGTCCGGCTGCTCCATCGCCGCGAAGTGGCCGCCGCGGTCGAACTCCGTCCAGCGGACGATGGTGTTGGTGCGCTCCGCGATGTGCCGGAGCATGAGGAAGTTCTCCTCCGGGAACGCCGCCAGGGCCGTCGGCGTCGTGGACGGCTCCGGGGGCAGGCCCCAGTAGTCGGCGTGGGCGCGCTCGTAGTAGATGCGGGCGGAGGAGCCGGCCGTGCCCGTCAGCCAGTAGAGCATCACGTTGGTGAGCAGGTGGTCGCGGTCGATCGGGCCCTCGGGGTGCTCGCGGGTGTCCGTCCACTCGACGAACTTCTCGGCGATCCAGGCGAGTTGGCCGACCGGCGAGTCCGTGAGCGCGTAGGAGAGCGTCTGCGGGCGGGTCGCCTGGATGTCCGCGTACCCCTGTCGGTCGCGGCTCCACGCCTTCGCCCGCTCCCAGGAGGCGAGGGTGCGCTCGCGTTCGGCGGGGGTGAGCGGGGCCAACTCCTCCTCGGTGGGCTCGGAGGTGGCCCCCGCGCCGGGGATCAGGTTCAGGTGCACGCCGATGACGTTCCCGGGCCGGACGCGCCCGATCTCGCGCGAGATCGCCGAGCCCCAGTCGCCGCCCTGCACCCCGTAGCGCTCGTACCCGAGGCGCCGCATCAGCTCCGCGAGGGCGGCCGCGACGCGCTTGAACTCCCAGCCCCGGTCCGTCGTCGGGCCCGAGAAGCCGAAGCCGGGGATGCTCGGCAGCACCAGGTGGAAGGCGTCCGCCCGGTCCCCGCCGTACGCCGCCGGGTCGGTGAGCGGGCCGGCGATCCGCTCGAACTCGGCGAAGGAGCCCGGCCATCCGTGGGTGATCAGCAGCGGTGTGGCGTCCGGCTCGGGCGAACGCAGGTGCGCGAAGTGGAGGTTGGCGCCGTCGACCGTCGTCGTGAACTGCGGCCACGCGTTGAGCCGCGCCTCGGCCGCCCGCCAGTCGTACGCATGCCGCCAGTACCGCGCCAGCTCCCGCAGGTGCGCGCCCGGGATGCCGTAGTCCCAGCCGACGCCCGGGAGTTCGTCCGGCCAGCGGGTACGGTCCAGGCGCTCGTGCAGGTCGGCGAGGTCCGCGTCCGGGATCGCGATGCGGAACGGGCGGAGGGCGGCGTCGGGTGCGGTCGTCATAGCGGCGCAGCATAGGGGGCCCTCTCGCCGCCGGGTCGGTCAGGCCGCCGGGCGCGGTCGGGTGACGCGTTCCGCGATGGCGAGGGTGGTGCGGCGCGACACCAGCCGGGGGGACAGCGTCACGAGCCGGTTCAGGAGCCCGTCGACGACGCTCGGCCGCCCCTTGCGGAGGGCGGCGAGGGTGGTGGCGACGACCTGCTCGGGCCGGCGGCGGACGCCCACCGCCGCCTGCTCGCCGACGACCTCGAAGAAGGGGGTGTCGGTGGCCCCCGGGCAGATCGCCAGGGCCCGGACGCCGCTGCCGCGCAGCTCGCTCGCCAGCGCCTCGGTGAAGGAGAGGACGTACGCCTTGGTCGCGCCGTAGACGGCCATCCGGGGGACCGGCTGGAACGCGGCCGTGCTGGCCACGTTGATCACCGCGCCGTGGCCGCGTTCGACCATGGCGGGCAGGAAGCGGGTGGTCAGGTCGGTCAGGGTGGAGCAGTTCAGGTGCACCTGTTCGGCGATCCGCGTCGGGTCGCTCGCGGCGACGGCGCCGAAGGTCGCGAAGCCGGCGTTGTTGATCAGGACGTCGACCGCCGTGCCCGACTCCTCGACGCGGCGCTGGAGTTCCGCCGCCGCTCCGGGGCGGGCGAGGTCGAGCGGGACGACGTGCACGGTGACGCCGTGGGCCGCCTCCACCTCCTCCTGGAGGGCGCGGAGCCTGTCCTCGCTGCGGGCGACGACGACGAGGTCCGATCCTCGGGCGGCGAGTTCGCGGGCGTAGGCGGCGCCGATGCCGGTGGAGGCGCCGGTGATCAGGGTGGTCTTGCGCGTGAAGTCCATGGGTCGCGGGTCTCCTCGTGGCGGAACCTGGGCGAGTGGGCCTTGACGCCACCCCCTCCGGAACAGGCAATGTAGTCAATGCCAACAAAGTAGTCAATGACTACATGCTCGTATGCTGATGCCATGCGAACGGGCCCCTACCACCACGGAGACCTCCGCGCCGCACTGCTGGAACGCGCCGAGCAGACCCTGCGCGACCAGGGCGTCGACGCGCTGTCCCTGCGCGAGCTCGCCCGCGCGCTCGACGTCAGCCACGCCGCGCCCAGCCGCCACTTCAAGGACAGGCGCGCCCTCCTCGACGCCCTCGCCCTCACCGGCGTCCAGCGACTGACCACCGCCTCCCGCGCCGGCCTCGCCCGGAGCGGGGACGACTTCCACGAGCGCGTCTTCGCCTTCGCCCGCACGTACGTCGACTTCGCCGTCGACCACGCCGCACTGCTGGAACTGGCCTTCACCCGCAAGCACGAACCCCCCGTCGCCGACGAGCTGCACCAGGCCTGGCAGCCGTTCAAGGGCGACCTCCACGCCCTCATCGCCCAGGGCCAGGACGAGGGACTGATCCGGAGCGGCAACACCGACCGGATCGGCGCCGTGCTGTCCGCCGCCGTCCACGGCCTGGCCACCCAGGCCGCGAGCGGCCAGCTCTCCGGGGCCGCCCTGGACCAGGTCTTCGACGACCTCCTCACCCACCTGCTGCGGGGCCTGCGGCCCGCCCCGGGCGAGGAGCCGATGGACGGACCCGCCGTGGCGGCCTGCTGAGCTACCGTTCTCCCCCAGGGTCGTCCAGAGGGGTGGAGGGGCACGCGATGCAGCGTGGGACATGGCGGTGGATCGGCGGGGCCGGGGGCGCGGCGACGGTGGCGCTCGTACTGGTCGCGCTGCTGGCGGACCTGGACACGGCCGGGCAGGTCTCCAGCGTCGCGGGGGCCGTGGTCGGGCTGGTCGGCGTCGTGGTCGCGGTGCTCGCCCTCCGGGCACCGGCGGCGGGCGGCGACCGTACGGTCAAGGCCCGCGACGGCGGCATCGCGGCGGGCGGGGACATCAACGGGACGGGCGGCCGGGCGAGTTCTGGACGCCGGGAGGTCTCGGCCGGCGGGCAGGGGTCGGTGGCGGCCGGCGGTGACATCAACGGGATCGACCTGAACGGGCGGTCCTCTTGAGCCCGTGGCCGTGGCGGCGGCGCGCCGTCACCGAGCGGGTCGTGACGGCGGAGGGCCCGGAGGCGATGGCCGCCGGGCGCGACATCACCATCTACCAGGGCGGCGCGCGGCCGGAGCCTGCCGTGGACGGGGAGGCGGCGGTCGAGACGTACCTGACGAGGGTGCGGGAGGTGTACCGGCGGCTGAACCTCGACGTGCTCGGGCCGTCGGGGCTGGCAGGCGAGCAGCCGGTGATCGAGCTGCGGCAGGTGTACATCCCGCAGGACTACGACGTGTACGAGGCTCGCTTCACCGTGGATCGCAGCGTGCGGCTGCACCCGATGTCGGCGCACGGGGAGGATCCGCCTCCGATCCTCCAACTTGTCGGAGACAGCCGGGAGTTGCGACTGGTCGTCATCGGCGATCCAGGCGGGGGCAAGTCGACGCTGACGAAGTTCCTGGCGCTGGCCCTGGCGGGCGCGCTGGGGGCGGTTCCGGCCGAACTGGCGCCGCTGGTCGGGCTGGTGCCAATCGTGGTGGAGCTGCGGCAGTACGCGCAGCAGCCGGAGCGGACCATTGAGGAGTTCCTGGAGTTCATCCACACGCAGGAGCGGATGGGGCTCCCGTGCTCCGTCCTCACCCAACTCTTCGCCGACGGCGATGCATTGGTGGCCTTCGACGGACTCGACGAGATCTTCGACCCCGAGCTGCGCTCGACCGTCGCCCGCCGGATCGCCGCGTTCGCCGCCACCCACCCGCGCGTGCGGACAATCGTCACCTCGCGGGAACACGGCTACCGGGCGGGCGACTTCACCTCCGCCGACTTCCGTCACGTGAAGCTCCGGAACCTGGACTCGGGCCAGATCGAGGACTTCACGCGCCGCTGGTACGCGGCCGCGCACCCGGCCGAGCCGGCACGTGCCGAGCAGCTCGCCGAGCGGCTGCTGCACGCCGTACGTAACATCCGCGCGGTCCGCGACCTCGCCAAGAACCCGATGCTGCTGACCGTCCTGGCCGCCATCGGCCTCGGGCACACCATCCCCCGCGAGCGGCGCCACGTGTACGCCCATGCCATCGAGGTCCTCGTCGAACGCCTGGACCGCGACGCCAAGTTCCTCACCCCGGCCAGCCCGAGGAACGCGGAGGCGGCCCAGGCCCTGGAGTGGCTGAACGCCGGGCGCACGCTGAAGCTCCTGGAACGCATCGCCCGCCAGATGCAGAGCGACGCGGGGCAGCCCGCGGGCACCTTCATCCAGCACGACGAACTCACGGGCATCATCAGCGAGTTCCTCGTCGAGCACAACATCGGCAGGCCCGCTGCCGAGATAGCCGCCGACTTCCTGGTCGAGCGCCTGCGCACCCGGAACTTCCTGCTCGCGCACTACGGCGGCGGCAATTACGGCTTCGTGCACCGGACATTCCTGGAGTACCTCGCCTCCTCCGACCTGGTACGACGCCGGGACGAGGAGGAATGGAGCCGGGAGGAGTTCGTCGACCTGCTCGACGAGTACTCCAAGGACCCGGCATGGGACGAAGTGGTGCTTCTGACCGCCGGGCGGCTCAAGCAGCGGGACGTGGCGGCTTTCCTCGCCCAACTCCTCGAACGGAACCGGCGGACGTCGCTGCACCACATTCCGGCGCTGGCGTTCGCCGTACGGGTCCTCGCCGAGGTGGAGGACATCGGCTTGCCGGTGTTGGCGCAGAGCGAGGCCGTGGTCGACACGTTGACCATTGCACTCCGCCGGTCGCCCTCCCTCCACGCCATCGGTGCTCTGCCGGCCCTCTCCACCTTCGATCAGTTCTGGAGCGGTCGGCGCCGCTACCTGCGCTGGTACTACGCCGCGTTGTGCGTCCCGAGCGCTCCAGGCATCGCCATGGCCCAGCAGATCGCCCGCACCCTCCGCCGACACGACGAATCCACGAGAGCGCAGTTCACCGTGGCCTGGCATCCTCTCGCCGAGGCGATCTCCGCCCAGCCCCGCCACGAGACTCCCCCGCCCGAAGAAGCGCGGATACGGGAACTCCAGGGGCTCGCCGAAGAGTCGGCGCTCGATCAGAGCGCCCCCTTCGCCCTTCAGGCGGCCGTCAGCAGGGACCCGGACCCAGAAGCACGCTGGATGGCCCTAGCCCTCCTCTCCGACTCCTGGCCCCGCGATCCCCGAACGGCCACAATCGCCGAGGCCGCAACCAGGGACACCGCAGTGGAGGTCCGCATCAGAGCCCTCCAGGCGCTCTCCAGCTTCCGGGCCGACGACATCATCCCGGATGACGGCCCCGAATCCCGCTATTATCTCGCCACTCGATCCATCGCCACTCGCGACGCCGAACCGATTGCTCGCAGCGCGGCGCTGAAGACGCTGTCCCTCTGGTGGTCGTCCACCTCCGACGCCTGGTCCGTTCTCCGCGCCGCCGCCACCGACGACCCGAGCCCGGCTGTTCGCGGTGAGGCCCTGGCCCTGGTCGTGTTCCGGGGCTACTGGTCCCACGACGACCTGCCCCTTCTCCACCGCGCCACTGTCGAACACGACGGAAGCGTCCGTGCCGCAGCCCATCGACTCCTCGCCGACGGATGGTCCGGCCATCCCCGCACCCATCCCACCCTCCGCGATGCCATGGACGACGAAGACCCCGTGGTCCGCATGGAGGTACTGCACCTCCTCGGCGAGTACTGGCGTGACCACTCCGACACCCGCCCCACAACCTCCACTGCCCTCGCCGACCCTGCGCCGGAGGTCCGCATCGCGGCCCTCCAAGTGCTGGCTGCCCGGTACACCGAAACCGCCTTCCGCCCGACGCTCGACCTCGCCCGCGAGGACCCGTCCGACGAGGTCCGCACAGCCGCCGTCAAGCTCCTCGCCCTCACCTGGCCCGACGAACCGGAGTCCGCCGAAACGATCACCCGCCTCACCGCCGACCCCTCCGAAGACATCCGCACCGTCGCCACCGAAGCCCTCACCGTCCTCGGCCTCGAAAACCCCCTGGCCTAACCCACCCCCTTTACGTCAGAATGACGATATGAGCACCACCACCCCCGCCGACGTCCGCACCCGCACGGACCTCGCCGCGCTGATGGCCACCGGCGTCCAGCCCAAGTGGGTCATGTTCTGGGGCCACACCGAGCGCAAGGGCGGCGGCACCCGCCAGGAGTGCCTCAGCCAGTGGTGGCCGCAGCCCTTCACCGTCTCCGGCGTCACCTACGCCTCCGCCGAGCACTGGATGATGGCCGGCAAGGCCCGCATGTTCGACGACCACGCCACCGCCGCCCGCATCCTCGACGCCCGGACGCCCGCCGAGGCGAAGAAGCTGGGCCGACTGGTCCGCGACTTCGACGAGGACATCTGGGTCGCCAACCGTTTCGAGCTCGTCGTCGAGGGCAACGTCGCCAAGTTCGAGCAGGACGAGAACCTCCTCGCCTACCTCCTCGGCACCAACTCCCGCGTCCTCGTCGAGGCCAGCCCCCTGGACCGGATCTGGGGCATCGGCCTCGCCGCCGACGACATCCGCGCCCAACAGCCCGTCGAGTGGCGCGGGTTGAACCTCCTGGGCTTCGCCCTCATGGAGGCGCGGGCCCGACTCGCCCGATGAGGCCGGTCGTCCCGATCCTGGACGTGACGGTGGCGGTCTCCACGGCCGCCGCCGTCCTCTACCGGAGCCGCAAGCCCCGCGACAAGCAACTCAGCCGCTTCGGCCCCGAACCCGCCCTCGCGGCCGTCGTCGCACTGATCCTCCTCAACCAGCTCCTCTTCGCCGTCCACATCCAGCGCGCCCACCACGGCGACACGTCCTTCATCTCCCGCTCCTTCCTCCCCGGCTGGTTCGACGTCCCCCGACACAACACCACCGTGACCTGGCTCGCGGACCACCTCCCGGGGCCACCGGGCCTCCTCTCCCCCACCGTCCTCCGCGTCCAGGCGTTCCTCGAACTCCCCCTCGTGCTCCTGACGTTCGCCGCCGTCCTCGCCGCCACCCGCTACGTCCCCGTACGCGCCACGGCCACCGGCCCGTACACCACCGCCCTCACCGCCCTCCTCGCCCGCGCGCTCACCCTCTTCCTCCTCCCGGCCCTCGCCATCCGCTACGGCCTCACCTTCGCCCACCCCCAACCCGCCGCCGCAGCAGCCCTCCTGGTCCTGGCCGCCGCCCTGCGCCGCGAGGACCTGCGGCTCCTCGGGCCCGCGGCGGCCACCCTCGCCGTCGGCTACGCGGTTGCCGTCCTCACGCCGGGCCCGTACGTCGAGGCGACGATCCTGCGGAGCGCGACCGGCGCACTTCTCGCAACGACCGCCCTCTGCGCGCTCCTTGACACCACTCGCACACGACTGGTCGCACGCCCTTAACTCCCCAGCCACAATTCCTCGCCAATATGTCCCGCAGTCAGGGTCTAGATGGACGGGATGGGGCGATCATGCGCATGCGGCCGATGGAGGAAACCGCAGGCCGGGAACTCACCGCCGAGCAACAGGCGTTCGAACTCCGGACGGAGCTCGACGAGTTACTGAGCGCGAGCCGTTACGCGGGCCAGCGCGAACGGCGGCTGAACGAGGCGATACGCGCGACGCCCGGCCGCCACCGCCCGGACGCGGACCTGTTGCGCCAGCTCGCCCAGGCGCGCACCCTGCGCGAGGGGCTGGGCGCGAGATGCCTCCAACTGAGCAACCAGTTGCACGAGTTGGAGATCCGCCTCAGACACGACCAGCCCCAACAGCAGCAGCACCAGCAGCAACCCCCGCAACAACAGCAGCAACCCCTGCAGCAACCTCTGCGACAACAGCAGCACCAACCGCAAGAGCCGTACGAGCCGTACGAGCCGCAGCCGGAACAGCACCCGGAACCCCCACCCCCCGCCCGCCCCGACCTCGGCGCCCTCACCGAGCGGATCACCTCCCTCCACCGGTCGGGCGCCGACGCCGAGGCCGCCGAGCTGCTGGACCGGGCCGCCGCCCTCCTCGCCCCGCCCGACGCCGCCCTCCTGGTGGGCATGCTCTCCCGGCGCGGCCCCACCGGCGCCTCGCTCCGGCTCGCCGCCACCTGCGCCCGCTCCGCGCCCGAGCCCGCGGTGGCCGTCCTCGCCGAACTGCGGGAGCTGGGCCTGGCGGAGGAGTCCGCGGAGCTGTTCCACGCCTTCTGGGCCTACCCGCCCGCCGACCTGCCCGCCCTCCTCGCCGCCCTGGAGCGGGCCGGGCAGCACGCGGACGGCGCGACCCTGCTGTGGGAGTGGGGCTCGGCACCGACTCCCGAGCTGACCGTCCTGGCCGCCGCCCTGCGCCAGCACGGCCGCCAGGCGGACGTCCGCACCCTGCTGCGCCAGGCCGCCGGTCGCCCGACCCCCGAACTGGCCTCCCTCGCGATGGAGTTGCTGCCCGAGCTGTCCACCGTCCTGCTGAACGAGCTGGCCGCGCTGCGCCCGCCGGCCGAGCTGGTCCGGCTGGCGGCCGCGCTCGCCGAACACCCGTCCCTGTACGGGCAGTTGCTCGCCGCCCTGCTCGCCGACGAGGCCCGCCACCGCACCACCCTGGCCGCCCTGCGCTCCGCCGGCCTGCCGACCTCCCCGCCCGCCCCCCGCTCCCGCTGGGGCCGCCGCTCCTAGAGCCGCCGCCGACAGAACAACCGACAGAACGGCCGAGGGAAACGCGAGGAGCCCCCGCCCGCCCCGACCGAACACGGCCGGAGCGAACGAGGGCTCCCGGGAACAGCGGTCAGCAGCCGATGAGCCGCGCGCCCAGGTACGCCTTCACCTGGTCCAGCGACACGCGCTCCTGCGACATGGTGTCGCGGTCGCGAACGGTCACCGCGTTGTCCTCAAGGGTGTCGAAGTCGACCGTCACGCAGAACGGCGTGCCGATCTCGTCCTGGCGGCGGTAGCGCTTGCCGATGGCACCGGCGTCGTCGAACTCGACGTTCCACGCGGTGCGCAGGTCGGCGGCCAGGCCGCGGGCCTTCGGGGAGAGGTCGGCGTTGCGCGACAGCGGCAGCACGGCGACCTTGACCGGGGCCAGGCGCGGGTCGAGCCGCATGCCGACGCGCTTCTCCATGACGCCCTTGGCGTTGGGCGCCTCGTCCTCGAAGTAGGCGTCGATCAGGAAGGCCAGCATGGCGCGGTTGAGGCCGGCCGCCGGCTCGATGACGTACGGGAAGTAGCGCTCGTTCGACTCCTGGTCGAAGTACTTCAGGTCCTGGCCGGAGGCCTCGCTGTGCACCCGCAGGTCGTAGTCCGTGCGGTTGGCGACGCCCTCAAGCTCCGAGAACTCGCTGCCGCCGAAGTTGAAGCGGTACTCGATGTCCACCGTGCGCTTGGCGTAGTGGGACAGCTTCTCCTTCGGGTGCTCGAAGAAGCGCATGTTCTCGGTGCGCAGGCCGAGGTCGACGTACCAGTCCCAGCGCTGCTGGAGCCAGTACTCGTGCCACTGCTCGTCCTCGCCCGGCTTGACGAAGAACTCCATCTCCATCTGCTCGAACTCGCGGGTGCGGAAGATGAAGTTGCCGGGCGTGATCTCGTTGCGGAAGCTCTTGCCGGTCTGGGCGATGCCGAACGGCGGCTTCTTGCGCGAAGTGGTCTGGACGGCCTTGAAGTTGGTGAAGATGCCCTGGGCGGTCTCGGGGCGCAGGAAGGCCAGGCCGGAGGCCTCCTCGGTGACGCCGAGGTGGGTCTTCAGCATGCCCGAGAAGTCCTTGGGCTCCGTGAACTGGCCCTTGGTGCCGCAGTCGGGGCAGTTGACGTCCTGGAGGCCGTTCGGCGGCGGGAAGCCGTGCTTGGCCTCGTACTTCTCCTCCAGGTGGTCGGCCCGGTGGCGCTTGTGGCAGGAGAGGCACTCGGTCAGCGGGTCGTTGAAGGTCGCGACGTGGCCGGAGGCCTCCCAGACCTCGCGCGCCAGGATGACCGACGAGTCGAGTCCGACGACGTCCTCGCGGGCCTGGACCATCGCACGCCACCACTGGCGCTTGATGTTCTCCTTGAGCTCCACGCCCAGCGGCCCGTAGTCCCAGGCGGCACGCGTGCCGCCGTAGATCTCGCTGCAGGGGTAGACGAAGCCACGGCGCTTGCTCAGGCTGACGATCGTGTCGATCTTGTCGGCGGCCACAGTGCTCTCTTCAGTACGTACGGCACGGTCAGGGCACGGCTGGTTGCTCGTACCCGAATACCCAAGGTTACCGGCCATACGGGTACGAGGTTCAAATCGGTATCGTCCGGCAGCCACCACCCATCGTTACCTGCCGTTCACCCGATCGAGTGATTTGACAATCATTTCCAGTTAAGTTGAGAATGATTGTCATGATGATCGGACAGTCGGGACGTCGGACCCGCACCTCCATAGCCCTGGCCGCCACCGCCCTGACCGGCGCCCTGGTGCTGACCGCCTGCGGCGGGGACAGCAGCGCCAAGAGCGGGAGCGGCAAGCTCAAGGTCGTCGCCTCCTTCTACCCGATGGAGTTCCTCGCCCAGCAGATCGGCAAGGACCACGTCGAGGTCACCGACCTCACCGCCCCCGGCGTCGAGCCGCACGACCTGGAGCTCACGGCCAAGCAGGTCGCGGCCGTCCAGAAGGCCGACGCGATCGTCTACCTCAAGGGCCTCCAGCCCACCGTCGACCAGGCCGTCGGCCAGTCCTCCGCCAAGGCCAAGATCGACGCCACCGCCGCCAGCCCCCTCGTCGACCACCACCTCGACGAGGGCACCGAGGGCGGCGACGGCCACAAGCACGACGGCCCGGCCGGCGACCCGCACATCTGGCTCGACCCGACCCGCTACGCCTCGATCGCCAAGAGCGTCGGCGCCGAGTTCGCCAAGGCCGACCCCTCGCACGCGGACGAGTACAAGAAGAACACCGACGACCTGGTCACCAGGCTCGGCGCCCTCGACCAGGAGTTCCAGGCCGGCCTCAAGGACGTCAAGTCCAAGACCTTCGTCACCAGCCACGCCGCCTTCGGCTACCTCGCCGACCACTACGGCCTCACCCAGGTCGCCATCAACGGCGTCGACCCCGAGTCCGAGCCCACCCCGGCCCGCCTGGCCGAGGTGCAGAAGGCCGCCAAGGACAACGGCGTCACCACGATCTTCTTCGAGACCCTGGTCAGCCCCAAGCTCGCCGACACCGTCGCCAAGGACCTCGGCCTCAAGACCGCCGTCCTGGACCCGCTGGAGGGCGTCAAGGACCCCTCCAAGGACGACTACCTCAGCGTCATGAAGCAGAACCTGGCCAACCTCCGGGCCGCCCTGGGCGCCCCGGACAGCACCCCCACGACCCCGGCCGCCACCCCGACCACGAGCTGACGGGAAGCACCGCCATGACCGACCCGATACCCCTGGCCCCCGCCGTCCGCCTGCGCGACGCCATCGCCGCCCGCGGCGGCCGCCCGGTGCTGCGCGGCGTCGACCTCACCGTGCGCTCCGGCGAGGTCGTCGCCCTGCTCGGCGCCAACGGCTCCGGCAAGTCCACCACCGTCAAGGCGGTCATCGGATCGGTGCCGCTGGAGCAGGGCACCCTGGAGCTGTTCGGCACGCCGTACCGCTCCTTCCGGGCCTGGAACCGCATCGGGTACGTCCCGCAGCGCACCACCGCCGCCTCCGGCGTCCCGGCCACCGTCCGCGAGGTGGTCTCCACCGGACGGCTGGCGCAGCACGGGCTGCTGCCCTTCCGCCGCAAGGACCGCGCCGCCGTCGACCGCGCCCTGGACGCCGTCGGCATGCTGGACCGCGCCGGGGACGGCGTCGCGGACCTCTCCGGCGGCCAGCAGCAGCGGGTGCTGATCGCCCGCGCCCTGGTCGGCTCGCCGGACCTCCTGATCATGGACGAGCCGATGGCCGGCGTGGACTCCGCCAGCCAGCAGGTGCTCGCCGACACCCTGCGCGCCGAGGTCGGGCGGGGCGCCGCCGTCCTCCTCGTCCTGCACGAACTCGGGCCGCTGGAGCCGCTGATCGACCGCGCCGTCGTCCTGCGGGACGGCTGCGTGGCGCACGACGGCCCGCCCGTCCCCAACACCGGCCTGCACGCCCTGCCCGGCCACGACCACGTGCACCCGCACGCCGACCTGACTCCGCCGAGGCTGCTGGCATGACCGAGATGCTCTCCTACGACTTCATGCAGCGGGCCCTGCTCGCCGCCGTCCTGGTCGGGATCACCGCCCCCGCCGTCGGCATCTACCTGGTGCAGCGCCGCCAGGCGCTGATGGGCGACGGCATGGGCCACGTCGCGATGACGGGCGTCGGCCTCGGCTTCATCTTCCAGACCAGCCCGGTCTGGATGGCCGTGCTGGTCTGCGTGCTCGGCGCCGTCACCATGGAACTGGTCCGCTCACGCGGAAACCAGCGCGGCGACATCGCCCTCGCGATGCTCTTCTACGGCGGCATGGCCTGCGGCAAGCTGCTGGTCTCGATGTCCGCCCAGGCCGGCGCCGGCTCGCTGGAGAGCTACCTGTGGGGCTCGATCCTCACCGTCGCCCCGGGGGACCTCGTCACCATCGCGATCCTCGGCGCCGTGGTCATCGCCGTGACGGTCGGCCTGCGCCGCCAGCTCTTCGCGATCTGCCAGGACGAGGACTTCGCCCGCGTCACCGGCGTTCCGGTGCGCACCCTCAACCTGCTGCTCGCGGTGATGGCCGCCGTCACCGTCACGGTGGCGATGCGGGTGGTCGGCCTGCTGCTCGTCAGCGCCCTGATGGTCGTCCCGGTCGTGGCCGCCCAGCAGCTCACCCGCTCCTTCGCCGCGACCCAGGCCGCCTCGATCGGGCTGGGCGTGGTCGTCGCGCTGGCCGGGGTCACCGGCTCGTACCACCTCAACGTGCCCTCCGGGCCGGCCATCGTGCTGCTCGCCATCGCGGTGTTCGCGGTGTTCAGCGCGATCGCCGCGCCGCTCGCCCGGCGGCGCCACCGGGCCCGGGCCGACCAGGGGCCCCAGGTCTGCGACGTCGAACTCCCGGCACAGGCCTCCTCCGAGGCGACCTCGCCGGGGCGGGGGGCGGGGCTGGCACAATGAGGTGCCAGACGACCCCCACCCCAGGAGGACCCACGGTGACCACCGCAGGCCCGTCGCCGCGCGCCCGATCGACCCGGCAGCGTGCCGCCGTCTCGGCGGCCCTGGACGAGATCGCGGACTTCCGCAGTGCGCAGGAGCTCCACGACCTGCTCAAGCACCGCGGTGACTCCGTCGGTCTGACCACCGTCTACCGGACCCTCCAGTCGCTCGCCGACGCCGGCGAGGTCGACGTGCTGCGCACCTCGGACGGCGAGGCCGTCTACCGCCGGTGCAGCAGCGGGCACCACCACCACCTGGTCTGCCGCCACTGCGGCGCCACCGTGGAGGTGGAGGGCCCGGCGGTGGAGCGCTGGGCCAACTCGGTCGCCGCCGAGCACGGGTTCAGCGACATCGCGCACACCCTGGAGATCTTCGGCACCTGTGCGGAGTGCGCGAAGGCGGCCTGACCTCCGCGCCGGGGCAGCCGGTACGGAACCGGGTACGGATTCGGGTACTGGACCGGGTACGGATTCGGGTACGGCGAAGGGCCCGCAGGAGCGATCCTGCGGGCCCTTCGCCGTCCCCGGCGCGCCTCAGCGCTGCGCCGGGACCTCCGCCGGAACCTCGTTGGGGATCGCCCCGCCGAAGCGCCGGTCGCGCCGCGCGTACTGCTCGCAGGCGCGCCACAGGTCGCGGCGGTCGAAGTCGGGCCAGAGCACGTCCTGGAACACGAACTCGGCGTAGGCGGACTGCCAGAGAAGGAAGTTGGAGGTGCGCTGCTCGCCGCTGGGGCGCAGGAACAGATCCACGTCCGGCATGTCCGGGTGGTACATGTACTTGGCGATGGTCTTCTCGTTGACCTTCTTCGGGTCGAGCCGCCCGGCAGCGACCTCCCGCGCGATCGCCTGGGCGGCGTCGGCGAGTTCGGCCCGGCCGCCGTAGTTGACGCACATGTACAGGGTGACGGCGTCGTTGCCCTTGGTCTGCTCCTCGGCGACCTGGAGCTCCTGGACGACGCTCTTCCACAGCTTGGGCATCCGGCCGGCCCAGCGGATGCGCACGCCCATCTCGTCCATCTCGTCGCGGCGGCGGGCGATGACGTCGCGGTTGAAGTTCATCAGGAACTTCACCTCGTCGGGCGAACGCTTCCAGTTCTCGGTCGAGAAGGCGTACAGCGAGATGTTCTTGACGCCCAGCTCGATGGCGCCCGCGAGGACGTCCAGCACGACGGACTCGCCGACCTTGTGGCCCTCGGTGCGCGGCAGCCCGCGCTCCTTGGCCCAGCGGCCGTTGCCGTCCATCACGATCGCGACGTGCTCGGGGACGAGCTCGCCGGGGATCTTCGGGGGCTGTGCGCCGCTGGAGTGCGGAGTCGGGGGAACGTAGTTCCGCTGCTTGCCGCCGCCGAAGAGCCGTCGCGCTGCCATGTGCTCACTTCTCCACGTATCTCATCGAGCGGATGCCCCGCTCCAGGTGCCACTGGAGGTAGGCCGCGACCAGGCCGCTGCCCTCCCGCCAGTACCGGGGCTCGCAGGAATCGGCCGTCCGCCAGTCCCCTGACAACAGCGCCCCGAGCAGTACCAGTGTCTCAGGGGAGGGTACGGCACAACCCGGCACCCGACAGTCCCCGCAGAGCACCCCGCCTGCGGGGAGGGAGAAGAAACGGTTCGGCCCGTCCAGGCCGCACTTGGCGCAGTCGGTGAAGCTCGCGCCGTACCCGTTGACCGCGAGCGAGCGCAGCAGGAAGGCGTCCAGCACCAGGTGCGACTCGTGCAGCCCGGCGGCCAGCGTGCGCAGCCCGCCCACCAGCAGCAGGTACTGCTGCACGGCCGGCTCGCCCTCGTTCTCGGCGAAGCGCTCGGCCGTCTCCAGCATCGCGGTGCCGGCGGTGTAGCGGCCGTAGTCGGTGACGATCGAGCCGCCGTACGGGGCGATGGTCTCCACCTGGGTGCACAGCGGCAGGCCCCGGCCGAGGAGTTCGCTGCCCCGGCTGAAGAACTGCACGTCCACGTGCGAGAAGGGCTCGAGGCGGGCGCCGAACTTGGACTTGGTCTTGCGCACCCCGCGCGCCACCGCCCGCACCCTGCCGTGGTGGCGGGTCAGCAGGGTGATGATCCGATCGGCCTCGCCGAGCTTCTGCGCCCGCAGCACGACGCCGTCGTCCCGGAAAAGACTCATGCCCACCATTGTCCCCCAGGCCCCGGACAGCCGTGTTGCCCGCACCGGGGACCGTGGGGGAGGACCACTGCGGTGCGGGTCACGGCGGGCCCGGGAGGGGGGTGGCCGGGCCCGTTTGTGGGGGATTCGGAAGGTACGGGGGAAGGATCGGAAGGTACGGGGGAAGAAGGGGCGGCTAGTACAGCGCCCGCGTCGCCGCCTCCAGCAGCACGGCGACCCGCTCCTGCGGCACGTCCAGGCAGCGCCCGACCGCGTCCAGCGCGTCGCGCTCCTGCGGCAGGTAGCGCCCGTCCGAGAGGGCGATCGCCGCGCCCTGCAGCACCAGCCGCTCCCGGCCCTGCTGCGCCAGGTGCGGGGCGACGGGCTGGAGCACCGCGTGCAGTTCCACCGCGAGGCCGCCGGACATGCCGTGCGCGTCGTGCAGTTCGCCGCCGAGGCCCGAGAGAGCGGCGAGCGCCGCCAGTACCTGGGCCTCGCCGCAGTCCTCGAAGCCGGCCTCGCGCACGGCCGTGCAGGCCGCCTCGCGGGCCGCCCGGTTGCCGGTGCCGCCGGCCGCGAGCATCGCCAGCGCGACGGTGTACTGGGCGTCGCGCAGCATCGCGCCCAGGCGCACGCTGGTCGGCTGCTCCAGGCTCTCCAGGCCGAACCGGGCGAGGCAGCCCGTGCACTGCACGCTGCCGATCACCGGGCCCAGCGGAACGACCGGGGCTCCGAGCAACCGCAGCCACCGCCGGCCGTGCTGCCGACGGTAGTTGCGGTCCCCGCCGCAGCCCGGACAGAAGAAGTCACCGAGAACGTCAGTCCGCCACCGCGGGCGAACACCCCACAACCTGGTCACGGCGCCACTCCCCAGACATGGCAGGCGCTCCTGCTCGATGATGGGCAGGTCGCGCGACCGGACACCTGGGCCGTCCCACCGACCCGGCTCTCCGGTGGATCGATGTTGCCACGGTTACCGGCACGTGTCAGTACCTGGAACGTCTTCCGATCCGAAAAAATGTGGCGCAGACCACAAGGCCCGGCACAGGACCCGGCACAGCGCACTGCGCACAGGCCGAAGGGCCGCCCGGAGGACGGCCCTTCGGGTACCACCCGTACGTATTAGGCCCGCTGCGCCCGGTTGACGGCGCTGATCATCGCCTTCAGCGAGGCCAGCACGGTGTTGCCGTCGATTCCCACGCCCCACAGCACCTTGCCGTCCACCGCGCACTCCACGTACGCGGCCGCCTGGGCGTCGCCGCCCTCGCTCAGCGCGTGCTCGGCGTAGTCCAGGACGCGCACGTCCACGCCGATCCGGGACAGGGCGTCCGCGAAGGCGGAGACCGGGCCGTTGCCCGTACCGGTCAGGCGTACGGGAACGCCGTCCACCACGGCCTCGGCGGTCAGCGCGTCCCGGCCGTCCTCGGTGGTCAGGCTGCGCGAACCGGCCAGGGAGATCCGGCCCCAGGGGTTGTCGGTGGTCGGCAGGTACTCGTCCTCGAAGACCCGCCAGATCTCGGCCGGGGTGACCTCGCCGCCCTCGGCGTCGGTCTTGGCCTGGATGATCCGGGAGAACTCGATCTGCATCCGGCGCGGCAGGTCCAGCTTGTGGTCGTTCTTGAGGACGTACGCGACACCGCCCTTGCCGGACTGGCTGTTGACGCGGATGACCGCCTCGTACGTCCGGCCGACGTCCTTGGGGTCGATCGGCAGGTACGGCACGCCCCAGGTGTGCTCCTCCACCGGGACGCCGGCGGCCTTCGCGTCGGCCTCCAGGGCGTCGAAGCCCTTCTTGATCGCGTCCTGGTGCGAGCCGGAGAAGGAGGTGTAGACCAGGTCGCCCGCGTACGGGTGGCGCGGGTGCACCTCCATCTGGTTGCAGTACTCGGCGGTGCGGCGGACCTCGTCGATGTCGGAGAAGTCGATCTCGGGGTCGACGCCCTGGGAGAACAGGTTCATCCCCAGCGTCACCAGGTCGACGTTGCCGGTGCGCTCGCCCTGCCCGAACAGACAGCCCTCGATGCGGTCCGCGCCCGCCATGTACGCCAGTTCGGCGGAGGCGACGGCCGTGCCCCGGTCGTTGTGCGGGTGCACGGACAGGCAGACGTACTCGCGGCGCGACAGGTGGCGCGACATCCACTCGAACTGGTCGGCCTGGACGTTGGGGGTGGCCCGCTCGATGGTGGCGGGCAGGTTCAGGATGATCTCGCGGCCCTCGCCCGGCTGCCAGACGTCCATGACCGCCTCGCAGACCTCCAGGGCGAAGTCCAGCTCGGTGTCGACGAAGATCTCCGGCGAGTACTGGTAGCCGAAGACGGTGTCCTCGCCCAGCAGCTTCTCCGCGTACTCCATCACCAGGCGGGTGCCGTCCACGGCGATCGCCCTGGTGGCCTCCTTGTCGTTGCGGAAGACCACCCGGCGGAACAGCGGCGCCGTCGCGTTGTACAGGTGGACGGTCGCGCGCGGGGCGCCGACCAGGGACTCCACCGTCTTCTCGATCAGCTCCTCGCGGGCCTGGGTCAGCACCGAGATGGTGACGTCCTCCGGGATCGCCCCCTCCTCGATCAGCGAGCGGACGAAGGCGTGGTCGGTGGCGCCGGAGGAGGGGAAGCCGACCTCGATCTCCTTGTAGCCCATGGCGACCAGCAGGTCGAACATCTTGCGCTTGCGGGCCGGGGACATCGGGTCGATCAGCGCCTGGTTGCCGTCCCGCAGGTCCGTGGAGAGCCAGCGCGGCGCCTTGGTGATCACCGTGCCCGGCCAGGTGCGGTCCGGCAGGTCGACGGTGCCGAAGGGCAGGTAGCGCCCGTGCCGCATGCCGGAGGTCCGCTGGCGGGCGGTGGCGGCGGTGATCGGGGTGGGCCGGTCGGTGAAGGCGGCGGCAGCGGGGACGGCGGAGGTCTGCTCGGTCATGGAGGTGACTCTCGGCTTCCTGTGGATGCGTGGCTTGCGGGCGGTCGGGATGGTCTACACCGATTGGCCGGCCTCAGCGGTGACGCTCGCGATTCGCCATTGGATCGCCGATGTGCGCGCACAGCTCGTTCTCCGCGGCGAGGGAGCCGGCCCGGTGGACTACAGGCCCTCGACGCGGCAGCTAAGAAGAAGCAGCCCGTTGCGCATGATGGGACCCAGCGTAACCCAGCCCCGCGCGCCCCCGAAGTGATCCGGGCTACCGTTCCACCCCTTGAGACACCCGCTGGTCATGTCAAAGGTGGTGACAACCGGTCATGAAAGCCTCACCCTGGGCCACATGACTGCAGGAGTGCCGCTCTGCGCGATCGTCCCGCCGTACGTCCTGGACCGCCTCGCCGAGGCCGGTCACGAGCCCGCCGTCCACTCCCTCGCCCTCGACGCCGCGCACCGCGCTGCCCGGCTCGCCCCTCCCCCGGCCGTCGCCGCCGCCCCCGACCTCAGCCGGCTGATCTACGACGCCGGCCACCTCCAGCACCTGCCCGGCCGCACCGTGCGCGCCGAGGGCCGGCCCCCGGCCGCCGACGACTCCGTCAACCGCGCCTACGACGGCCTCGGCGCCACCTTCGCCCTCTACGCCGACGCGTACGGGCGCCGCTCCATCGACAACCAGGGCCTGCGGCTGGACGCGAGCGTCCACTACGGCCGCGACTACGACAACGCCTTCTGGAACGGCCACCAGATGGTCTTCGGCGACGGCGACGGCGAGATCTTCGGCGACTTCACCGCCTGCGTGGACGTCATCGGCCACGAACTCACCCACGGCGTCACCCAGTTCAGCGCCGGCCTGGAGTACCACGACCAGCCCGGCGCGCTCAACGAGTCCGTCTCCGACGTCTTCGGCTCCCTCGTCAAGCAGTACGCGCTGCACCAGGACGCCGACGCCGCCGACTGGCTGATCGGCGCCGGGCTCCTCGCCCCCGGCGTCCAGGGCGTGGCCCTGCGCTCGATGAAGGCCCCCGGCACCGCGTACGACGACCCCCGGCTCGGCAAGGACCCGCAGCCCGCGCACCTGCGCGACTACGTCAACACCTCGGAGGACTCGGGCGGGGTGCACATCAACTCCGGCATCCCCAACCACGCGTTCTACCTGCTCGCCACCGCCCTCGGCGGCCCGGCCTGGGAGCGCGCCGGGCGGATCTGGTACGACGCCCTCACCGGCCGCCGGCTGCCCGCCGACGCCGACTTCACGGCCTTCGCCCGCGCCACCGTGGCCGCCGCCAAGGCCCGCTACCCCGACCAGCCCTCGGTGGCCGACACCGTCACGGCCGCCTGGGCCCAGGTGGGGGTGAGCCCGGGATAGGGCCCGGACAGGCCCCGGACAGGGCCCCGGCTGGAGCCCGCTGAGGCGCTGTTGACGGTCGCTTAAGGTCACGGTCCGGGAAAGGCACGGCAATCCCCATCCCTGCGTAGCACCATGGACACCATGCGTATCCAGGTGACCCGGACCGGCGGCCTCGCCGGCATCGTCCGACACGCGGAGCTCGACACCGCCGACCGCACGGACGCCCCCCACGTCCACGCCCTCGCCCGCGAGGCCGTCGCCGGCGGACTGCGCGCGCCCTCGTACGGCGTGCCGGACGGCTTCCACTACGAGATCACCGTCGACGGCCGGACGGTCCACTGCGCCGACCCGAAGCTCAGCGACTCGCAGCGCGAGCTGGTCTCCCTGGTGCTGCGCGAGGGCGCGTAACCCCCGCGCGGCACTGGGGAGTCGACGGTCAGGAGGCTCAGAAGCCCAGCTTGCGCAGCTGCTTCGGGTCCCGCTGCCAGTCCTTGGCCACCTTGACGTGCAGGTCCAGGTAGACCGGGGTGCCGAGCAGCGCCTCGATGTGCTTGCGGGCGGTGGTGCCGACGTGCTTGAGGCGCGCGCCCTTGGCGCCGATCACGATGGCCTTCTGGCTCTGCCGCTCGATGTACACGTTGGCGTGGATGTCCAGCAGCGGGCGGTCCGCCGGGCGGTCCTCGCGCGGGAGCATCTCCTCGACCACCACGGCCAGCGAGTGCGGCAGTTCGTCGCGCACGCCCTCCAGGGCGGCCTCGCGGATGAGCTCGGCGACCATGATCTGCTCGGGCTCGTCGGTGAGGTCACCGTCCGGGTAGAGCGGCATGCCCTCGGGCAGCAGCTTGGTGAGCAGGTCGGCCACCAGGTCGACCTGCTTGTCGCCGACCGCCGAGACCGGGATGATCTCGGCCCACTCGAAGCCGAGTTCGAGGCCGAGCTGGTGGACGGCGATCAGCTGCTCGGCCAGGCGCTTGGAGTCGACCAGGTCGGTCTTGGTGACGATGGCGACCTTGGGGGTCTTCTTGATCTCGGCGATCTCCTTGGCGATGAACTTGTCGCCGGGGCCGAGCTTCTGGTCGGCGGGCAGGCAGAAGCCGATCACGTCGACCTCCGCCCAGGTGGAGCGGACCAGGTCGTTGAGGCGCTCGCCGAGGAGGGTGCGGGGCTTGTGCAGGCCGGGGGTGTCGACCAGCACGAGCTGGGCGTCCGGGCGGTGCACGATGCCGCGCACGGTGTGCCGGGTGGTCTGCGGGCGGTCGGAGGTGATCGCGACCTTCGTCCCCACCAGGGCGTTGGTCAGGGTCGACTTGCCCGCGTTGGGCCGGCCGACGAAGCACGCGAAGCCGGAGCGGAAGGAGGAAGGGGCATTCATGGGCTCCATTCTCCCTGATCACCGGAGCCCCGCCGCCCAGGGGCCCGCCGGAGCCGCTTCCGGCTCCCTCAGCCCTTGCCCTTGTCGGTGCGGATCAGGGAGAAGACGATCAGCAGCAGGAGGAACCCGAAGGAGCCCCAGAGCCAGAGCGGCGAGCCGGTCTCCTGCCACTTGCCCAAGCCCATGACGAACAGCACCAGCCCGGCGAAGAACGCCAACGCCCCCATGTCCCCAGCCCCTTCACCGTTCCCTCTCTCCCGGTGAGATTATCGGCTGAGCCCATGAGGGCAAGGCCCGGCTCCGGCTGCCGGAGCACCTCAGGGCCCCTCTGGAGCCCCGCAGAGCCCCGCAGAACACCCCGGACGCGCCTCAGCGCGCCTCGGCCGCCACCGTCAGCGTCCCGTCCGGCCCCGCCAGCAGCACCGGCGTCCCGGCCCCGCCCAGGTCCCGTACGGCCGCGAGGTCCGCCTCGGCCGGCTGCCCGGCCTCGCTCACCACGGCCGCCGCCTCCAGCGACTTCGCGCCGCTGGCCACCGCCATCGCGACCGCCGTCTGCAGCGCGCTCAGCTTCAGCGACTCCAGCACGACCGTGCCCGCCACGTAGGTGCGGCCGGTCTCGTCGCGCACCGCGGCCCCCTCGGCCACGCCGTTGCGGGCGCGGGCCGAGCGGGCCAGGGTGATGATCTTCTTGTCTTCGGGGTCCAGCTCGACGATGTCACTCATGCCGCCGAGCATAGGCTGCCCCTCAGTGGCCGACCGGGTGGGTCCGACCGGGGTTCGGGTTCAGCACCTTGACGAAGGTCTTCGCGGCCCCGGTCGGCTGCGCCTCCTCGTGCTCGATCCGCTCCCGCCAGAACGGGTTGTCGTGCGGCAGGTGGCTGCCCACCCGGCCGTACATCCCGAAGGTGGTCACGACGATCCCGAAGACGAACGCGAACAGCACGTTCGACATCCGGAAGTTGAGAATGTTGGCGTCCGGGCGCCCCAGCACCGCCAGCCCGTAGAAGCCGGACAGCACGAACAGCACGCCGACCACCAGGTTGAGGTTGGACGCGAAGTTCCCGCCGACCACCGCCCCCACCAGCAGGACCGCGCCCGCCACGATGGACAGGACGCTCAGCGCCCCGTTGGTCGACAGCCCGGCGATCCGGTCGCCGTGGGTGGCCAGGAACCCGGGGTGGTCGGCCAGCCCCAGGATTCCGAACACGATCAGGAAGATCCCCCCCGCCGCCGCCCCGACCCGCCACACCAGGGCGAGTCGGCGGTCGACCGTGGGCAGTTCGTCTTGCAGCTTCATCGCGACCTCCAGAGAAGCCGACTCTCCCTAGCTGTAGGGATGGGCCTTCTGCATGTGCGGCGTCTCGTGCATGTAGAGCGAACCGCACTGCTGGCAGCAGCGCAGCCCGGTGCCCCACTCCTCCTCGGGCCGGGTCTCGGCCTCGTCGGGCATGGTCCGGCCGCAGAGCGCCGTCGACGGGTCCTCGTCCCGCACCACGTGCCAGGACCTGGCTCCGCCGGCCGCCCCCTGCGGGCCGTACTCCGCGCGAAGTTTGTGCGTCATGCCCTCCATGGTCGCTCGCCCACGACCACCCCGCTACTCGCCCGGGTCGGGGGTGGGGTGGTCGCCCTGGTGGACGGGGGTGGCGACCATGGAGCCGATGCGGTTGCGGCGGCCGGCGGAGGACTCGGCGGTCAGCAGGATGCCGGTGAGGCCGCCCTCGACGGGGTCGGGCAGCGGGATCTCGCAGGCGGAGCCGGGGATCGGGACGCGGCCCAGGTGCTTGGCCAGCAGGCCGCCCACCGTCTCCACGTCCTCGTCCTCCAGCTCGATGCCGAACAGCTCGCCCAGGTCCTCCACCAGCAGGCGGGCGGTGATCCGGTACGAGCCGTCGCCCAGGTCCTCGATCGGGGCGATCTCCCGGTCGTACTCGTCGGTGATCTCGCCGACGATCTCCTCCAGGACGTCCTCGATCGTCACCAGGCCGGCCGTGCCGCCGTACTCGTCGATCACGATCGCCACGTGCGAGCGGCGCTGCTGCATCTCGCGCAGCAGGTCCCCCGCCGCCTTGGAGTCCGGGACGAAGACGGCCGGGCGCATCACCGCGCCCACCTCCTCCGACTCGGCGTCCCGGTTGATGTGGGTGCGCCGCACCAGGTCCTTGAGGTAGACGATGCCGACCACGTCGTCCTCGTTGTCCCCGACCACCGGGATGCGCGAGAAGCCCGAGCGCAGCGCCAGGGTCAGCGCCTGGCGCACCGTCTTGTGCCGCTCGATCATCACCAGGTCGGTGCGCGGCACCATCACCTCGCGCACGATGGTGTCGCCCAGCTCGAAGACGGAGTGCACCATCCGGCGCTCCTCGTCCTCGATCAGGTCGTCCTTCTCGGCGAGGTCCACCAGCGCCCGCAGCTCCGCCTCCGAGGCGAACGGCCCCTCGCGGTAGCCCTTGCCGGGGGTGAGCGCGTTGCCGAGCAGGATCAGCAGCCGCGGGATGGGGCCCAGTACGGCCGCCAGCGGCAGCAGCACGAAGGAGGCCGCCGTCGCCGTGGACAGCGGGTGCTGGCGGCCGATCGTGCGGGGCGAGACGCCCACCGCCACGAAGGACACCAGCACCATCACCCCGAAGGCCAGCAGCACGGCCTGCCAGGTCGGGTGGATGGTGCGGACGCACACGGCCGTGACCAGCACGGCCGCCGCCATCTCGCTGGCCACCCGGATCAGGGTGGCCAGGTTCAGGTAGCGGAACGGGTCGGAGGCGACGACCAGCAGCCGGGCGGAACCCCGCCGGCCGCTGCGCACCGCCTCCTCCGCCCGGAACCGGGAGACCCGGGAGACGCCCGCCTCGGCGCACGCGGCCAGCCAGCCGAGCACGACGAGGGCCACGGCACCGAGGACGTAACTCGTACTTTCACCGCTCACGGGACTGTGGGCCCCGCGCTCAGTGGGTGGTGGGGGCGGGCGAGATGCCCCCGAGGCCGCGCCCGGCCCGCCAGTCGTCGAGGATGCGCTTCTGGAGGGCGAACATCTCCTCCTCTTCCTCCGGCTCCTCGTGGTCGTAGCCGAGGACGTGCAGCACGCCGTGGACGGTGAGCAGCTGCAGCTCCTCGTCCATCGAGTGCTGGGAGGGGGCCGCCTTGCCCTGCTGCTGGGCGACCTCGGGGCACAGGACGATGTCACCGAGCAGGCCCTGGGGCAGCTCCTCGTCCTCCTTGCCGGGGCGCAGCTCGTCCATCGGGAAGGACATCACGTCGGTGGGCCCGGGCAGGTCCATCCACTGGATGTGCAGCTCCTCCATCGCCGCGGCGTCCAGCAGGATCACGGACAGCTCGGACTGCGGGTGGATCCGCATCCGGTCGAGGGCGAAGCGGGCGACGTCGAGGATGGATTCCTCGTCGGCCTCCCAACCGGACTCGTTGGCGATGTCGATCGACATGACGGGCTGGTTACTCAGCTTTCGGTGCGATGGGACTGTCGGGGTGCGCGCGCCGCGGCGGTCTTGCCGGGGCGCCGCTGGGCGGGCTTGCGGTCGGCCGGGGCGTTCTGCTCGGCCTCCTGCACGGCGTCCCAGCGTTCGTACGCGTCCACGATCCGGCCGACCAGCTTGTGGCGGACCACGTCGGTGCTGGTGAGGACGGAGAAGTGGATGTCGGGCACGTCGGCCAGGATCTCCTGGACGACCTTGAGGCCGCTGCGGGTGCCGCCCGGGAGGTCGATCTGGCTGGTGTCGCCGGTGACGACCACCCGGGAGTTGAACCCGAGGCGGGTGAGGAACATCTTCATCTGCTCGGGCGAGGTGTTCTGGGCCTCGTCCAGGATGATGAAGGCGTCGTTGAGGGTGCGGCCGCGCATGTAGGCGAGCGGGGCGACCTCGATGGTGCCGGCCGCCATCAGGCGCGGGATGGAGTCAGGGTCCATCATGTCGTGCAGCGCGTCGTAGAGCGGGCGCAGGTACGGGTCGATCTTCTCGAAGAGGGTGCCGGGCAGGAAGCCCAGCCGCTCGCCGGCCTCGACCGCGGGGCGGGTGAGGATGATCCGGTTGACCTCCTTGGCCTGGAGGGCCTGGACGGCCTTGGCCATCGCCAGGTAGGTCTTGCCGGTGCCCGCCGGGCCGAGCCCGAAGGTGATGGTGTGCTTGTCGATCGCGTCGACGTAGCGCTGCTGGTTGAGGGTCTTGGGGCGGATCGTGCGGCCGCGGTTGGAGAGGATGTTCGCGGTGAACACCTCGGACGGGGCCGGGCTGTCCGGGTCCTGCTCCTGGCCTCGGAGCATGGCGATGGAGCGCTCCACGGAGTCCTCCGTCAGGGGCTGGCCGGTGCGCAGCACCAGCATCATCTCGTTGAAGAGCTTCTGGACGAGGGCGACCTCGGCCCGCTCGCCGGTGGCGGTCACCTCGTTGCCGCGGACGTGGATGTCGGCGGCGGGGAAGCCCTGTTCGATCACGCGCAGCAGCGAGTCCGCCGTGCCGAGGAGGGTGACCATGGGGTGCTTCTCGGGGATGACGAACCGGGCGCTGACGCGGCCGTCGTCGGCCGGCTCGGGGCGCGACCGTCCGTTGGTACGGGTCTGCGGTGTGTCACTCATGGGTCGGCCCTGGGGCCTGCCTCATCCCATCCGTGGTCTCGTGTGCCGCTCGGTCTCTCCGGGGCACCAGGGTACGCCGCGGGCGTGATCGCCGCGGCGGGCGGCGGGGCCGCACCCGACGATGCTCGGGCAGATCGAGGAGCGATGCGAGTGCTTTTCCCGGATGTGCACGGTGTTCACGCGGTCCGGCGGGCCGTTCACGCCGACCAGCGGGCCGTTCACGCGGTCCGGCGGGCCGGCACGGGCACCCGGGCGAGGTCCTCGGCGAGCACCAGCTCCCCGTCGAAGTGCTTGCGGGCGTCGGCCAGGTGCTGCCCGAGGTCGGGGTAGCGCTGGGAGAAGTGGGTCAGCACCAGGGTGCGCGCCCCGGCCTCGGCGGCGACCTTGGCGGCCTGCCCGGCGGTGAGGTGGCCGTGCTCCTCGGCGAGGCGGGCGTCGGCGTCGGTGAAGGTGGCCTCGACGACCAGCAGGTCCGCGTCCTGGGCGAGTTCGTACACGCCCTCGCAGAGCCGGGTGTCCATCACGAAGGCGAACGTCTGGCCGGGCCGGGGCTCGCTGACCTCGGCGAGGGTGACGGTGCGGCCCTGCGCCTCGACGGAGCCCTCGTGCTGGAGGCGGCCCACGGCCGGGCCCCGGACGCCGAGCGCGGCGAGGCGCTCGGGCACCAGGCGGCGCCCGTCCGGCTCGGCGAGGCGGTAGCCGAAGGACTCCACGGGGTGGTCGAGCCGGACGGCGTCCAGCGCGAAGCGGGCTCCGGGGGCGGGCAGCGGGCCGGGCTCGTCGATCGGGCGGGGGCGCAGGACGGCGGTCTCGTGGTAGGCGGTGGCGTGGCGCAGCCGCTCGAAGTAGACCTCGCCGGAGGCCGGGAAGTAGACGTCCACCGGGTGGGGGACGCGGTCCAGGTTGATCCGCTGGATCACCCCCGCGAGGCCCAGGCAGTGGTCACCGTGGAAGTGGGTCACGGCGATCCGGGTGATCTGGGTGGCGGTGACCCCGGCGTGCAGCATCTGCCGCTGGGTGCCCTCGCCGGGGTCGAACAGCAGGCCCTCGCCGTCCCAGCGCAGGAGGTAGCCGTTGTGGTTGCGGTGCCGGGTGGGCACCTGGCTGGCGGTGCCGAGGACGACGAGTTCGCGCTGGGACACGTCAGACCATGCGCTCGGTCATCGACGTCCCGCCGAGCACGTGCACGTGGGCGTGGAAGACTGTCTGCCCGGCGCCCGCACCGGTGTTGAAGATCAGCCGGTAGTCCTCGATGCCCTCGTCCCTGGCCACCTCGCCCGCCTCGGCGAGGAGTTCGCCGGCGATCCGCGGCTCGGCGGCGGCCAGCGCGGCGGCGTTGGGGTAGTGGACGTGCGGGATGACGAGGACGTGCACGGGGGCCTTGGGGGCGATGTCGCGGAAGGCGAGGACGCGTTCGGTCTTGCGCACGACCGTCGCCGGGATCTCGCCCGCCACGATCTTGCAGAACAGGCAGTCGGGCTGCGGCTCGCCGGCCATCTTCGCTCTCCTCGGTTCGCGGGTCCCTGCGGTCCGTACGGGCGCAGCCTAGCGCGCGGGAGCGGGCGCCGTGGCCCCCGCTCCCGCGCCTTCGCTCAGACCTGAGGGAGGGTCGGGCCGGTGCGTGCCGGGGTCTCGGCCAGGGCCGCGAGGGCCAGGCGCACGCCCTCGGCGAGCTGCGGGTCCTCGCCCGAGGCCCAGTGGTGCGGGGCGAAGGGCACCTCGACGTCCGGGTCGGCGCCGTGGTTCTCCAGGCCCCAGCCGTAGTTCTCCAGCCAGAACGCGTACTTGGGCTGGGTGACGAGCGTGCCGTCGACCAGCCGGTAGCGGCTGTCGATGCCGATGACCCCGCCCCATGTCCGGGTGCCGACCACCGGGCCGATGCCCAGGGCCTGGATCGCGCCGTTGACGACGTCGCCGTCCGAGCCGGAGAGCTCGTCGGCGAGCGCGACCACCGGCCCGCGCGGGGCGTCCATCGGGTACGGGACGGGGTGCTCGGTGTCCCGGGCGACGTTCCAGCCGACGATCCGGCGGGCCAGCTTCTCGATCACCAGCTGGGAGGTGTGGCCGCCCCGGTTCTCCCGGACGTCGACGATCAGGCCCTCGCGGGCCATCTCGGTGGTCAGGTCGCGGTGCAGCTGCGCCCAGCCGGCCGACTGCATGTCGGGGATGTGCAGGTAGCCGAGCCGCCCGCCGGACAGCTCGCGCACGGCGGCCCGGCGCCCGGCCACCCAGTCGTGGTAGCGCAGCGGCTCCTCGTCGGCGAGCGGGACGACGACGGGGTGGCGCCGGTCGGTGCCGTCCTTCCCGGCGACGGTCAGCTCGACGGGCTGCCCGGCGGTGCCGGCCAGCAGCGGCGCCGGGCCGGTGACCGGGTCCACCGGGCGGCCGTTGACGGCGAGGACGGCGTCCCCGGGCCGGATCGCCGCCCCGGGCGCGGCCAGCGGGGAGCGGGCCCGGGGGTCGGAGGACTCCCCGGGCAGGATGCGGGCGATCCGCCAGTGCTCGCCGTCCTTGACGAGGTCCGCGCCCAACAGGCCCTGGCGGCGGGCGGGTTCGGTGTAGCGGCCGTACGGGATCACGTAGGCGTGCGAGGTGCCGAGCTCGCCGTGCACCTCCCAGAGCAGGTCGACGAGCTCGTCGTGCGAGCCGACCCGCTCGACCAGCGGCCGGTAGCGCTCCAGGACGCCGGCCCAGTCGACGCCGCCGAGGTCCGGGCGCCAGAAGTTGTCGCGCATCAGGCGGCCGTTCTCGGCGTACATCTGCCGCCACTCGGCGGCCGGGTCGACGGTCACCCGCAGCCGGGCGAGGTCGACGGTGGTCTCGTCCTCGTCGCCGCCCGACTTGTGGTCGGCGGGGACGATCCGCAGCTCGCCCTCGTCCACCACGGCGACCCGGCTGCCGTCCCCACTGACCGCGAAGTCGTCGAGGCCGTGCACGAGTTGCTCGATGCGGCGCTTCTTGAGGTCGAAGCGCTCCAGCACCGGCCGGGGCCGGTCGGCGTCCAACGAGGCCGCGTCGTCGCCGAGTTCGCCGAGCAGCGGGGCCCTGGTCCACAGCACGCCGTCCTTGGCGGCGCGCAGCCGGCCGAAGCGGCCGCCCTCGACGGGGAAGGGCACGATCCGGTCGACGATGCCGTCCAGGTCGACCCGGGTGACGGGCGCGGTCTCGGCCGAACCCTCCTCCCCCTCGGCCTTCTTGGCGCGCGGCTCGTCCTCCTCGCCGCCGATCGGGCGCCCGGCGCGCTGCGGCCCGAACGGGGAGGGGGTGTCGGCGGCCAGGGTGATCAGGTACGGGCGGCAGCCGCCGGGGAAGGCCAGGTCGAAGCCGTGGGCGTCGTACACCGGGTCGAAGTTGCGCACCGAGAGGAAGGCCAGGTAGCGGCCGTCCGCGGTGAAGGCGGGCGAGGAGTCGAAGAAGCGCTGCTGGGTGGCCTCGCTGACGGTGCGGGTGGCGAGGTTGGCCAGCACGATCTGGCGCAGCGAGTACGGGCCGAGGCCGTGCACCGGACGGGACCAGGCCAGCCAGGCCGAGTCCGGGCTGAACGCGAGGCCGCTGACCTCGCCGTCCAGGCTGCGGTCCAGCTCGTGCACGGTGCCGTCGGCCAGGGCGACCAGCAGGACGCGGCCGTCGTGCACGCCGATCGCGGCCTGTTTGCCGTCCGGGGAGACGGCCAGGGCGTTGACCCGGCCCAGCTGCCCGGCGGCGAGGCGGCGGCGCTCGGCGCCCTGCACGGCGGGGGCGAACTCCAGGGCGTCCTCGCCCTCGGCGTCGGAGACCCACAGGACGCCCTGGGCGCCGTCCTCCCCGGGCACCACCCGGGCCAGGCGGCCGCGCACGCCCGGGGTCTCGTCCAAAACCCGGGCGGGGCCCTCGCGGTGGGTCAGCCAGTGCACGCCGCCGCGCACCACGACGGCGCCGGCACGGCCCGTACGGTCGGGCGAGACGGTCTCCAGCCAGTGCGCGGCGGGCACCGGGCGACGGTGGCGGCCGGTGCGGGAGCCGGACAGGTTCAGGTCCAGGCGGCGCGGCTCGGGACCCTCCAAGCCGTCCAGCAGCCACAGCTCGCCGGCGCGGTGGAAGAGCACCCGGGCGCCGTCGGTGGTGGCGTTGCGGGCGTAGAAGCCCTCCGGGTCGGCGGTGTGGCGGCGCAGGTCGGAGCCGTCCGGGAGGCTGGACCAGAGCTCGGAGACGCCCTCGTGGTCGGAGAGGAACGCGATCCGGCCGCCCACCCACATCGGGGAGTCGAGCTGGCCGTCCAGCGCCTCGTGGACGCGGGCGAACTCGCCGCCCTCCGTCCCGAGCCACAGCTTGCCCGCCCGGCCGCCCCGGTAGCGCTTCCAGTGCGCGGGCTCGCGGTTGGCGGAGGCCAGCAGCACGCGCCCGCCCTCGCCCGGCTCGAAGGCCAGCCCGCCGACGGGCCCGTACGGCAGCCGCTGCGGCTCGCCGCCGTCCAGGGGCACGGCGTACGCCCAGGTGCGGCGCAGGCTCGCCTGACCGGCGGCGGTGGTGGCGATCGGGCGGCCGTCGGCCGTCCAGCCCTGCACCCGCGTCTGGTCGCTGCCCCAGTGGGTGAGCCGCCGCGAGGGGCCGCCGTCCACCGGCAGCACGTGCACCTCGGGGGCGCCGTCGCGGGTGGAGGAGAAGGCCAGGTGGCGCCCGTCCGGGGAGAAGCGGGGGTGGTGGACCGGCAGGTGGTCGGCGGTCAGCCGCCAGGCGCGGCCGCCGTCGAGCGGGGCGAGCCAGATGTCGTCCTCGGCGACGAAGGCCGCCAGGTCACCGTGCAGGTGGGGGTGGCGCGGATAGGCGCCCGCGGGGGTGCTCAGGGAGTCCGTCACCCGGCCAGCGTAGGCAGCCGCCGGTGCCGGGCGCTGGCTTTACGCCCAAACTTCCGGGGCTCTGGCTTGACGCGCGAACGTCCGGGGCCTTCAGCTCCAGCGGCCGGTGCGCCCCAGCAGCAGCGCGCCGGCCGCCACCCCGGCGGTGGAGGTGCGCAGCACGGACGGGCCCAGCCGGTACGGCTTCGCGCCCGCCTCGGCGAAGGCGGCCAGCTCCTCCGGCGACACCCCGCCCTCCGGGCCGACCACCAGCACCACGTCCCCGCTCCCGGGCAGCTCGGCCAGCGCCAGCGGCTCGGCGCCCTCCTCGTGCAGCACGGCGGCGAAGGCGGCCTTCTCCAGCAGGGGCAGCAACTGCTTCGTCGTCATCGGCTCTCCGACCTCGGGGAAGCGCAGCCGGCGGGACTGCTTGCCCGCCTCCCGGGCGGTGGAGCGCCACTTGGCCAGCGCCTTGGCGCCGCGCTCGCCCTTCCACTGGGTGATGCAGCGCGAGGCCGACCAGGGGATCACCGCGTCCACCCCGACCTCGGTCATGGTCTCCACGGCCAGCTCGCCCCGGTCGCCCTTCGGCAGTGCCTGGACGACGACGATCCGCGGCGCCGGCGGCTCCTCGCGGCGCACCGCCGTCACGGCCACGTCGATCGCGTCCTTGCCGTGCACCTCGGCGACCGTGCCCTCCACGCCCAGGCCCAGCCCGTCCGCCAGGGTGACGGCCTCCCCGGCCGCCAGCCGCTTCACCGCCGCCGCGTGCCGCCCCTCGGGCCCGTCCAGGCGCACCAGCGCGCCGGGCGCGGCGGCGGCGATCCGCTCGGTCTCGACGACGAAGACGGGCGCGGTCATGGCGGGGGTACCTCCGGGTCGGTTCGGGAACGCGAAGAGGGTGCCGGGCCCCCTCCAAAGAGACGAACTGGCCCCGGCACCCTCCCGCGGTGTGGCTAACGGCCGTTGAAGGCGTCCTTCAGACGCGAGAACAGCCCCTGCTGGCCCGGCGCGAACTGCCCGGAGGGCCGCTCCTCGCCGCGCAGCACCGCGAGGCGGCGCAGCAGCTCCTCCTGCTCGGGGTCGAGCTTGGTGGGCGTCTGCACCTCGACGTGCACTATCAGGTCGCCCCGGCCGCCGCCGCGCAGGTGCGTGATGCCCCGGCCGTGCAGCGGGATCGACTGGCCGGACTGGGTGCCGGGCCGGATGTCGACCTCCTCCAGGCCGTCCAGGGTCTGCAGCGGCACCTGGGTGCCGAGCGAGGCGGCCGTCATCGGGATGGTGACGGTGCAGTGCAGGTCGTCGCCGCGCCGCTGGAAGACGGTGTGGCTGGTCTCGGCGATCTCGACGTACAGGTCGCCGGCCGGGCCGCCGCCGGGGCCGACCTCGCCCTCGCCGGCCAGCTGGATGCGGGTGCCGTTGTCGACACCGGCGGGGATCTTGACCGTCAGGGTGCGGCGGGCGCGGACCCGGCCGTCGCCGGCGCACTCCGGGCACGGGGTCGGCACGACGGTGCCGAAGCCCTGGCACTGCGGGCAGGGGCGGGAGGTCATGACCTGGCCCAGGAAGGACCGGGTGACCTGGGAGACCTCGCCCTTGCCGCGGCACATGTCGCAGGTCTGCGCCGAGGTGCCGGGGGCCGCGCCCTCGCCGCTGCACGTGGTGCAGGTGACGGCGGTGTCGACCTGGAGCTCCTTGGTGGTGCCGAACGCGGCCTCCTCCAGGGTGATCTCCAGCCGGATCATGGCGTCCTGGCCGCGGCGGGTGCGCGAGCGCGGCCCGCGCTGGCCTGCCGCGGCGCCGAAGAAGGCGTCCATGATGTCGGAGAAGCCGAAGCCCGCCGCGCCCGCGCCGAAGCCGCCCGCTCCGCCGCCCGGGGACAGCGGGTCCCCGCCGAGGTCGTAGACCTGGCGCTTCTGCGGATCGGAGAGCACCTCGTAGGCGGCGTTGATCTCCTTGAACCGCTCCTGCGTCTTCGGGTCCGGGTTGACGTCCGGGTGCAGTTCGCGCGCCAGGCGCCGGAACGCCTTCTTGATCTCGTCCTGCCCCGCATCCCGTCGGACGCCGAGTACCGCGTAGTAGTCCGTGGCCACCAAATGCTCCGCTTGTTCCGCCTGTAGTAGTGCTGCGATCGGACCCGTCAGCCGTCTGACGGGGGTTTGCTACGACTCGGCCAGGATCTGACCCACGTACCGTGCCACCGCTCGCACCGCCCCCATTGTGCCCGGGTAGTCCATCCGGGTCGGACCGATCACTCCCAGTTTGGCCACGCTCTCGTCGCCCGAACCGTAACCGACGGACACGACGGAGGTGGAATTCAGCCCCTCGTACGCGATCTCTCGGCCGATCCGGACCGTCATCCCCGCGTCCGCGGTCTCACCCAGGAGGCGGAGCAGGACGACCTGCTCCTCCAGGGCTTCCAGCACCGGCTGGATGGTCAGCGGGAAGTCGTGCCCGAAGCGGGTCAGGTTGGCCGTGCCGGCCAGCATGATCCGCTCCTCGTTCTGTTCGGCGAGCGCCTCGAAGAGCGTCGCCAGGACGGTGGTGACCGTCGGCCGGTCGACCTGCTCGAACATGGCCGGCAGCTCCTCCAGGAGCCCCGGCACGTCCGGCAGCCGCTGGCCGGCGGCGTGCGCGTTGATCCTGGCCCTCAGGTCCGCCAGGACGGTCTCGCCGACCGTGCCCGGGCAGTCGACCATCCGCTGCTCGACCCGGCCGGTGTTGGTGATCAGCACCAGCATCACCTTGGCCGGGGCCAGCGCCACCAGTTCGATGTGCCGGACGGTGGAGCGGGTCAGCGAGGGGTACTGCACCACGGCGACCTGCCGGGTCAGCTGGGCGAGCAGGCGCACCGTCCGGGCGACCACGTCGTCCAGGTCGACGGCGCCGTCCAGGAAGTGCCGGATCGCCCGGCGCTCCGGGGCGCTCATCGGCTTGACCTCGGCGAGGCGGTCGACGAACAGGCGGTAGCCCTTGTCGGTGGGGATGCGCCCGGCGCTGGTGTGCGGCTGGTGGATATAGCCCTCCTCCTCCAGCGCCGCCATGTCGTTGCGCACCGTCGCCGGGGAGACGCCGAGGTTGTGCCGTTCCACCAGGGCCTTGGAGCCGACCGGCTCCTCGGTACCCACGTAGTCCTGGACGATGGCGCGCAGCACGGCCAGCTTGCGCTCGTCCAGCTGGCGGACCTCACCGGCCATGGGGCACGCACCTCCCTCTTCGCACGTTGTCCGTCCGTGTCCCTGTTTCGATGGCTCGGACCGCCCCCGGAGGAGGATCCCGACCCTGGCACTCTGTGCATTCGAGTGCCAGAACCGTACCTGCCAGTGTAAGGCCCGGGTCCTCCCCCAGGAACGGCCCGGCCGGGGTGATCCTGCCCGCAGTTCCGGTCCCGCCACCCTCCCGCGGACAAGTCCCGGCGCGGGGGTGGTGCTCCGGGGCCGTCCGGGTGGCAGCATCGAAAGCGACGGCGAACGGAGGAGCAAGCGATGTCGAGCTCGGGCCAGCACACCCGTTTCGCGCCGGACCGCGGCCTGACCAGCCGCATGGTGGCGACGATGTTCGTGATCGGGCTGCTGTACGTCGGTTTCACCGGTCTGCTGATCGCGCTGCTGCGCGGCGCCTGGCCGCTGATCGTCCTGATCTCCGGCGGGCTGTTCGTGGCCCAGTTCTGGTTCAGCGACAAGATCACCGAGCGGGCCATGGGCGCCCGGCCGGTGAGCCCGGAACAGTACCCCCAACTCCACGGCACGATCGACCGGCTCTGCGCCCTGGCCGACATGCCCAAACCCCGCGTGGCGGTGGCCGACACCGACATGCCCAACGCCTTCGCCACCGGCCGCAACCCGCAGAACGCGGTGGTGTGCGTCACCACCGGGCTGCTGCGCCGACTCGAACCGGAGGAGCTGGAGGGCGTCCTCGCCCACGAACTCTCCCACGTCGCGCACCGGGACGTCGCGGTGATGACGGTGGCCGGCTTCCTCGGCGTGCTCGCCGGGGCCATGACCCGGCTCGCCATGTACGGCGGGTTCATGGGCGGCGGGCGCAACAACAACGACCAGAACGCGGCCATCCTCGCGCTGGTCATCCCGCTGGTGTCGATGGTCGTCTACGCCATCAGCTTCCTGCTCACCCGGCTGCTCTCCCGCTACCGCGAACTCGCCGCCGACCGGGCCGCCGCCCAGCTCACCGGCCGACCCAGCGCCCTGGCCTCGGCACTGACCAAGGTGACCGGGCAGATCGCGGCGATCCCCACCAAGGACCTGCGCCAGGCGCAGCCGTACAACGCCTTCTACTTCGCCCCGGCGCTCAGCGCCAAGGAGACGGCCTCGCAGCTGCTCTCCACCCACCCGTCGCTGGAGAAGCGGCTGGAGCAGCTGGCGAAGATCTCCGAGCAGCTGGGCCGCTGAGCCCTCCCCCGACCCGGAAAGGACCGCCGTGGGATTCCTCGACACCCTGTTCGGCCGCACCAAGCCCGTCAAACCCGACCTCGACCAGCTGTTCGGCATCCCCTCCGCCGCCCTCACCCTGGAGGCCGGCGCCGGGTTCCTCCCCACCGGGCTGGGCTCCGTCTGCTTCGCGGCCGTCGAGGGCGCGGCCTTCGTCCAGGTCGAACAGCAGGTGCGGGCCCTGCTGGACGCCGACACCGAGCGCGGCGGCGTCCCGGTCGAGGCCTCCAAGGACGGCTACGGCTACTCCTGGCTCCTCGCCCGCCACCGCCCCGAGGAACTCCCCGAGCTGGTCAACGACCTGCACGCCGTCAACAGCGAGCTGGAGGCCAACGGCTTCGGGCCGCAGCTGCTCTGCTCGCTCGTGGGCTTCCGCAACGCGGAAGGGCAGTCGCTGGCCCTGGTCTACCTCTACAAGCGCGGCACCTTCTACCCCTTCGCCCCGATGCCCGGCGGCGGCGAGCGCCGCAACAGCCCCCTGGAGCTCCAGATCAACGCGATGCTCGGCAACGACCTGCGGCTGGAGAAGGACCTCAGCCGCTGGTTCCCCCTGTGGGGCGCCCCGGGCATGGCGGACTGAGCATGGGACGATCCCCCGGTGACTCCACTCGTGAACCGTGACCGATCGCTTGAGGAGCTGGAGCACGACCGTTGGCCAGCTCCGTCGGGCAACGGGACCCGCCTGATGGCAACCGCGCACCTGCTTCGCCGGAAGCCGATCGGCGAGCTGAACGTCGAGGACCTGCGTCTGCTGATCGGACAGGACGTGGGCCTTCCCTACCTCCTGCCCCTGGCCCTGGAGGTGCTCCGGAATGATCCGATGGCCGAGGGCGACATGTACGAAGGCGATCTGCTGGCCGCCGTACTCTCCAGGAGTCCGGAGAGCTGGCACGACTCGCCCGAACTCCGGCGTGAGCTCCGCCTGATCGTCTCGGAGCTGAGTGGCCTCACACCGTCCCTCGAACAAGCGGTGGAGCACTTCCGAGCGTTGTGATTCCTCGCTCGGGCCCGGGGGAGCCGCCCCGGCTTCGGCACTCCCGCCTGCGCACCGATCCCACCCCCAGGACTCGTGATCGCCCGTACTCTCCCACACGGTTGACCGTCCGTAGACTCGCGGGCATGCGCAGCCGCCAGTACGGACCAGACCTCACCCCTCCGTGGAAGAACCAGGCCCCCGCCCCGGAGGTGCCCGCGGAGCGGGACCTGGTGGTGGAGGAGGCGGCCACCGGGTACTGCGGGGCGGTGGTGCGGTGCGAGAAGACGGCGGAGGGGTTCACCGTCACCCTGGAGGACCGTTTCGGCAAGCACCGGGTGTTCCCGATGGTCCCGCGCGGCTTCCTGCTGGAGGGGCGCGTCGTCACCCTGGTGCGCCCCGTCGCCGCCTCCGCGCCGCGCACCCCGGCGCGGACGGCCTCCGGCTCGCTCGCCGTCCCCGGTGCGCGCGCCCGGGTCGCCCGCGAGTCCCGCATCTACGTGGAGGGGCGGCACGACGCGGAGCTGGTCGAGCGGGTCTGGGGCGACGACCTGCGCATCGAGGGCGTGGTCGTCGAGTACCTCCAGGGCATCGACGACCTGCCCGCCATCGTCGCCGAGTTCGCCCCGGGCCCCGGCCGCCGCCTCGGCGTCCTCGTCGACCACCTGCTCCCGGGCACGAAGGAGCACCGCATCGCCGCCCAGGTCACCGGCGACTCGGTCCTGGTCGTCGGCCACCCCTACATCGACATCTGGCAGGCCGTGAAACCCTCCAGCGTCGGCATCCCCGCCTGGCCCGCCGTCCCGAGGGGCGAGGACTGGAAGGAGGGCACCTGCCGCCGCCTGGGATGGCCGGTGGACACCCCGGCGGCGTGGAAGCACATCCTGTCGAAGGTGAACTCCTACAGGGACCTGGAGCCCGAACTCCTGGGAAGAGTCGAAGAGTTGATCGACTTCACCGCCCTGCCCGACTGACCCCGCCGTGCGTATATCCTATTCTGGAAAGAGATATACGCCGCCCTGGGAGGTCCGATGTCCCGCACTGTGATCGATCTCGACGACGAAGCGCTCGCCGACGCGGCGCGCTACCTCGGCACCACCACCAAGAAGGACACTGTCAACGCCGCGCTCCGGGAGATCGCGGATCGCAGACGCCGCGCGGCCGCGCTCGCCCGCATGCGGCAGATGGTGGCCGACGGCGACATCGACTTCTCCGTCATCGGCTACCCGGAGGAGCCGGGCGAGGCCGGTAGGTCGGCCGCATGAGCGAGGAGTTCCTGATCGACACCAGCGCCCTGGTGCGGCTGATGCGCGGCCAGACCGGATCGGCTTGGGATGAGGCGGTCACCGCCGGACTGGTGCTGCTGTGCGAACCCGTACGCCAGGAGTACCTGCGGGCGGTGGGCGGCCGAACCACCTATTTCGAGGCGGTCGGCCTGCTGCGGGAGCTCTTCCCGTACCAGCACCTGCGGGACGACGTCTGGCAGGTGGCCTCTGAACTGCAGGAACGGCTCGCGCAGTCGAGTCGGCACCAGTGCGCCAGCCCGGTCGACCTCCTGGTGGCCGTCACCGCAGCCCAGCACAAGCTCACCGTTCTCCACCAGGACGCCGACTTCGAGACCATCGCCGGACTCACCGGCCAGCCCGTGCGACGGATCTGCTAGGGCGTGTCTTGACACGCCCTAGTCCACCAGGTCACGCACGACCGCGTCCGCCAGCAGCCTGCCCTGGAGGGTGAGGGTGGCGCGGCCCCGCTCGTAGGTGTCCGGTGCCAGGAGGCCGTCCGCCAGGTGGCGGGCAGCGGCCTTGAGGCCCGTCTCGGTGAGCAGGTCCAGGGGGATGCCCTGCTCCAGCCGCAGCTCCAGGAGGATGCGCTCCACCCGGCGGTCCTCGTCCGTGAGGACCTCGCGGGCCTGGGCCGGGGTGCGGCTCTCCGCCAGGGACCGGGCGTAGGCGGCGGGGTGCTTGGCGTTCCACCAGCGGACGCCGCCGACGTGGCTGTGGGCGCCCGGGCCGGCGCCCCACCAGTCGGCGCCGGTCCAGTAGAGCTCGTTGTGGCGGCAGCGGCCCTCGGGGGTGGTGGCCCAGTTGGAGACCTCGTACCAGGAGTAGCCGGCGGCGGTGAGGGCCTGCTCCGCGATGAGGTAGCGGTCGGCGTGGACGTCGTCGTCGATCATCGGCAGTTCGCCGCGCTTGACGCGGGCCGCGAGGCGGGTGCCGTCCTCGACGATCAGGGAGTACGCGGAGACGTGGTCGGGCCCGGCGCCGATCGCGGCGTCGAGGGAGGCGCGCCAGTCGTCGTCGCTCTCGCCGGGGGTGCCGTAGATGAGGTCGAGGTTGACGTGCTCGAAGCCGGCCGCGCGGGCCTCGGCGACGCAGGCCTCGGGGCGGCCCGGGGTGTGGTGGCGGTCGAGGAGCTGGAGCACGTGGGGGCGGGCGCTCTGCATGCCGAAGGAGACGCGGTTGTAGCCGCCCTCGCGCAGTTCGGCGAGGTAGGCCGGGTCGACGGACTCCGGGTTGGCCTCGGTGGTCACCTCGGCACCGTCCGCGAGCCCGAACTCCTCGCGGATCGCGGCGAGCATCTTCACCAGGTCCCGGGCGGGCAGCAGGGTCGGCGTGCCGCCGCCGAGGAAGACGGTCTGCACGGGCAGGTCCGCGTCCCCCAGCACCCGCCGCGCGAGGCGGACCTCGGCGACCACGTTGTCCGCGTACGTCTCCTGGGAGGCGACGGCGCCGGAGGAGCGCAGCTCGGTGGCGGTGTAGGTGTTGAAGTCGCAGTAGCCGCAGCGGCTGGCGCAGTACGGCACGTGCAGGTAGAAGCCGAACGGCCGCGAGCCCAGCCCGGTGAGGGCGTGCGCGGGCAGGGAACCGTCGGACGGCACCGGGTCGCCGTCGGGGAGTGCGGAGGGCATGAGCCCATTGTCCCGTACGGCCCGAGTGAACCCCGCCGGGCCGTACGGGAGGGCGCGGTCAGGCCTCGTTGGCGCCCGCGTACATCGCGGTGACGGCCTCGGCGTACACCTTCTCGACCACCGGCCGCTTGATCTTGAGGCTCGGGGTGAGCTCGCCGTGCTCGATGTCGAGGTCGCGCGGGAGCAGGTGGAACTTCTTGATCGTCTGCCAGCGCTGGAGGTCGCCGTTGAGGGTGCGGACGAAGCCGTCGATCAGCGCCAGCACGGACGGGTCGGCCGTGACCTCGGCGTAGGACCTGCCGGCCAGACCGTGCTCGACGGCCCAGGGCATGATCACGGCCTCGTCGAGGCCGATCAGCGCGGTGCAGTAGTTGCGGCCGTTGCCGATCACCAGGATGTTGCTGACGAACGGGCAGATCGCCTTGAACTTGCCCTCGACCTCGCTGGGCGCCACGTACTTGCCGCCGGAGGTCTTGAACAGGTCCTTCTTGCGGTCGGTGATCTTCAGGAAGCCGTCCGCCGTGAGCTCGCCGATGTCCTCGGTGTGGAACCAGCCGTCGGCCTCCAGCACCTCGGCGGTCTTCTCCGGCAGGTTGTGGTAGCCGCGCATGACGCCGGGGCCGCGCAGCAGGATCTCCCCGTCCTCGGCGATGCGGACCTCGCTGCCGGGCAGCATGGTGCCGACGCTGCCGATGCGGACGTCCTCGGCGTGGTTGACGCAGATGCCCGCGGAGCTCTCGGTCAGGCCGTAGCCCTCCAGGACGGGCACGCCGATGCCGGCGAAGAAGTACCCGATCTCGGGGGCCAGGGCGGCGCTGCCGGAGACGGAGCCGCGCATCCGGCCGCCGAACGCGGCGCGGATCTTGCCGTACACCAGCTTGTCGGCGATCGCGTGCTGCACCCGCAGGCCCAGCGGCGCGGCGTCGTGGCCGCTGGCGGCCCGGCTCGCCTGGGTGGCCTTGGCGTACTCGCGGGCGGTGCGGGCGGCCCACATGAAGATCTTGTACTTGGCGCCGCCCTCGGCCCGGGCCTTGCCGGCGATGCCGTTGTAGACCTTCTCGAAGATGCGCGGGGCGGAGGCCATCATGGTGGGCCGGACCACGGGCAGGTTGTGGATGATCCGGTCGACCCGGCCGTCCACGGCCATCACGTGGCCGGTGGCGATCTGCCCGCAGATCAGGCTCTTGCCGAAGACGTGCGACAGCGGCAGCCACATGAACTGCACGTCGTCGCCGCGCAGCAGCCCGCTCTGCTCCTGGGCGCGGCCCTGGTAGGCCCAGCAGTCGTGCACCAGGCGCACGCCCTTGGGGCGGCCGGTGGTGCCGGAGGTGTAGATGAGGGTGGCGAGCTGCTCCTTGTCGAGGGCGGCGACGGCCTTCTCTATCGTGTCCGGGTGCCCGGCCAGGTACTCGGCGCCCCGGCGCTTGAGCTCGTCGAAGGTGAGGACGGTCAGGGAGCCCGTCTCCTGCGGCACCTCGCCGTCGAAGAGGACGGCGGTGCGCAGCTCGGGCAGCTGGCCGAGCTCGCCGACGACCTTGGCGAGCTGGGCGGGGTTCTCCACGAACAGGGCGCGGGAGCCGGAGTCGGAGAGGATGTACGCCGTCTCGTCGGCGTTGGTGCTCGGGTAGATGGCGGTGGTGGCCGCCCCGGCGCACATGTTGCCCATGTCCGCGACGATCCACTCCAGCCGGGTGGAGGACATCAGGGCGACCCGGTCCTCCGGGGCGATGCCCAGCTCCAGCAGGCCGGCGGCCACCGCGTACACCTGCTCGGCGGTCTGCGCCCAGGTCACCGAGCGCCACTGCTCCGCCCCGGGGGCGCCGTCGGCGGCGTGCTCGTCGACCGGCGCGGGGTAGCGGTAGGCCTCACCGTTCGGGGTGGCCGCGACGCGGTCCAGGAACAGGTGGGCGACGGAGGCGGGACGCCCGGCGACGATGTCGGCGCTGCCGGAGCCGATCAGGGACTGAGCGGAACTCAACGAGGACCTCCGGGGGCGGGTGGCCGTTCGAGGGACTGGAGGAACGGCGCCGTGGGGGCGGCGGCCGGGCCCCGCCCGAAACCGGCGTGACACCGGCGCGGTACCGGCCAGTAACAAGGGGGCACCAGCAGCCTAGGGGGAAACCGGTCATTCCGTAAGGGGGCGGGCCCAGGCGGCACCCCACCGTGACCTGGGTGCCGGGGCACTTCCGGTGACCGCGCGGGGGTCCGGCGGCGGAGGGTACGGCAAAGGCCTGGCAAACTCCCGCGCTGATCCCGTGAATCACCCGTACGAGCCTCACGAGGCACGAGAATTGGGATGCGAACCCACCCGCCGACGACAAGAGTGTGCCAGTGCTGATCAGACTGCTCAGGGCGTACCTGCGCCCCTACTCCCGACCGATCGCCCTGCTGGTGCTGCTCCAGCTGGTCTCGACCCTCGCCGCGCTGTACCTGCCGACGCTGAACGCCGACATCATCGACAGCGGTGTGGTCAAGGGCGACACCGGCTACATCATGCGTGTCGGCGCCGTGATGATCGGGGTGACGATCATCCAGGCGCTCTGCTCCGTCGGCGCCGTCTACTACGGCGCCCGCACCGCCATGGCCTTCGGCCGCGACCTGCGCGCCGCCGTCTTCGACCGGGTGCAGAGCTTCTCCTCCCGCGAGACCGGCCAGTTCGGCGCGCCCTCGCTGATCACCCGCACCACCAACGACGTCCAGCAGGTCCAGATGCTCGCCCTGATGAGCTTCACGCTCATGGTGGCCGCGCCGATCATGTGCGTCGGCGGCATCATCATGGCCCTCAACCAGGACGTCCCGCTGTCCGGCCTGCTGCTGGCCGTCATCCCGGTGCTCGGCACCGTCGTCCTGCTGCTGGTGCGCGCGCTGCGCCCCAAGTTCCGCAGCATGCAGGCGAAGATCGACACCATCAACCGGGTGCTGCGCGAGCAGATCACCGGCATCCGTGTCATCCGCGCGTTCGTCAAGGACGGCCACGAGCAGGACCGGTTCGCCGACGCCAACCAGGACTTCACCCACACCGCCCTCCAGGTCGGGCGGCTGATGTCCTTCATGTTCCCGGCCGTCATGCTGGTCGTGAACGTCTCCAGCGTCGCCGTGCTCTGGTTCGGCGCCATGCGCATCGACAGCCACGACATGGAGATCGGCGGCCTCACCGCCTTCCTCTCCTACCTGATGCAGATCCTGATGAGCGTCATGATGGCCACCTTCATGTTCATGATGGTGCCGCGCGCCGAGGTCTGCGCCGAGCGCATCGACGAGGTCCTCGCCACCTCCTCCAGCGTCGTCCCGCCCTCCGCGCCCGTCGACGAGGTGCTGAACCGGGGCAACCTGGAGCTGCGCGAGGTCGACTTCCGCTACCCCGGCGCCGAGGCGCCCGTGCTGCGCGGCATCGACCTGACCGCCCGCCCCGGCGAGACCACCGCCGTCATCGGCTCCACCGGCAGCGGCAAGTCCACCCTGCTCGGCCTCGTCCCCCGGCTCTTCGACGCCACCTCCGGCCAGGTCCTGCTCGGCGGCGTCGACGTGCGCGAGCTCTCCCCCGACGCCATCGCCGAGACCGTCGGCCTCGTCCCGCAGAAGCCGTACCTGTTCACCGGCACCATCGCCGGCAACCTGCGCTACGGGAAGCCGAACGCCACCGACGAGGAGCTCTGGCACGCCCTGGAGGTCGCCCAGGCCAAGGAGTTCGTCGAGAAGCTCCCCGAGGGCCTGGACGCGCCCATCGCCCAGGGCGGCAGCAACGTCTCCGGCGGCCAGCGCCAGCGCCTGGCCATCGCCCGCGCCCTGGTGCGCAGGCCCGACGTCTACCTCTTCGACGACTCCTTCTCCGCCCTCGACTACGCCACCGACGCCAGGCTCCGCAAGGCCCTCGCCCGCGAGACCGCCGACGCGGCCGTCCTGATCGTCGCCCAGCGGGTCTCCACCATCCGCGACGCCGACCGGATCATCGTCCTCGACGAGGGCGCCGTCGTCGGCAGCGGAACCCACCACGAGCTCATGGCCGACAACCCGACGTACCGGGAGATCGTGCTCTCCCAGCTCACCGAGCAGGAGGCGGCGTGACCACCCCCGACAAGGCCGTGCCCGAGAAGGACGCCGCCGAGAAGAACGGCGCCGAGAAGGGCGACGGACTCCCCAGCGACTCGCAGGCCGCCGCCGCCCGCAGAGGCCCCGCCGGGCCGGGCCGGTTCATGGGCGGCCAGGGCACCGAGAAGTCCATGGACTTCAAGGGCTCCGGCAAGCGCGTCCTCGGACTCCTGCGCCCCGAACGCGCCCTGCTCTCCGGCGTCCTGGGCCTCGGCGTGCTCAGCATCGGCTGCGCCGTCACCGGCCCCAAGGTCCTCGGCGACGCCACCGACCTGATCTTCGCCGGCGTCGTCGGCGAGCGCTTCGGCCCCGGCCTCACCAAGGAGCAGGCCGTCGACGGGCTGCGCGCCCACGGCGAGGGCGGCGTCGCCGACCTGCTCTCCGCCGTCCACTTCACCCCCGGCGCGGGCATGGACTTCGGCGCCATCGGCCGCATCCTGCTCTGGGTGCTGGCGATCTACGTCGCCTCCGCCGTGTTCGGCATCGTCCAGGGCCGCCTCGCCACCACCGCCATCCAGCGCGCCGCCTTCCGGCTGCGCCAGGACGTCGAGGCCAAGCTCGCCCGGCTGCCGCTGAGCTACTTCGACCAGCAGCCGCGCGGCGAGGTGCTCAGCCGGGTCACCAACGACATCGACAACATCGGCCAGTCGATGCAGCAGACCATGGGACAGGTCGTCAACTCGCTGCTCACCGTGGTCGGCGTGCTCGCGATGATGTTCTGGATCTCCCCGCTGCTGGCGGTGATCGCCCTCGTCACCGTCCCGGTGTCGGTGGTCGTGGCCGCCAAGGTCGGCAAGCGGGCCCAGCCCCAGTTCGTCCAGCAGTGGGCCTCCACCGGCAAGTTGAACGCGCACATCGAGGAGATGTACACCGGGCACACCCTGGTGAAGGTGTTCGGCCGGCAGAAGGAGGCCGCCGCGACCTTCCAGGAACACAACGAGGCGCTCTACCAGTCCAGCTTCAAGGCCCAGTTCATCTCCGGGATCATCCAGCCCGCGATGATGCTCATCGGCAACCTGCAGTACGTGCTGGTCGCCGTGGTCGGCGGCCTGCGGGTGGCGAGCGGCTCGCTGTCCATCGGCGACGTGCAGGCGTTCATCCAGTACTCGCGGCAGTTCAGCCAGCCGCTCACCCAGGTCGCCAGCATGGCCAACCTGGTGCAGTCCGGGGTCGCCTCCGCCGAGCGCGTCTTCGAACTGCTCGACGCCCCCGAGCAGACGCCCGAGCCGGCCATGCCCGAGAAGCCCGACGCGGTGCGCGGGCGCGTCTCCTTCCAGGACGTCGCGTTCCGCTACGAGCCCGACAAGCCGCTCATCGAGGACCTCTCCCTCAAGGTCGAGCCCGGCCAGACGGTCGCCATCGTCGGCCCCACCGGCGCCGGCAAGACCACCCTGGTCAACCTGCTGATGCGCTTCTACGAGGTCAGCGGCGGCCGGATCACCCTCGACGGGGTCGACATCGCCGCGATGTCCCGCGAGGACCTGCGCTCGGGCATCGGCATGGTCCTCCAGGACACCTGGTTGTTCGGCGGCAGCATCGCCGACAACATCGCGTACGGGGCCGACGGCGCCACCCGCGAGCAGGTCGTCGAGGCGGCGAGGGCCGCGCACGTCGACCGGTTCGTCCGGACGCTGCCGGAGGGCTACGACACCGTCATCGACGACGAGGGCACCGGCGTCAGCGCGGGCGAGAAGCAGCTGATCACCATCGCCCGGGCGTTCCTCGCCCAGCCGTCCATCCTGGTGCTCGACGAGGCGACCAGCTCCGTCGACACCCGTACCGAGGTGCTGATCCAGCGGGCCATGGCCCGGCTGCGCACCGGGCGGACCAGCTTCGTGATCGCGCACCGGCTCTCCACCATCCGGGACGCGGACGTGATCCTGGTGATGGAGAACGGCTCGATCGTCGAGCAGGGCACCCACGAGGAGCTGATCGCCGCCGACGGCGCCTACGCCCGGCTCTACCAGGCGCAGTTCGCCGAGGCCGTGGCCGAGGTGGACTGACCCCGCCCGCCAGGTACGACGAAGGGCCCGTCCGGCGCGGACGGGCCCTTCGTTCGTGCTGCTACTTCTTGTCCTTGGGCGCCTCGGCGTCGGTGGACAGCGCGGCGATGAAGGCCTCCTGCGGGACCTCCACGCGGCCGACCATCTTCATCCGCTTCTTGCCCTCCTTCTGCTTCTCCAGCAGCTTGCGCTTGCGCGAGATGTCACCGCCGTAGCACTTGGCGAGGACGTCCTTGCGGATCGCGCGGACCGTCTCGCGGGCGATCACCCGGGAGCCGATCGCGGCCTGGATCGGCACCTCGAACTGCTGGCGCGGGATGAGCTTCTGCAGCTTGCCGGCCATCATCACGCCGTAGCTGTAGGCCTTGTCCTTGTGGACGATCGCGGAGAAGGCGTCCACCGGGTCGCCGTGCAGCAGGATGTCGACCTTGACCAGGGCGGCGGTCTGCTCGCCGATGGGCTCGTAGTCGAGCGAGGCGTAGCCGCGGGTCTTGGACTTCAGCTGGTCGAAGAAGTCGAAGACGATCTCGGCGAGCGGCAGGGTGTAGCGCAGCTCGACGCGGTCCTCGGACAGGTAGTCCATGCCCTGGAGGTTGCCGCGGCGGGACTGGCAGAGCTCCATGATCGCGCCGACGAACTCGTTGGGCGCGAGGATGGTGCCGCGCACGATCGGCTCGTACACCTCGGCGATCTTGCCCTCGGGGAACTCGCTCGGGTTGGTGACGGTGTGCTCGGTGCCGTCCTCCATGATCACCCGGTAGACCACGTTCGGGGCGGTGGAGATCAGGTCGAGGTTGAACTCGCGCTCCAGGCGCTCCCGGATGATCTCCAGGTGCAGCAGGCCGAGGAAGCCGCAGCGGTAGCCGAAGCCGAGGGCGACGGAGGTCTCCGGCTCGTACACCAGGGCGGCGTCGTTGAGGCGCAGCTTGTCCAGGGCGTCGCGCAGCAGCGGGTAGTCCGAGCCGTCCAGCGGGTACAGGCCCGAGAACACCATCGGGCGCGGGTCCTTGTAGCCGCCCAGCGCCTCGGTGGCGCCCTTGTGCATCGAGGTGATCGTGTCACCGACCTTGGACTGCCGGACGTCCTTCACACCGGTGATGATGTAGCCCACCTCGCCGACGCCGAGGCCGTCCGCGACCTTCGGCTCGGGCGAGATGACGCCGATCTCCAGCAGCTCGTGGGTGGCGCCGGTCGACATCATCGCGATGCGCTCGCGCTTGGTGAGCTGGCCGTCCACGACACGGACGTAGGTGACCACGCCGCGGTAGGAGTCGTACACCGAGTCGAAGATCATCGCGCGGGCCGGGGCGTCCTTGACGCCGACCGGGGCCGGAACGGTGTTGACGATGTGGTCGAGCAGGTCCTCGACGCCCAGGCCCGTCTTGGCGCTGACCTGGAGCACGTCCGAGGGGTCGCAGCCGATGATGTGGGCGATCTCCGCGGCGTACTTCTCCGGCTGGGCGGCCGGGAGGTCGATCTTGTTGAGGACCGGGACGATCGTGAGGTCGTTCTCCAGCGCCAGGTAGAGGTTGGCGAGGGTCTGCGCCTCGATGCCCTGGGCCGCGTCGACCACCAGGATGGTGCCCTCGCAGGCCGCCAGGGACCGGGACACCTCGTACGTGAAGTCCACGTGGCCCGGGGTGTCGATCATGTTGAGGATGTGCGTCGTCCCGGCGTCCGGCCCGGTCCTCGGCGCCCACGGGAGGCGGACCGCCTGCGACTTGATGGTGATGCCGCGCTCGCGCTCGATGTCCATGCGGTCGAGGTACTGGGCGCGCATCTGCCGGGGGTCGACGACACCGGTGATCTGCAGCATCCGGTCTGCGAGCGTCGACTTGCCGTGGTCGATGTGGGCGATGATGCAGAAGTTGCGGATCAGCGCCGGGTCGGTACGGCTGGGCTCTGGCACATTGCTGGGGGTCGCGGGCACCTTGGTCCGATTCTCCGTTGGTCCGTCCGGGGCCGGGGGCCTGGTCATCGCTGACCGGTCTCCCCGGGGACCGGACGGTCTCGTCCGATCGAAAGAGTTCCTCCCATCCTCCCACGACTGCGGGCGGGGGCACCCTCCGGGGACTTCCCCTCCCCCACGGCCCCCCGGCCGGTTTGGGTCGCGCGGCGGGCCCCTGGTAGCGTGGTCAGCTGCACCTGGCCCCGGCATGCCCTCTCAGCACGGCCGGAAGCCGCGTGGTGCAACCCCGTTCAACTCCTTAGACAGACTGAGGCTCCTTCGTGGCGAACATCAAGTCCCAGATCAAGCGCAACAAGACCAACGAGAAGGCGCGCCTGCGCAACAAGGCCGTCAAGTCCTCGCTGAAGACCGCTCTGCGCAAGGCCCGTGAGGCCGCTGCCGCCGGTGAGACCGAGAAGGCCACCGTGCTGGCCCGTGCCGCCTCCAAGGCGCTCGACAAGGCCGTGAGCAAGGGCGTCATCCACGCCAACCAGGCCGCCAACAAGAAGTCGGCCATCACCAAGCGCGTCAACGCCGCCCAGGCCTGACCCGCCCGGGGGCTCCGCCCCCACCCCGCCGCGGGACGTTCCGGCCCTCTACCCGGACCCCGAGGCGTGCGAGACCTCGCACCGCACGCGGCCTGCGTTCGCCACGCGGGTGCGGTGCACAGAGACTGACCGGAAGCGCCGCTCACAGGCCTTCCTCCACTGCCCGCCCGGTACACACCGGGCGGGCAGTGCGCGTTTCCGCCGCCCGGCCGCCGCGGGGCCGCCCGCGGCACGCTCGGCGACCACACCCCCTGCCCCCACTTCCGTCACGGATCGATCACAGCAGCCACACGACCACGGCATCCGTCGATACGGTCCGTCCACCACGACCAGCACCACCTGCCCAGGGGACCCCATGCGCCGCGCCGCTCTCGCCCTGCTCACCACGATCACCGTCGCCGGCCTCGCTGCCTGCGAGCCGGCGGCCACCACCTCCGGCGGCACGGGAAGCGCCACCACGGCGGCGGCCGCCGCGGCATCGCCCGTCGGCGGCACACCGGCGGCGCAGCCCCCTGCCAAGGTCGGCACGCTTCCCGATCTCGTCGGCAAGGGCCTGCAGACCGCCCAGGACACCGCGCAGGCCGCCGGCTTCCACAACCTCACCTCACACGACGCTCTGGGCCGTGACCGCAACCAGATCGCCGATCGCAACTGGAAGGTCTGCACCCAGACACCCGCCCCCGGGGAGCAGGCCGCCACCGCGAAGATCGACCTCGGCGCCGTGAAGCTGGACGAGACCTGCCCCGCACAGGACCAGGGCGCCGGCCACCCCACGAAGGCCGGCACCACCGTGCCGGACTTCAAGGGCAAGGCCGTGAACGTCGCACGGGACTCGCTGCCCGGTTCGACCTCGATCAGCGTGAAGGACGCCTCCCCGCAGAACCGCATGGTGCTCGTGCAGTCGAACTGGCAGGTCTGCACCCAGGACCCCGCCCCCGGCACGGCCCTGACCGGCCAGCCGGTGACGATCAAGGCCGTGAAGTTCGGGGAGTCCTGCCCCTGACGCGGCGCGCCCCCGTCCCGCCGGGCCGCCCGGTCAGTACGACGGGCGGGAGCCCGCCCGGGCGGCGCGGGCCACGGCGACCACCGCGCGCTCCAGCGCGTACGCCGGGTCGTCCGAGCCGCCCTTGACCGCCGCGTCCGCCTGGGCGATCGCCGTCAGCGCGGCGGCCACGCCGTCGCCCGTCCAGCCGCGCATCTGCTGGCGCACCCGGTCGACCTTCCACGGCGGCATGCCCAGCTCGCGGGCCAGGTCGCCCGGGCGCATGTTCCGCCCGGCCGAGGCCAGCCGGCCGATGCTGCGCACGCCGGAGGCCAGCGCGTACGTGATGCCCGTCGGCGGCTGGCCGACCGCCAGCGCCCAGCGCAGCCGCTCCAGCGCCTCCGCCGCGCGGCCGGTGACCGCCAGGTCCGCCACCTCGAAACCCGTCGCCTCGGCGCGGCCGCTGTAGTAGCGGGCCACCACCGTCTCGTCGATCGTCCCCTCGACGTCCGAGGTCAACTGGCTGCAGGCGGCGGCCAGTTCGCGCAGATCGCTGCCGAGGGAGTCCAGCAGGGCCTGGCAGGCCTCCGGCGTCGCCGAGCGGCCGAGGTTGCGGAACTCGCCCTTCACGAAGGCCAGCCGCTCGCTCGCCTTGGCCAGCTTCGGGCAAGCCACCTCGCGCCCACCCGCCTTGCGGCCGGCGTCCAGCAGGCCCTTGCCCTTGGCGCCGCCCGCGTGGACGAGCACCATGATCACCTCGTCGGCCGGGGCCTCGATGTACGCCTTGACCTCCTTCACGGAGTCGGCGGAGAGGTCCTGGGCGGCGCGCACCACGATCACCTTGCGCTCGGCGAACAGCGAGGGCGTGGTCAACTCGGCCAAGCTGCCCGGCTGCAGACCGCCGGGCGGGATGTCCCGCACGTCCGTGTCCGGGTCCGCCGCCTTCGCGGCCGCCACCACCTGGGCGACCGCGCGGTCCAGCAGCAGCTCCTCCTGGCCGACCGCGAGGGTCAGCGGGGCGAGCAGGTCGTCGGGTGCACTCTTCCTGGCCATCGCCTACCAGCATCCCACGCCCCGACGACAGTGCCCCAGAATGTCCGGGTGACCGAGAACGATCCCCACACCCGCCAGCTGCTCGTCCTCCCCGACCGCGACGCCGCCGAGGAGGCCGCCGAGACCCTCGCCGCCGAACTCCCCGGCCTCGACCAGCCCGAGATCGTCCGCGACGCCCTCGCCGGGGAGGACGACGCCGAGGACGCCCAGTGGCTCGTCGTCCTCGACCCGCCCGCCGACGGCTGGACCCCGGCCCTCCTCCACACCCTCGACACCCTCGCCGCCACCCACGAGGGCTGGCGCGAGACCGCCTGACCTCTCGCCCCCTCCGGGGAATCCCGTGATCACGGCGGTTGCTTCCCCCCGCGTCAGCAACTGCCGTGCGGAGGGGGCCTTTCAGATGCGTGCCGTACAGATCGACCGGTTCGGGACACCCGACGTCCTCACGATCGTCGAAGCCCCCCGGCCCGAACCGGGCCCGGGGGACGTCCTGATCCGGACCGTCGCGACCAGCCTCAACCCCGTCGACGACAAGACCCGCGCGGGCGCCATCGCCGGGCTCACCCTGACCGGGCCCATGACCCTCGGCTGGGACCTCGCCGGCATCGTCGTCGACGGCGGCGACAGCGCCTTCGACCCCGGCGACCGCGTCATCGCCATGTCCCACCAGCTCTCCACCGGCCGCGGCACCTGGGCCGACCTGGTGTCACTCCCTTCCTCCTCCGTAGCGCCCGCCCCCGACACCGTCAGCCTCCCCGAGGCCGCCACCCTCCCCCTGCCCGGCCTCACCGCCTGGCAGACCCTCGACTGGCTCCGGCTCGCCCCCGGCCAACGCCTCCTGATCACCGGCGCGGCGGGCGCCGTCGGCGGCCTCGCCCTCCAGATCGCCGCCGCCCGGGGCATCACCGTCGACGCCCTCGTCTCCCGCTCCGCCCAAACCGCCTTCGCCCACGACCACGGCGCCGCCTTCGCCACCACCGACCCCACCGCCCTCACCCCCCGCACCTACGACGCCGTCCTCGACACCTACGGCGCCTTCCTCACCCCCGCCGTCACCGAAGCCGTCACCGACGGCGGCCGCCTCGCCTCCATCGCCACCGAAGCCGGCCCCGTCCCCGACCTCTCCCCCCGCGCCATCCGCACCACCACCCACCAGGTCCACGAGGACGGCCCCTCCCTCACCGCCCTCACCCACCTCGTCAACGCCGGGGCCCTCCACCCCCGCCTCCACACCACCTACCCCCTCCACCACCTCCACCCCGCCCACACCCACCTCCACACCGGCAGCCTCCCCGGCAAGATCGCCATCACCTTCTGACCCCTGCCCCGCCGAGAAGCCCGCGACCGAAATGGACAGACGGGCCGGAACCTTGACCGTCAGGCGTCCCAGGCACTCACAACCGGCTCCGACCACCCCGCCGCCGTCGCTGCGAGATCCACCGGCAACAGGGCCGCCAGGAGCGCACGGCCATCCGCAACAGCCTTCAACGCGGCCTGGAGGGCTTCGTCCTTCGTGTCGAACATCCCGTCACCCGCGGTCTCGTTGTGGGGAGGCTCGCCGACCTCGCCGACCCACTGCGACGCACCCGGCCACACCCGGACACGGGTGAGGCGGGAAGCCTCCGGCAGGCCGGTGACGCCACGGGCGGCGGCTTCCTTGATCACGTCTTCGATGGTCATGCTCGAACTCTCCTCATCTCGGCCAGTGCGGCGTCCAGCCGCGCGAAACGTGCCCCTTTCGGCGGTGTGCTCCGGGCGAGCCCGGAGCACACCGCAACAGTTCACTCCCCCGCCCCCTGCGCGGTCGGGGGAGGTAGAGCGAGGGTCGCCTCGGCGGAGCGCGCCCCGAATGCACGCCGCCATGAACGCGCCATCTGAGGCAGGTGACCGGAGTGCATCATCCGCACCGCCGCCTGCGCTCGGCGCGCGAGTGGATGTGCCGACCTTGCCACGCCGACCGCATGTCGCCACTCCGATCCACGCATCTGCGCTGGCCACGGGCCGACAGGCGACCGTTCGCACCCATATCGAATCCGACGACTGGCGCCTGGCCGGTTAACACCCACAGCACATACCATTGTTGATGATCCATCAGGATGCGTCGGGGGTCGCTGCTACACCATTTCCCAGGGCGGACCGGTCGGGCCGGCCGCCGACCTGGGAGGGCAAGGTCCATGGCACCCAAGGGATTTCACTACGTCCGCGGTCACATCCGACGCAATCCGAGTCCGCGGATCAAGAAGACCAGCGGCTGGCTCATCGCCGCACTCGTGGTCGGAGGGCTGTGGCTGTACGGGCTGGGAGACGACGGAGCCGCGACCACTGGCACCAACCCGAGCACCACCGCACCGGCCTCCGCCCCGGCGGCGGGCCACTGATGCGCCGAAGGCTCCGCCGGTTCGGACTGCGGCCTCCTCGCACGACGGCCGAGCGCGTCGCCGCAGCCGTCATCGTCCTCGTCGTCCTCTCATGGACCGTGAAGGGGCTGCGGTGGGTGGCCACCGATGGCCTGCCCGTGCTCGCGGCCCTCGTAGGCCTGGCCGGGGCAGGCCTGGCTTTCTGGTGGTGGCTGAGGCGAGCGGGCGCGGCCTCGCGCCGTCGGCGACTTGCCTCGCTGCGGCTCAGCCTCGCCCAGCTCGACGCGATGGACGACAGGCAATTCGAGTTCGCCCTGCGTGACCTGCTTCTACGGGACGGCATTGACGCCCGACAGGTCGGCCGGCAAGGCGACCAGGCCGCCGACGTGATCGGACAGGACCCTCGGTGGGGCCGAATCGTCGTGCAGGCCAAGCACACCAGGGTCGCCGGCAAGGTCGGTTCGCAGGTCCTGTACCAGGTCAAGGGGACGGCTGGCCCCGTGCACCGCGCCGATGTCGCGGTGGTCGTCACCAACGGCTCCTTCACGCGCGATGCCAAGGCGTGGGGCGACAAGCACGGCATCCACTGGGTGGACCGGGAAGCCCTGCGGCGCTGGGCAGAAGACGGCATCTCACTGCCCGAACTACTACGTCTGCCCCGGCGGGGCCGGCTCAGGACAGCTGCATGACGAGCACGGCGCGGACGTGCGACGTGGTTCCCTCAAGGGCGATGGCGATGGGCGTAGCAAGAATGGCCCTGGCGGTTAGGGGAGCACTGCCGCCGCAGAAGTGGGTGTCGCGTGCGGGCGGGGCTTGTGGGGTTCGTGGGTGGGCGGGTGGGGGTGGATGGCGGCGGCGAGGGTGGGTGGGGAGTCGCCGGTGATGGCGATGTCGCCGGCGCGGTCGGTGCGGAGCACGGTGGCGCCGAGGGTGTGGAGGTGGTCGAGGGTGCGGGTGGAGGGGTGTCCGTAGCTGTTGCCCTCGCCGCAGGAGATCAGGGCGAGGCGGGGGTGGAGGGCTCCGGTCAAGTCCCAGTCCTGGTGGGCGGAGCCGTGGTGGGCGACCTTGAGGACGTCCACCCTTCCGACGCGGCCGATCAGGGCTGATTGAGCTGGGGGTTCGAGGTCTCCGAGTAGCGCCAGCCGCAGACCGCCGGCGAGGGTCACCATCAGGGCGATGCTGGCGTTGTTCGCGCCTGGAGCGGAAGGGAGCGAGCCGGGGTCGGGCCACAGGACGTCCCAGGAGAGGCCCGGGCTGGCCGAGCGGCGTTCGCCTCGGCCAGCGCGGAGCAGCGGGACGCCTGCGCCCGCTGTCCAGGCCGCCACACGGGCGGCTTCGGTCGGTGGATCGTCCAAGGTCGTGCCCTCGACGGCGCCGACCTGGCGGCCGCGCAACACGCCTGGCACGCCTTCGACATGGTCGGCGTGGAAATGCGTCAGCAGGAGGAGCGGTACCTGCGTGACCCCGAGGTCGCGGAGGCAGCGGTCGGCGGCGCCTGGTTCGGGGCCCGCGTCGATCACCACTGCACGGTCGGGTTCGTCCGTCGCAAGGACCAATATGTCTCCCTGGCCGACATCGCACATCACCATCCGCCACCCTGGGGGCGGCCAGCCCGTGGCGATCCGGGTGAGTTGCGGCGGGCGTAGGAGCACGCTGAGGAGGACCACCAGCAGGACACCGGTCACCGCGACTCGGACCCATCGGCGGCGTTCAGGAGCAGGTCGGCGGGGCAGCAGGAGCGGCGCCGCCCAGCAGGTGGCGAGGGCTACCAGCGCGACCGTGATCACCCCGAACCAGCCACCGGGCCAGGACAGTTGGCCGCCCGGTAGCTCCGCGCCCCAGCGGGCGACCTGGGCGAGCCAGGTGACCGGCACGCCCGCTGGTTCGGCGAGCAGGCGGGCGACGCCTGGGAGGACGGGCTGCAGCACCAGCACGCCGAAGCCGAGCAACGTCGCCGGGGCGACGGCCAGTTCGGCGAGCAGGTTGCACGGAATCCCAACCAGGCTGATGTGCCCGGACAGTACGACCGTCACGGGCGCGCACAACGCCTGCGCCGCCGCCGCAGCCGCGAAGGCGCCCGCCAGGTGGTGCGGCCAACGACGGGCACGCAGCGCCTCCGCCCAGTGCGGCCCGAGCACGAGCAGTCCGGCCGTGGCGAGGACGGACAGCAGGAAGCCGAACGACCGCGCCAGGAAAGGGTCCAGCAGGACGAGGACCAGGACGGCGCCGGCGAGCGCGGGCACCGCCTGACGGGGACGCCCGGTGGCCAGGGCCAGTATCCCGATCAGCCCCGTCCCGGCCGCCCGAAGCACGCTCGGCTCAGGTCGGCAGACGGTGACGAAGGCCAGGATCAGCCCCGTACCGAGCAGCGCGCTGGTGCGCAGCGACAGGCCCAACACCGGTGCGAGTCCAAGCCGTTCGGCGGTTCCCGCCTGCCCGGGGGCGCCGAGGAGCACACCGAGGACGATCGCCAGGTTGGCCCCGCTGACGGCCACCAGGTGCACCAGGTCGGTGGCCCGGAAGGCCTCGTCGAGGTCCTCGGGCAGCCGCGAGATGTCGCCGACGACCAAACCGGGCAACAGCCCCCGCGCGTCCGGCGGCAGCCCGTCGCTGGCCGTGCGCAAGCCCTCGCGCAGCCGCCCGGCGATCCGCTGGATCACATCCGGCGGCGCGAGCTGCTTCGGGGCGCCGTGTACGACGAGCAGCGCCGCAGCCTCCGTGCCGCGCCCCTCCCCCGGTGGCCGGACCTCGGCCTCGACGGAGAGTCGTTCGGACGGGAGCAGCCGCTGCCAGGCCCCGGCCTCGGGGCCCCGGGCCATGACGGTCACGGGCGTGGCCGTCCCAGTGGCCCTTCCGCTGAACAGGACGATGACCCGGTCGGCCATCGCCTCCACGGTGACGAGCGACTGCCCGCCGCCCGTACCGCCCTGGGAGGTGTGGACCTTCGGGTCACCCGTGACGGTCAACTCCGCCTCCACCCATGAAGGCGAGGCCGCACGGGCGAGCCCCGGCAGCGGCCCCCGGTGGAGGTCAGCCGTGTGCAGCGGTGTCGCGATCGCGGCCGCCGCCGAGGCGAGCAGGACGGCGGCGAGCGTCGCCACGGCCCCGTGCCGGTGCCGGGGCCGCCTGAGCAGGAGGACGGCCGCGAGGACGGCGGCTCCGGCCGCCGTGAGGAGGAGGACCTCGTACCCCGGCCCCACCGGCAGGAGCACCGCGGCGACCATCCACGCCGCGACGGCGGGCAGCAGCAGCCGAAAGTCGGTGGCCGTGGCAGTGGCAGTGGCGGTCATGGCGAGGCCTCCCTTCAGAGGACGAGCAACGGACGGAGCTCCGCGTACGTCCTCGCCCCGATCCCGCTGACCTGCCGGAGCTGGTCCACGGAGCGGAACGAGCCGTGCGAGACCCGGTAGGCGAGGATCCGCTGGGCGAGCGTCGGGCCGACCCCCGGCAGGGCGTCGAGCTGTTCGAGCGTGGCCCGGTTGAGGCTGACGGGCGGCCGTGACGCCCCAACCACCCCCGGCGGCCCCGCTCCGGAGACGGCGCCGGCGGCCGGACCGGCGGCAGTAGCGGGCTCGCCGACGAGGATCTGCTCACCGTCCGTCAGCACCCGCGCCAGGTTGAGGCCCCGGGTGTCCGCCTCCGGCAGTGCACCACCCGCCATCCGCAGGGCGTCGGCCACCCGCGAGCCGCCGGGCAGGGTGTGCAGCCCGGGCGCACGGACCCGCCCGCCGACGTCCACCGTCACCACGGGAACGGGAGCTGCGGACTCCTCGACAGGAGCCGGGGAGGGCACCGAGGCGGCTACCATCGCCGGCACGGCCACCGCCTCCGGCCGCCCCAGCCAGAAGTGCTGCACGGCGTACCCGACCGCGAACAGCAGCAGGATGCCCAGCCCGGCCACCGCCCGCCGGTCGAGGGCCAGCGCGGAGGCGAAGCGAAGACGTGCCGTCTCCGGCACCGGGTCCACCGCGACCGGCGTCTCCGAGGGCTCAGCGCCCTCTCCGGGAAGCACGGGAAGCACGGGAGGCACGGAAGGCACGGAAGGCAGTAGCGCCGCCATCCGCAGCCGCAACGTCTCGTCGATCTCGTGGCGCTTCTTCGCCGCGCCCAGGCCCAAGGTCGTCATGGCGAGGACGGTAGGGATTTCCCGCCAAACGCACGCGGATGATCGAAAACCTGTGGATAACCCGAAACCCAAGGGCAAAAGGTCCACTCAATGCGGTGAAAACCAACCCCCACCCCTGGACAAACCGCCCCTCAGCAGGGCGCGACCACCACCGCAAGCAGCCCCGGCCCGACGTGCGCCCCGATCACCGCCCCGACCTCCCCCACGTACAGCTCCCGCAGCCCGGGCACCCGCGCCCGCAGCCGCTCCGCGAGCGGCTCGGCCCGGTCCTCGGCCGCCAGGTGGTGCACGGTGATGTCCACCGGCCCCGCCCCCGACCGCTCCACGGCGATCTCCTCCAGCCGCGCGATGGCCCGCGAGGCCGTCCGCACCTTCTCCAGCGGCTCGATCCGCCCGCCGTCCAGGTGCAGCAGCGGCTTGACCGCCAGCGCCGACCCGAGCAGCGCCTGCGCCGCCCCGATCCGCCCGCCCCGCCGCAGGTGCTCCAGGGTGTCCACGTAGAAGAATCCGCTGGTCACGGCCGCCCGCCGCTCCGCCGCCTCGGCCGCCTCCGTCAGGCCCTGCCCGGCCACGATCGCCTCCGCCGCCGCCAGCACGCCGTACCCGAGCGCCATGCCGACCATCCGGCTGTCCACGACCCGCACGGGTACGGGAGCCTCGGCGCCGGCCAGCCGGGCGGCCTCGACGGTCCCGGACAGCTCGCCGGAGATGTGCACCGACACGATCCCCGTCGCCCCGGCCTCGGCGGCCGACCGGTAGGCGGCGGCGAAGGCCTCCGGGTTGGGCATGGAGGTGGTCACCCGCCGCTTGGCGCGCAGAGCCTCGGCGACGTCCTTCGGGGAGACCTCGACGCCCTCGCTGAGGACGGAGTCACCGACCGAGACGCTCAGCGGGACCACCGTGATCCCGTACCGGTCGAGGGCCGCCTGCGGCAGGTAGGCCGTGGAATCGGTGACAAGCGCGAGGTCGGAGGGCATGAGGCGGAGGTTACCCCCCGTCGCTCCGCGAGGACAGCGCCCTGCCCGGAGCCACCCAGACGATCAGATCATCAGCCCTATAGAGCCGCAACCGAGCCACCGCCGGGCCGCAACCGAGCCACGGCCGAGCCGCCTCGGAGCCACCACGACGCCACCACGACGCCCCTACGGACGCCCCGTGGACGGCTTCCGCAACCGGTCCGCCAGCTTCGCCAGCGGGTCGGCCAGCCCGAGCAGGTCCTCCGCCGACGGCCGCCCCTTCCCGTCCGTCAGCCCGGCCCGCGCCGCACCACCCGTGGAGGACGCACCACCCGCAGCGCCACCCCCAGCGGCACCCGCAGCGCCACCCCCACCAGCACCCGACCCATCCGCGTCCCAGTGCCGCAGCGCCCCCGCCTCGCTCTCGCACTCCTGGCTCAACCGACTCAGCTCGTCCTCCGCGAACCGGTGCATCCGGTCCTGCGCCGCCCACCGCATCGTCTCCGCCGCGTGCGTGATCCGCTCCGCCCGCTCCCGCAGCTCCGGCAGCTTCGCCGCGATCCGCCCGGTGTCCGGCTCCCGCTCCAGCACCCGCAGCTCCCCGTCCAGCTCCGCCGCGTGCGCGTCCAGCCGCGCCAGCAGCGCCAGCGCCTCCCCGAGCTGCCCGTCCTGCTCGACGCCGCCCTCCAGCACCTGCCGCGTCCCGTCCAGCGAGGTGCGCAGCTTGAGCCGGACAGAGGCGATCTGCGCGGGCGGGCCGACCTTGGTGTACGTCTTCGCCTTGAGCGTGGCGGTCTCGATGCTCCGGCGCGCGTTGGCCTCGTGCTTCTCGACCTTCCTGGCAACGGCCTTGGCGGCCTTGACCGTCCCGACCACGGCCAGGACGAGGACCGTGATCCCGAACAGCAGGACCAGCCCGATCAGAACGCCGAACACGTCCACCGCCGCCACCTTCCGAAACCGAGCGCCACCCGAACCAACGCGGGCCGCATCACCGCGAGTTCCACCGTAGCCTCCGCCCCGGCCCCGCAGGAGCCCGAAACCGGCCCGTGGACCCGAGATCAGGGACAGATCGGGGATCACCCGGAGATCCCCCGCCCCGTGCACAACGCAACCGGGCGGGCGCCCCGAAGGACACCCGCCCGGCAACAGGCCGACAAGCCAACACGTCAGCCGGTAACGATGTTCACCAGCTTCGGCGCCCGCACGATCACCTTGCGCACCGCCGCGTCACCGATCGCCGCGACCACCGCCGCGTCGCCCATCGCCAGCGCCTCCAGCTCGGCGTCGCTGATCCCGGGGGCGACCTCCAGCCGCGCCTTCACCTTCCCCTTGATCTGCACCACGCAGGTCACCGACTCGTCCACGACGTACGCCGGGTCCGCCACCGGGAAGTCGGTGTGCGCCAGCGACCCGTCGTGCCCCAGCCGGCGCCACAGCTCCTCCGCGATGTGCGGCGCCAGCGGCGCGACCATCAGCACCAGCTGCTCCGCGACCGCCCGCGGCGTGGAGCCGCGCTTGACCAGGAAGTTGTTCAGCTCGATCGCCTTGGCGACGGCCGTGTTGAACCGCAGCCCGGCCATGTCCCCGCGGATGCCGTCGATCGCCTTGTGCAGCGCCCGCAGCGTCGCGTCGTCCGGCTCCTCCTCGGTGACGACCAGCTCACCCGTCGTCTCCGAGACGACGTTGCGCCACAGCCGCTGCAGGAAGCGGTACGAGCCGATGACGGCCCGGGTGTCCCACGGACGGGAGACGTCCAGCGGGCCCATCGACATCTCGTACAGCCGCAGCGTGTCGGCGCCGTACTCGTCCGAGATGTCGTCCGGGGCGACGGCGTTCTTCAGGGACTTGCCCATCTTCCCGGCCTCGCGCTTGACCGGCTCGCCCTCCCAGAAGTACGCGCCGTCGCGCTCCTCCACCTCGGCGGCGGGCACCGGGAAGCCGCGCTCGTCGCGGTAGACGTCGGCGGTGATCATGCCCTGGTTGAACAGCTTGTGGAACGGCTCGACGGACGAGACGTGGCCCAGATCGTGCAGCACCTTGTGCCAGAAGCGCGCGTACAGCAGGTGCAGCACCGCGTGCTCGGCGCCGCCGACGTACAGGTCGGCGCCACCGGCGGGCTTGGCGGCCGTCGGGCCCAGCCAGTAGCGCTCGTTGGCCGGGTCGGCGACCTCGGCGGAGTTCGTCGGGTCGACGTAGCGCAGGTCGTACCAGCAGGAGCCGGCCCAGTTGGGCATGGTGTTGGTCTCGCGGCGGTACTTCTTGACGCCGTCGCCCAGGTCCAGTTCGACGTGCACCCACTCCGCGTTGCGCGACAGCGGCGTCTCCGGCGAGGAGGCGGCGTCGAACGCGTCGTAGGTGCGCGGCGAGTAGTCGTCGACCTCGGGCACCTCGACGGGCAGCATCGACTCGGGCAGCGCGTGCATCACGCCGTCCTCGTCGTAGACGATCGGGAAGGGCTCGCCCCAGTACCGCTGGCGGCTGAACAGCCAGTCGCGCAGGCGGTAGTTGACGGTCCCCTCGCCGATGCCGCGCTCGGCCAGCCACGCGGTCGCGGCGGCCTTGGCCTCGACGACGCCCAGCCCGTCCAGCGACAGCCCGTCGCGCGAGGAGCCGACGATCACCGAGTCGTACGTGTCGAAGGCGTCGTCCCACTCCGCCGGGTCCGTGCCGCGCCCGTCCGTCGGCGCGACGACGCAGCGCATCGGCAGCCCGAAGGCGCGGGCGAACGCGAAGTCGCGGTGGTCGTGGGCGGGGACGGCCATGATGGCGCCGGTGCCGTAGCCCATCAGCACGTAGTCGGCGATGAACACCGGGACGGACTCGCCGCTGACCGGGTTCACGGCGTACGCGCCGGTGAAGACGCCGGTCTTGACCTTGGCCTCGACCTGGCGCTCGACGTCCGACTTCGCGGCGGCCGCGGCCCGGTAGGCGGCGACGGCCTCGGCGGGGGTCGCGGCGCCGCCGGTCCACTCGGCGGGGACGCCCTCGGGCCAGGCGGCGGGCACGATCGAGTCGACCAGGCCGTGCTCGGGGGCCAGCACCATGTAGGTGGCGCCGAACAGGGTGTCGGGCCGCGTGGTGAAGACGGTGATCCTGTCACCCTCCACCGCGAAGTCGACCCGGGCGCCCTCGGAGCGCCCGATCCAGTTGCGCTGCTGCAGCTTGATGGCCTCGGGCCAGTCCAGCAGGTCCAGGTCGGCGATCAGCCGGTCCGAGTACGCGGTGATGCGCATCATCCACTGGCGCAGGTTGGACTTGAACACCGGGAAGTTGCCGCGCTCGGAGCGGCCGTCCGCGGTGACCTCCTCGTTGGCCAGCACGGTGCCCAGGCCGGGGCACCAGTTGACGGGCACCTCCTTGGCGTACGCCAGCCGGTACTCGCCCAGGACCTCGTCGCGCTCGCCCGCCGACAGCGCGGCCCACTCGTACCCGCCCGGCACCTCGCGCGTGCCGGCCTCGAACTCGGCGACCAGCTCGGCGATCGGACGGGCCTTGCCGGCCGCCTCGTCGTACCAGGAGTTGAAGATCTGCAGGAAGATCCACTGCGTCCAGCGGTAGTACTCCGGGTCGATCGTGGAGATCGAGCGGCGCGGGTCGTGGCCCAGGCCCAGGCGGCGCAGCTGGCGGCGCATGTTGGCGATGTTGGCCTCGGTGGAGACCCGCGGGTGGGTGCCGGTCTGCACCGCGTACTGCTCGGCGGGCAGGCCGAAGGCGTCGTAGCCCAGCGTGTGCAGCACGTTGTGGCCGGTCATGCGCTGGTAGCGCGCGTAGACGTCGGTGGCGATGTAGCCCAGCGGGTGGCCGACGTGCAGGCCCGCGCCCGAGGGGTACGGGAACATGTCCATGATGAAGCTGTGCGGCTTCGAGGCGACGTCACCGGCGGACGGGTCGGCCAGCTCGCCGACGGGGTTGGGGGCGTGGAAGGTGCCCTCCTTCTCCCAGATGTCCTGCCAGCGGGACTCGATCTCCGCCGCCAGCGCGGCGCTGTACCGGAACGGCTCGGTGGCGGCCTCGGCCGCGCCGGACGCAGGGGTCGTCTCGCTCATGGTCCTTCAAGCTCCATCGGTGTCAGTTGGCGAACCGCGCACGCGCGGCCGGTCGGAAGGCTCACCCCACGGAACGGGGCGGAGAGAGGCCGGAAAACAAAAAATCCCCTCGCAGGAGGGGACGCCACGCCGACTCCGGCACCGCCCGAAGGCTCAGCCGGTCCTGGTCAGCGCGGCCGGCTAAGGAGCAGGCGCACGGTTCGCATGGGCTCAGGGTACCGCAAGCCCGTCAACGCCCTCCCGGGGAATCCACCGCCCCTCAGCTCGTCTCGGCTCGCGTCAGCTCGCCCCCGCCCGCCCCGCCGCGTCGAAGTCCCGCAGCGCCCGCGCCAGCCGCTCCGACTGCATGCCCGCCGCCAGCGCCCGCGCCAGCTCCGCCGTCCGCGCCGCCTCCCGCCGGTCCCCGAGCCGCCGGTGGGCCTCGGCCAGGCGCACCATCAGCAGCGCCTTGCTGCGCGCCCGCCCCGACCCCAGCCCGGCGACGGCCTCGGCGAGCAGCGCCTTGGCCATCCGGTGCCGTCCGAGCGCGAGGCGCCCCTCCCCCACCATCCCGGCGAGGTCGGCCCGGGCCTCCTCGGTGCCCGGCAGGCCGTCCAGTTCGGCGAAGCCCCGGGCGGCGGCCTCCTCGGCCTGCTCGGCGTCGCCCCGGCGCCCGTGGGCGCGGGAGATGCGGCCGAGCTGGCGGGCCCGGCCGACGGGGCTGAGCGCGTCGCCGTGCGCGTCGAGGGCGGCGGCCAGCGCGGCGACGGCGTCGAGGCCGCGCGCGCCCGCGCCCTGGGTGGCGAGCACCACGAGCGCGCCGAGGACGGAGACCCCGAGCCGGATGTCCCCGCTGACGTGCGCGGCGCGCATCGCGGCGACGAAGGCCCGCTGGGCGGCCGCGTCGTGGCCGAGGTCGTACGCGGCCCAGCCGGCCAGCCGGGCGAGCCTGCTGGCGGTGCCGTACAGCTCGCGGCCGAGCCGTTCGTCGTACGCGCCGAGCTCCAACAGCTTGGCCAGCATGGCGAGTTCGGCCCGGGTGGGGCCGAGGACGAGGCCTCCGCCGCAGGAGCGTTCGAGCCGCTGCTTGCTGCGGTACGACAGGCCGAGGTCGCCGACCAGCGTGGGGTCGACGCGCAGCGCGCCCTCCCCGCCGCCGACGGGCGGGGGCGGGGTGGAGAGGCGGTCGGCGGCCTCGTCGAGGTCCCCGCTGCGGAAGAGGTCGGTGAGCCGTACGGGCCCGGCGTCGGTGGCGGCCTCGCGCAGCGCGGTCTGCGCGGTGTCGGCCGTCCACGCGTCGGTGAGCAGCCCGGGCGAGAGGATCTTGGCGCCGCGGTGGCCGCCCATCCGGCCCCACAGCTGCTCGTAGGTGACGGCGATGCCCAGGGTGCGGCTGAGCACCTCGCAGACGGTCTGGTCGTGCGGGCTGCGCGGCACCATGCCCCGGTCGCGCCACTTGTACGGGGCAGTGGAGCTGATCGCCAGGCCCGGCGGCAGGGCGAGGCTCACCTCGCGGGCCAGGCGTTCCGGACTCCAGCCGAGCTGGTGCAGTATCCGGGCCAGCTCCTCGTTCCGCCTTCGCTGCAGATCGGCCATGGAACGACGGTAGCGGGATTCGCGCCCCCGCCGCCGATGGCATGGACACAACGGCGAAGAGCCGCCCCCCGATTGGGGAGCGGCTCTTCAACCACTGTGGAGCTATGGGGAATTGAACCCCAGACCTCTTGCATGCCATGCAAGCGCTCTACCAACTGAGCTATAGCCCCTCGACCTGCGATGTCACCGGGTTCCTCGGGCGTTCCCGTCCGTTTCCCTCGGCGACATCGACTACTTTACACGGTCCGGGGCGTGCTCCAGAAATCCCTTTCTCCGGACCGCGCTGCCCGAGGTCGAACCGGCCGGGCCGCCGTCACCCCTTCCCGGAGCTTCGGCCGCGCAGCGCGAGGGCCACCCCGAGGAGCACCACGGCGGCGTCGACCGCCAGGGTGACCATCAGCGCGTGCCCCGAGTCGGCCGCCGGCGCCGGCAGGCCGACCTGTCCGAGGAACACCGAGCCGAGCACCGCGACGCCGACGACCTGCCCGAGCTGGAGGACCGTCACGGTCACGCCGCTGGCGTCGGCCGCGTCCTCGGGCGCCACCCGCGCCAGCGCCCGGGCGAACAGCGGCGCGTACGCGCAGCCCGCGACCAGGCCCAGCACGCCCGTCTCCAGCAGCACCACCGGCCCGACCTCGGCGCCCCCGCCGAGCAGCACCCCCAGCAGCAGGTACCCGCCCGCGAGCAGCACCCCGGCCAGGGAGGGCAGCACCCGGTGCAGCCGCCCGGGCAGCTTCTGCCAGTACAGGCTGGTCACCCCGAAGCCGACCGCCACGGGTGCCGAGCAGAGCCCGGCCTTCAGCGCGCCGTGGCCCAGCGAGGCCTGCTGGTGCAGGGCGAAGGTGAACATGAAGCCCGCGTAGGCCGCCATGACCGTGAACAGCCCGGCCAGCGACGGGCGCAGCCCGGGGGCCCGCAGCACCCGCCCGGAGATCAGCGGCTGCCCGCCGCGCCGGGCGACCCGGCGCTCGACCGCCGCGAACAGGCCGAACATCAGCACGCTGCCCGCGAGCATCGCCCAGCCCCAGGCCGGCCAGCCGAGCTCGTGCCCGAGCACCAGCGGTACCACCAGCAGCCCGAGCGCCGCCGCCAGCGTCAGCAGGCCGGGGACGTCGAAGCCGCGCGAGGCGTCCCCGGGCAGCCGGGGCAGCAGCCTGGCGCCGGCGGCCAGCAGCGCCAGCCCGATCGGCACGTTGACCAGGAACACCGGCCGCCAGCCGGAGCCGAACAGGTCGGCGGCGACCAGCAGCCCGCCCGCGATCTGCCCGATCGCGACCCCGGCGGCCGTCACGCCCGAGAACAGGCCGATCGCCCGGACGCGGGCGGCCCCGGTGAAGGTGCGCTGCAGCAGGCTCATCACCTGCGGCACCATCACGGCCGCCCCCGCGCCCTGGAGCAGCCGGAAGGCGATCAGCCAGCCGGTGGTCGGGGCGAGGCCGCAGGCCAGCGAGGTGAGGGTGAAGGCGGCCAGGCCCAGCTGGAACAGCCGGCCGTACCCGAAGCGGGCGCCGAGCCGGGCGCCGGTGATGAGCAGCACCGCGTACGCGATGGAGTACCCGGCGATCACGAGTTGCAGGGCGGCGCCCGAGGCGCCCAGGTCGGTGCGGACGGTCGGCACCGCGACGTTGACGATGGAGCCGTCGAGCACGGCCATGAACTGCCCGCACAGGACGAGCGCGAGGAGCGGCCCGGGCCGTACGGCCGCCGCCCCGGCGGTGCCCGCGGCCGTTCCGGGCCTGGTCTGGAGGTCGGTCATGCCGATCAGCCTGCGGGCGCGCCGGTACCAGTGGTTAGAGCCTGCCGATCCTGGTACCACCAGCACCTGTATCGCCCGCGCGCCCTGCGGCACGATGGGGTGCATGACCGTGCTGGAGGAACTCCCCGCGGCGGCCGGGCGCGGGCACCGCCGCACCGAGCTGGCCCGCTTCCTGAAGGCCTGCCGGGCGCGGGTCTCCCCCGAGGACGTCGGCCTGCCGCCGGGGCTGCGCCGCCGCACCCCGGGCCTGCGGCGTGAGGAGGTCGCGCAGCTCGCCGGGGTCGGGGTGACCTGGTACACGTGGCTGGAGCAGGGCCGCCCGATCAACGCGAGCGAGCAGGTGCTGCTGGCCGTGGCCCGGGCGCTGCGGTTGGACGGCACCGAGGGCCAGCACCTGTTCCGCCTCGCGGGCCTGGAGCCCTCGCCGCTCGCCCAGCCGGACGCGCCGGAGCTGAGCCCCTCGATCCAGGTGATCCTCGACTCGCTCGCCCCGCTGCCGGCGGCCGTCTCCAACACCCGCTTCGACGTGCTGAGCTTCAACCGGCCGTACCGCTCGCTGTTCGGCACCGAGCGGATGCGCCCGGCCGGCGGGGTCTACTTCAACAGCCTCTGGTGCATGCTGACCGCCCCGCTGTGCTGCAACCCGTGCGAGAACCCGGAGGAGACGCTGCCGCGGATGGTGGCGGTGCTGCGCTCGGCGTACGGCAAGCACGTGGGCGAGCCGGTCTGGGAGGAGCACGTGCGGCGGCTGTCGGCCCGCAGCGAGGTGTTCCGGGAGCTGTGGGCCCGCCAGGAGGTCGCCCCGCCGCACACCCTGCTGCGGATCTTCCGCCATCCGGCGCTCGGGGTGATGCGGCTGAACGCGACGTACCTGACGATGCCGGGCGTCCCCGAGTGCTACATCGTCGTCTACGTCCCCCAGGAGCCGCAGGACCGCGCGCTGGTCGAGCGGCTCGACTCCCTGGCGCCGGGTGGGTGGATGCACACCTGCGAGCCCTAGGAACGCCGAGAGGCCGCCACCCCTTGGGGTGACGGCCTCTCCAACGACTGTGGAGCTATGGGGAATTGAACCCCAGACCTCTTGCATGCCATGCAAGCGCTCTACCAACTGAGCTATAGCCCCGCAACACTGACGACCTGGACCGAACTGCCTTCCACGCCGCCGATGCGGAGTGGAGCTATGGGGAATTGAACCCCAGACCTCTTGCATGCCATGCAAGCGCTCTACCAACTGAGCTATAGCCCCGCACGTCACCGGATCTCCCGCTTCCCTTCCGGGCCGCGTTCCCTCCGTGCGAACGAGGAAAACTCTAGCCGGTCAGGCCCGGAACTGCGAAATCCGCTCTGCTCGGACCCCCCGCGAGAAGACCTGAGAGAGACCCGAGAGACCTCCGGGAGACCTCCGGGAGACCCTCCGAGAGGCCCCCGCGAAGCCTCCGAGAAGCCCCCGACCCCGGCCGTGCCCAAAGGGCCGCCGGGGCCGCCGGGGCCCTCAGGTGTCGTCGCCGATGACCGGCTGCGGAAGCGTGCCGGCGTTGTGCTCCAGCAGCCGCCAGCCGCGCGCGCCCTGTCCGAGCACCGACCAGCAGCAGTTCGACAGCCCGCCGAAGCACTCCCACAGGGCCGTCTCCAGCCCGAGCATCCGCCCGAGCATGGTGCGGATCGTCCCGCCGTGGCTGACCACGACCAGCGTGCCGTTCTCGGGCAGCTTCTCGACGGCCTCCAGCACCACCGGCACGGACCGGTCGGCGACCTCCTCGGCCAGCTCCCCGCCGCCGCGCCGCACCGGCTCGCCGGCCGCCCAGGCCGCGTACTGGGCCGGGAAGCGCTCGCGGATCTCGGCGTTGGTCAGGCCCTGCCACGAGCCCGCGTACGTCTCCCGCAGCCCCTCGTGGTGCTGCACGTCCAGCCCGGTGACCAGGGCCAGCTCCTCGGCGGTGCGCCGGGCGCGGACGAGGTCGGAGGAGACGAGCAGGTCGGGGCGCAGCCCCGAGAGCAGCCGCGCCGCCCGCCGCGCCTGCTCGACGCCCTGCTCGGTCAGGTCGATGTCGGTCGAGCCCTGGAAGCGGTTCTCCAGGTTCCAGGAGGTCTGACCGTGCCGCCAGAAGACGATGCGCGGGCCCCGCGCGGTCCTGCTCAGTGCAGGTCCTCGGGCTTGCCGAAGTCGTCGGCCGGGGCGACGGCGTTGCCGGCCTCGTCGGTGAAGGCGTCGGGGCGGTTGCGCGACTCGACGGCGTCGGCCGGGATCGGCAGCTCGGGGCAGTCCTTCCAGAGCCGGTCGAGCGAGTAGAAGGAGCGCTCCTCGGAGTGCTGGACGTGCACGACGATGTCCAGGTAGTCGAGGAGGATCCAGCGGCCCTCGCGCTCGCCCTCGCGACGCACCGGCTTGATGTCCAGCTGCTCGCGCAGCTGGTCCTCGATCTCCTCGGCGATGGCGCGGACCTGGCGGTCGTTGTTCGCGGAGGCGATCAGGAAGGCGTCGGTGATCGACAGCACCTCGCTGACGTCGAACGCGATGATGTTGTGCGCGAGCTTGTCGGCCGCCGCCTGCGCGGCGACGTTGATGAGCTGCTGGCTGTGGTCGGTGACGGTCACGGTGTTCTTCCGGCTCGGCGGCTTGGGGCGGCCCCCGGCGCACGGCCGGGGGTCGCCTTCCAGGATCTCACGCCGTCCGGGCGCCCCCGGAACGCATTTTCCGGGGGCGCTCTCCGTCTACTGGCCCTTCGGCGGCTGGTAGTCCTTGCCGAGGACGACCACCAGGTCGGCGTTCTGGGCGTCGCCGCTCTTCTTCACCGCCGTCTCCGGCAGGCCGAGGCTGGTCGCCAGCGACTTCGCCGCCGCCTGGCGGGCGTCGTCGGTGTAGCGGATCTCACTGGCGGCCTGCGGCGTGCCCTTGGCCCCGCCCGGCACGAAGGTCAGGCCCGCGTTGGTGACCTGCACCTGTGCGGCGGCGGCCGCCTGGTCGTTGCCGCTGGCGTCCTGGATCGACACCCGGGCCGGGGCGTCCCCGGTGGCCGCCGACTTCACGGTGCCGCCGAGCACGTCCTTGACCTGCTTGCCCGCCGTGGCCTCGTCCAGCCCGCCGTCCGGCTTGACGGTCAGCAGGGCGGTGGAGAAGTGCCCGTCCTTGGCCTGCTGGGCGAGCTGGGCGAGCACCCCGGCCAGGGCGTCCTCGGGCAGCGAGGGGTCGAGCACCGCGTTCATCCGGTGCACGTCGTCCTTGGCGTCGGTGAACACGGTCGGCATGGTGCGCACCACCGCCTCCATCACCTGCCCGAACCGGGCCAGTTGGGCGTCGCGGCTCTCGCCGGGCGCCTGGAGGGTGGCGTACGCGACGGCGGCCTTGCCCCCGAGCAGGGTGTTCTTGCCCGCCGGGGAGAGCTGCTTGCCCGCCGCGTCCTTGGTCTCGGCGTTGGTGTCCACGCGCACGCCGCCGAGCTGGGAGACCAGCAGCTCCAGGTACGGGGTGTCCAGCCGCCACGTCCCGGCGACGGGGGCGCCGAGCACGGTGGCCAGGCCGTCCCTGGCCCCCGAGGCGCCGATGCTGTCCATGGCCTGGCCGACGGTGGTCACCGGCGGGTCGCCGGGGCTCGGCAGGCGCAGGGTGTCGGGCAGCAGCAGGACGGTGCCCTTCTTGCCGCCCGCGTCGTTGACCAGCAGCGCGCTGGAGACCTTGCCCTGGAGGTCGCGCAGGTGCACGACGTTGACCGAGCGCCCCCCGGCCGCGGCGGCGGCCGTCGGCTTGTCGGAGGAGAGCCAGAGGTAGCCGCCCGTGCCGCCGGCGGCGAGCGCCACGACCACGGCCAGGCCGATCAGCCGGTTGCGCAGCTTGCGGCGCCGCTCGGCGCGCACCTCGCCCCGGGACTCGGTGAACTTCAGCCAGTCGATGACGTCCTCGGTCTCCTCCGCCTCCTCGTCGACGAAGGTGAACTCGCCCGTGGCGTAGGCGTCCTTGGGCGCCTTGGAGCCCTTGCCGGCGCGCGCCCCGGCGACCTGCTCGGACGGAGCGGACGGCGCGGCCTTGGCGGGCGCCTCCTCCGCCGGAACGGGCCTGGGCGCGCGCGCCCGGGGCACCGCCGCGGCGGGCGCGGCCGGCGTCACCGGCGCCACCGCCTCCGGCTCGACGGCCTGCGGCTCCTCCACGGGCGCGGCCACCGGCTCCGCCTGGTACGCCTGCTGGTACCCGTCGTAGCCGTACCCGGCGCCGCCCTGCTCCTGGTAGCCGTAGCCGCCCTGCTGGTACGCCTGCACGGGCTGCCCGTACTGGTCGTACTGCTGCTGCCCGTACACGGGCTGGCCGTACTGGTCGTACTGCTGCTGGTACGCCTGCTGCTGCGGGAACTGCTGCTGCTCGTACCCGGTGTACGCGCCCTGCCCGTACACCGGCTGCCCGTACTGGTCGTACTGCTCCTGCTGCTCGTACGGCTGCTGGTACGCGGGCTGCTGCTGCGCGTTCTGCGGGTCCTGCGCCTGCTCGTACCCCTGCTGCCCCTGGTAGGGCTGCCGGTACTGCCCGGTCGACCAGTCCTCCGGCCGCTGTCCGCCGCGCTCACTCATGCAACCGCTCCTGGCTCAGGTCCCGTGCGGCGCGTACAGCGCCCGCTTGTCGATGTAGCGGACCACGCCGTCCGGGACGAGGTACCAGACCGGCTCGCCCTTGGCGACCCGGTTGCGGCAGTCCGTGGAGGAGATGGCCAGCGCCGGGACCTCCACCAGGGAGACCCCGCCCACCGGAAGCCCGGCGTCCGTGAGAGTGTGCCCCGGCCTGGTGCATCCGATGAAGTGGGCCAGCGAGAAGAGTTCGTCGGAGTCGTGCCAGGTGAGGATCTGGGCGAGCGCGTCGGCGCCGGTGATGAAGAAGAGGTCGGCGTCCGGGTGCATCGCGTGCAGGTCGCGCAGGGTGTCGACGGTGTACGTCGGGCCCTCGCGGTCGATGTCGATCCGGCTGACCGAGAACTGCGGGTTCTCGGCGGTGGCGATGACCGTCATCAGGTAGCGGTCCTCGGCCGGGGTGACGTGCCGGTCGGTCTTCTGCCACGGCTGTCCGGTCGGGACGAAGACCACCTCGTCCAGGTGGAACGCGCTGGCGACCTCGCTGGCGGCGACCAGGTGGCCGTGGTGGATGGGGTCGAAGGTGCCGCCCATCACGCCGAGGCGCTTCTTCACCGGTTCCGGTCCGCCGGGAATCCCGGCCTGCTCTCCCATGGCGCCTCACCTTACGCGACGCGCGTCACCGCCCGGGAAACACCCGTGTGGGGAGGCCGTACGGAACGCGTGAGGGAGCGGCCGGCCGATGCCGGACGCTCCCCGGGCGGTCCCCCGGTCCGGTTCAGCGGTCCCGGTTGAAGCGGGTGACGATGAAGAGCAGGAGCATCAGGATGAACAGCGCGGCGCCACCCGTCAGGGCCGGGTTCAGGCTGTCGTGGTTGCCCCCCTCACCCTCGGCGAGCAGGTTCAGGACGGGGAGTGCGGCGGCAGTGCTCATGGTCGCGGGACCTTCTCGGCTCGGGAACGGACCTGGGGGTGTGCGGGCCGGTGAGGGCCCACCCGTCATCGTACGGGGGATGACAAGGCAACCGCTCGGCGGCCCACCGCCGCTGACCGGGCGTGAGCCCGCGGGCCCGCGGGGCGGCTAGTTGCCCTTGAAGGCGCGGGCCATGATCCACACCAGCAGGCCGATGCCCACGAAGGAGGCGATCACGATGACCCGCAGGAAGATGCCCGGCCCGGGCTGGTCGGAGATGGGCGCGGCCAGGCTGACAAGCGCGTCGGTGGACATCTGCGGGCTCCTCGAAAAGCTCGGTACCGCGGCCGGGTCCGGTCTCGGTTCTCCAGGGCAATCAGGGTAAACCGCCCTCACACCCGCGCCGCCCACCGGCCCCCGCGCCGCGCGTACGCTGACACCCGGGGACGAGTACGCAACCACACGCGTTGCACAAGCAGTCGTTATGAGGCGAAGACCAGCGGGGGCCGGCCGTACGGAGCCGGGGCCGCCGTCGACCAGGAGGTACTCAGACACATGACCGTCCCGACCGAGAAGACCCCGAGCCGCCGACGCCAGCGCTTCCCCGACATCTCCACCCGGGCCTGGGAGCACCCCGCCGACCGGTCGGCCCTGGTCGCCCTGCGCAAGCTGACGGGCTTCGACGAGATCCTCAAGAAGCTCGCTGGCCTGGTCTCCGAGCGCGCGATCCGCCTGATGTTCCTGGCCACGGCCGTGAAGACCTCCGAGCGGCAGTTCCCCGAGCTGTACGACATGGTCCGCGACGCCGCGTACGTGCTCGACCTGGAGCAGGTCCCCGACCTGTACGTCTCCCAGGACCCGACCGTCAACGCCTTCTGCATCGGCATCGACGCCCCGATCATCGTCGTCACCAGCGGCCTGGTCGAACTCCTCGACGAGGAGGAACTGCGCTCGGTCATCGGCCACGAGGTCGGCCACGCGATGTCCGGCCACGCCGTCTACCGGACGATGCTGCTGATCCTCACCAACATCGCCACCCGGATCGCCTGGGTGCCGCTCGGCAACCTGGCCATCATGGCGATCGTCACCGCCCTCAAGGAGTGGTTCCGCAAGGCCGAGCTGTCCAGCGACCGGGCCGGGCTGCTCGCCGGGCAGGACCTCCAGGCGTCCATGCGGGCCCTGATGAAGCTGGCCGGCGGCCACAACCTGGCGCAGATGAACGTCGACGCCTTCCTGGAGCAGGCCGAGGAGTACGAGAAGGCGGGGGACCTGCGCGACGGCGTCCTCAAGCTGCTCCAACTGCTGCCCCAGACGCACCCGTTCGCCGTGGTGCGGGTCGCCCAGCTGAAGAAGTGGGCGGAGAGCGAGGAGTACCGCTCGATCCTGGCCGGCGCCTACCCGCGCCGCACGGACGACCCGGACACCTCCGTCACCGAGCAGTGGAAGGCCGCCGCCGACCACTACACGACCTCGGTGAAGGAGAGCAAGGACCCGCTGATGGGCCTGCTGCGGGACGTGGCCGGCGGCGCCGCCACCGTCGGCGGCAAGCTGCGCGACACCTTCACCGGCGGGCCGCGCGGCGGCTCCTCCGAGCGCGAGGACCACAAGGACTGAGCCCCGCGGCCGCGGCCGGTGCCCCTCCGTACGGGAGGGGGCACCGGCCGTCGCCGTGTCCGGGCCCGTTCAGCTCCCCGCCAGCACCCCGCACACCTGCCAGGCCGGACGCCCGTGGTCGCCCGGGTCCGCCGGCGTCGGCGGCGCCACCGCCGTGCCCTGCGGCCCGGCGGCCAGCACCGGCTGCAGGTACCCGGCCGAGGAGGCGGCGCAGGACTGCGGCCCCGCCTGGAGCACCGAGTCCACCAGCCGCAGCTGCCCCGCCGCGAGGTCGACCCGGTCGAACTGGAAGGTCAGCTCCCGGCGCACCGTCTCCAGGGTCACGGGCGCCGGGGCCGGAGCGCCGACGGGCTTCAGCGCGTAGACGAAGGTGTGGTCGGTGGTGATCTGCAGCGTCCCCGCGTCCGACTCGTCGACCCGCATCGCCCCGACCACCTTCACGGTGTCGGTGGCCAGCGCCGCCTGCGCCGGGTCGAAGCGCACCATCCAGCCGGTGAGCGCGTGGTGGCGGTCGTCCACCGGCTGCGCCACGCTCGCGTCGAACTGCGCCTGCTCACCGGGCGTGACGAAGACCCGCACCTGCGCCGTCGATCCCTGCACCAGCACCACCGGCGCCAGCGAGGAGGCCGCCAGGTAGTGCTGCACGGTGTCCAGCGCCTTGGCCACCTCGACCCGGCTGAAGTGCCCGGTGGCCGCCGCGGCCGGGGTGTTCAGCCCGAGCGTGCCGTCCCCGTACCCGGGCGGCAGCACGGCGAACGGATCCGCCCGGTCGGCGACCGGGTGGACGGCCGAAGCCGGGCTCAACGCCACCAGGCTGACGGTCAGTTGGTTCCCCTCGGGCCGCGCCGGGACGCCCTTGGGCGAGCTGACCCCGAAGTACACCGCGGCCCCGAAGGCCAGCAGGATGAGCAGCAGCAGCGCCAGCGCCTGCCGGGGCACGCTGCCCAGCGGCCCGAGCCGCACCCGCGGCCTGGTCGCCCGGCCGAACGCGCCCGACAGCCGTTCCCTGGCCGACAGTTCCTGGATCCGGGCAGCCCGCACGAACGATTCGTCGAAGACGACGGACCGGTACTCGTCCTCGTTCCCGGAGCCGCCCTCGGGCGCACCCTCGGGAGGCTCTCGCGGCGGGTCACCCATACCACCAGGGTAGGCGCCCACGGGCGCCTCCACGAGGGCCGGGCACGGATTGCCGGTGGCCCTGCGTGACGACCCGCCTACGGCGAGGGCGCGCTGGACGCCAGCGTGGGCTCGGCCGGCACGGGCGTCGGGCCCACCCCGGCACTGCTGCTGCCCGACTCCGGGCGCCGGGGCGCCCCGGAAGAGCCGCCCACGCCCTGGTAGACCGCCGCGACCGCGACCGCCACCAGGCTCACGCCCATGATCACGGCCAGCACCCAGGCCACCGGCCGGTGCCACCGCTGCTGGGCGACGTACCGGCCCCGGGCACGCTCCGGGTCGTACCCGCGCCTGCCCCGGCGCCGGGCCCGCCCGCCGCCCGCCCGGCCGGGGCCGGACCACGGGTCGGGGTAGAAGTGGTCGTCGTCGAGCCCGCTCGGGTGCGGCCGCAGCTCCAGCGGCAGCCCGTCCCCCGGCGGGGAGTCATAGCCCCAACCCGAGCCCGCGGCGTCCGGCTCGAACCTGGCCTCGGCGGCGGCGAGCTGCCGCTCCTTGGCCGTCGGCTCGTGCACGGCGGCGGACCGGACGAAGGCCTCATCGAAGACCACGGTGGCGAACTCGTCGTCCGCACCACCGTGGTCGGCGCCGTCGGGGTACGGCAAGCCCCCCACATCCTCAGCCACGGGATTCAGCGTATTACCGGCCGGGCGATTTGTCTGTGGCTCATCGCAGTTGGTCCGTCACCAGGGTGACGGACCCCGTACGACGGCCCTCAACCCCGCACGTGCCCGTCGCCCGTGACGACGTACTTCGTGCTGGTCAGCTCGGGCAGACCCATCGGGCCCCGGGCGTGCAGCTTCTGCGTGGAGATGCCGATCTCCGCGCCGAAACCGAACTCACCGCCGTCGGTGAACCGCGTGGACGCGTTGACGGCCACCGCCGCGGAGTCGACCAACCGGGTGAATCGCCGGGCGGCGGTCTGCGAGGTGGTCACGATCGCCTCCGTGTGGCCGGAGGACCAGCGGCGGATGTGCGCCACGGCCGCGTCCAGCGAGGGCACCACGGCGGCCGCGATGTCGTACGAGAGGTACTCGGCGCCCCAGTCCTCGTCCGTGGCCGGCACCACTGCGGCGGCCGAGCCCTCGGCGGCCTTGAGGACCGCCCCGTCCCCGTGCACCGTCACCCCCGCCTCCGCCAGCGCCGCGAGCGCCAGCGGCAGGAAGGCGTCCGCGACGTCCTGGTGCACCAGCAGCGTCTCGGCCGCGTTGCAGACGCTGACGCGCTGCGCCTTGGAGTTCAGCAGGACGGAGACGGCCATCGCCAGGTCCGTGTCGGCGTCCACGTAGACGTGGCAGTTGCCGGTGCCGGTCTCGATCACCGGCACGGTCGAGCCCTCGACGACGGTGCGGATCAGCGAGGCGCCGCCGCGCGGGATCAGCACGTCGACCAGGCCCCGGGCCCGCATCAGCTCCTGGACGGACTCCCGGCTCTCCCCCGGCACCAGCTGGACCACGTCGGCGGGCAGCCCGGCGGCGGCCACCGCGTCCCGCAGCACCGCCACCAGCGCGGTGTTGGAGCGGTAGGCGGAGGCGGAGCCGCGCAGCAGCACCGCGTTGCCGGACTTGAGGCAGAGCGCGGCGGCGTCCACGGTGACGTTCGGCCGGGCCTCGTAGATGATGCCGACCACGCCGAGCGGCACCCGCACCTGGCGCACGTCCAGGCCGTTGGGCAGGGTGTAGCCGCGCACCACCTCGCCGACGGGGTCGGGCAGACCGGCCACGTCGCGCACGTCGGAGGCGATCGCCGCGATCCGCTCCCCGGTGAGGGTCAGGCGGTCGATCACGGACTCGGCGGTGCCGGCCGCGCGGGCCCGCTCCACGTCCTCGGCGTTGGCGGCGACGACCTCGTCGGCCCGGGCCACCAGGGCGTCCGCGATCGCCAGCAGCGCGGCGTCCTTGTCCCGGCGCGGCACCGGGGCGAGGTCGGCCGCGGCCTCCCTGGCGCGGCGCGCGGCGGCGAGGACGGGGCTGTCGGCGATGGCGGATTCGCTGGTCATGCCGCCAAGGGTAGCGACCGCCCCGGGCCCGTCGACCGACCCTTCCAACCGACGAGACGGCTCAGTACGGGTGCACGCCGCCCAGGTGCGGCGGCGGATCGCCGAAGCCCTCCGCCACCCGCTTGTGGTACGTCGCCCGGTCGACGACCTCCAGCCCGACGATCTCCCACGGCGGCAGCCCCGCGGTCACCTTGTGCTCGCCCCACAGCCGCAGCGCGATCGCCGCCGCGTCGTGGAGGTCCCTGGCCTGCTCCCAGTAGCGGATCTCCGCGTGGTCGGCCGCGTAGCGGGCCGTCAGGAAGAACGAGTGGTCGTGGGCCAGCCGCTCCAGCGAGGTGCGCAGCGAGGGCAGCGGGGTGACCTGCCCGGCCACGCTCAGCACCACGTGCCACAGCCGCGCCTGCTCGGGCACGGTCGGCGGCTGTGTCGCGTCCGCCCGCTGCGGCCGCATCCCGTGCAGGGCGGCCGGGCCGTGCGTCGGCTGTCCGGCCGGCTCGGCGGGCTCGTTCCCGCGCCCGCCGTCGATGCTGGTCAGCCGCCGGCCTGCCCGCCCTCCGGTCAGCGCTGCCTCGCGCCTGCGTTCCACCGGCGGCCTCCTGTTCGGCGATCTCGGCGATCTCGTGTCGTCCCCGCACCCGCCGACCGCGACCCGGCCGACCCGTACGGCTGCGCCCCTCCTCGCCCGTGACCGGGCCGCTCTCGCGCGAGGCGGCCCGGCGACCCGCCCTCCGCCGATGGGCCGGTGCCGGTCGACCGGCCGGTCAGCCGCGCAGAACGACCAGGTCGTCGCGGTGGACGACCTCGCGCTCGTACGCGGCGCCGAACTCCTGGGCCAGGTCGTGGGTGGACCGGCCGAGCAGGCGGGGCAACTCCCTCGCATCAAAGTTGACCAGTCCGCGGGCCACGATGTGGCCGTTTTCGGCAAGAAGGTCCACGGGATCACCCGCGGTGAAGTCCCCGTCCACCTTGACGACACCGGCCGGGAGCAGCGAGGCGCCGCCGGAGACCACCGCCGCGACGGCGCCCGCGTCCAGGTGCAGGGCGCCGCGCGGGCTGCTCGCGTGGGCCAGCCAGAGCATCCGGTCGGAGCCGCGGCTGCCGGTGCGCAGGAACAGGGTGCCGGTGGGCCGCCCGGCCAGCGCGTCGGCGGCGTGGCGGGCGGCGGTGAGCACGACGGGGATGCCCGCGCCGGTGGCGATCCGGGCCGCCTCGACCTTGGTGACCATGCCGCCGGTGCCCACGCCGGCCTTCCCGGCGCTGCCGATCTCGATGCCGTCCAGGTCCTGGGGGCCGCTCACCACGCCGATGCGGCTGGTGCCGGGGCGGGACGGGTCGCCGTCGTAGAGGCCGTCCACGTCGGAGAGCAGCACCAGCAGGTCGGCCCGGACGAGGTGGGCGACGAGGGCGGCGAGCCGGTCGTTGTCCCCGAACTTGATTTCGGCGGTGGCGACGGTGTCGTTCTCGTTGACGATCGGCATGGCGCCCATCGCCAGCAGTTGGTCGAGCGTGCGGTAGGCGTTGCGGTAGTGGGCGCGCCGGCTGGCGTCCTCGGCGGTCAGCAGCACCTGGCCCACGCGCAGCCCGTAGCGGGCGAAGGAGGCGGTGTAACGGGCGACGAGGAGGCCCTGGCCGACGCTGGCGGCGGCCTGCTGGCGGGCCAGGTCCTTGGGGCGCCTGTCGAGGCCGAGCGGGGCGAGCCCGGCGGCGATGGCGCCGGAGGAGACCAGGACGACCTCCGGGGCGTCCGGGCGGGTGCGGACCTTGGCGAGCGCGTCGACCAGGGCGTCGACCCGGTCCGCGTCCAGGCCGCCGGCGGCCGTGGTGAGGGAGGAGGAGCCGACCTTGACGACGATCCGCCGCGCGGTCAGCACCTCCTCGCGCAGTGCGTCCTCGCTCATCTCGCTGCTCGCCCTTCCGAAGTGCGGGGTGCGGCCCGGGCCGCCGTCCCCGCAATCTACGCGATCGGCCCAGGTCACCGGCGGGGCGTTCCGGCCGCTGGACGGCCCTGCGGCCAAACCGCCTTCCCCGCACGGCCGTTGACCGCACGGGCGGACGGCCCGGGGAACGCGGACGGCCCCCGGGAGCCGCTGCTCCCGGGGGCCGTCCATCACAGGTCAGTCCTCGTCAGTCCTCGTCAGTCCTCGTCATCGCCCTCGATGGCGGCCTGGCGGCCGCTGGAGAGCGCCTCGAAGGCCAGGTACTCGGCCTCGGCCGCGTCCCGGCCCTTCTGCTTCTCGCGGCGGCGGTCGACGGCCGGGCGCTGGGTCTCCATGCGGTGGTCCTCGCCGCGGCGGCCGAGCATCTCCGCGCCGGCGGCCATGGTCGGCTCCCAGTCGAAGATGACGGCGTTGTCCTCGGGGCCGATGATGACGGTGTCGCCCTCCTTCGCCCCGACCTTCCAGAGCTTCTCCTCGACGCCGAGGCGGGCCAGCCGGTCGGCCAGGTAGCCCACGGCCTCGTCGTTGCTGAAGTCCGTCTGGCGGACCCAGCGCTCCGGCTTGACGCCGCGGATGCGGTAGGCGCCGTCCTCCTCCGCGATGGTGAAGCCCTCCTCGTCGACGGCCTGGGGCCGCAGCACGATCCGGGTCGACTCCTCGACGGGCTTGGCGGCCCGGGCCTCGGCGACGATCTGCGCCAGGGCGAAGCTCAGCTCGCGCAGCCCCTTGCGGGAGGCGGCGGACACCTCGAACACCCGGTAGCCGCGCTCCTCCAGCGACTCGCGGGTGAGGTCGGCGATGTCCTGGCCGTCCGGCACGTCCACCTTGTTGAGGGCGACGAGGCGCGGGCGGTCGTCGAGGCCGCCGTACTCGGCGAGTTCGGCCTCGATGGTCTCCAGGTCGGTCAGCGGGTCGCGGCCGGGCTCCAGGGTGGCGCAGTCCAGGACGTGCACCAGCACCGAGCAGCGCTCGACGTGCCGCAGGAACTCCAGGCCCAGGCCCCGGCCCTGGCTGGCGCCGGGGATCAGGCCGGGCACGTCGGCGACGGTGTAGACGGTGTCGCCGGCGGTGACCACGCCGAGGTTGGGGATCAGGGTGGTGAACGGGTAGTCCGCGATCTTCGGCTTGGCGGCGGAGAGCACCGAGATCAGCGAGGACTTGCCGGCGCTCGGGTAACCGACCAGCGCGACGTCGGCGACGGACTTGAGCTCCATCACGATGTCGCGGGCGTCGCCGGGCTCGCCGAGCAGCGCGAAGCCGGGGGCCTTGCGGCGGGCGGAGGAGAGCGCGTGGTTCCCCAGGCCCCCGCGGCCGCCCTGGGCGGCGACGAAGCTGGTGCCGTGGCCGACGAGGTCGGCCAGCACCTCGCCGTTGCGGTCCAGCACCACGGTGCCGTCCGGGACGAGCAGGACGAGGTTCTCGCCGTCCGCGCCGGTGCGGTGGGCGCCGGCGCCGGGCTTGCCGTTGGTGGCCTTGCGCTTGGGCGAGTGGTGGTACTCCAGCAGGGTGGTGATCTGCGAGTCCACGGTGAGGATGACGCTGCCGCCCTCACCGCCGTTGCCGCCGTCGGGGCCTCCGAGCGGCTTGAACTTCTCCCGGTGCACGGAGGCGCAGCCGTGGCCCCCGTTACCCGCGGCGACGTGAAGTTCGACGCGGTCCACGAAGGTGGTCATGGGGTGTGCCTCCAGTGCGGAAATGGATCTGCTTGCTTCTGCGTAAAGCGCGAAGGGTGGACCGGAACATTCCGGCCCACCCTTCACTGTGAGTCGTCACACGACTCGGGAGTCCGCGAGGACTCAGGCCTCGACGGCCACGATGTTGACGACCTTGCGGCCGCGACGGTTGCCGAACTGCACGGCACCCGCGGTCAGCGCGAACAGCGTGTCGTCGCCGCCACGGCCGACGTTGGCACCCGGGTGGAAGTGGGTGCCGCGCTGGCGGACGATGATCTCGCCGGCGGAGACGACCTGGCCGCCGAAGCGCTTCACGCCGAGGCGCTGGGCGTTCGAGTCACGGCCGTTACGAGTAGAGCTTGCGCCCTTCTTGTGTGCCATTTTTCGCTATCCCCTTACTTGCTGACCGAGTCGATGCTCGTGATGCGCACCGCGGTGTGCTGCTGACGGTGACCCTGGCGACGGCGGTAGCCGGTCTTGTTCTTGTAGCGCAGGATGACGATCTTCTCACCCTTGGTCTGGTCGACGACCTCGGCGTGAGCCTTCACACCGGCCAGGACCCACGGGTCGGAGGTGACGGCGTCACCGTCGACCACCAGGATGGTCGAGAACTCGACCGAGTCACCCGGCTTGGCCTCGACACGGTCGATCTCCAGCACGTCGCCCACGGCGACCTTGTGCTGGCGGCCGCCTGCGCGAACGATCGCGTACATGCGGTACCTACTTTCCCTACTCGGTCGGAGCCCCCGACGCCAGCCACCTGGGTACGGACACAGGGGCCTCTCCCCGTCCCACCGCGCGAGCGCGGCTCTCCGGGAAGGTGATCTGCTCGGGAGCACGGCGTAGAACACGCCGATGGTCAAGAATACGGATCGGTCCGCACGGGGGCAAACCGGCTCGTACGGCCCGGGGCGGGAGAGCACTCCCGCCCCGGGCTGTGGGCACTACTCGGCCGCCGTATCACCTTCGGCGGCCGCGGCCTTCTTGGCCGCCGCGCTCGTCCGCTTGGTCGCGGTCTTGCGGGCGGTGGTCTTCTTGGCCGCCGTGGTGGTCTTCTTGGCGGCCGTCTTCTTCGCGGCGGTCTTGCGGGCCGCACGCTTCTTCGGGGCCGGCGCCTCCTCGGCGGCGGGCTCCTCCGTGGCGGCGGTCTCGTCGGCGGGCGTCTCGGCAGGGGCCTCGACGGCCGTCTCGGCGACCGGGGCGGCCTCCTCGGCGCTCTCCACGACGACCTCGGCCTCGGCCTCGACGGCCGTCTCCGCGGCCTTCAGGGCCGCCTCCAGCGCCGCGTCGGCCTTCGCCTGCAGCACCACGATCTCGGCGCCCTCGGGCGAGCCCGCCGGAGCCGTCGCCTTGCGCACCGCGCGGCGGCGCGGACGCCCCGCCGGAGCGGCCGGGGCCTCGACCACCGGAGCCTCGACGACGACGGCCTCCACGGCCTCCACGACCGGCTCGGCCTCGGCGCCCGGGACCTCCAGGGCCAGCTGGCCCTCGATCTCCTCGCGCACCGGCTCGGCGGCCTCCTCGACGGCCTCCAGGACCGCCTGCGGGGCCTCGGCCTCCAGCAGCTCGACCGACTCGACGGCCTGCGGCTCGTCCTGGCCCACCCCGCCCTTGCCCCGGCGACGGCGCTTGCCGCCGCCCGAGCCCGCCTCGACGGCGACGGCCGCCGGAGCGTGGACGTGGGTGCCCGGCTGCTCCATGTGCACGATCACGCCGCGGCCGTTGCAGTGCACGCACGGCTCGGAGAAGGACTCCAGCAGGCCCTGGCCGACCCGCTTGCGGGTCATCTGGACGAGGCCCAGCGAGGTGACCTCCGCCACCTGGTGCTTGGTCCGGTCCCGGCCCAGGCACTCCAGCAGACGGCGCAGCACCAGGTCCCGGTTGGACTCCAGCACCATGTCGATGAAGTCGATCACGATGATGCCGCCGAGGTCGCGCAGCCGCAGCTGGCGCACGATCTCCTCGGCCGCCTCGATGTTGTTCCGGGTGACCGTCTCCTCCAGGTTGCCGCCCTGGCCGACGAACTTGCCCGTGTTGACGTCGATGACGACCATCGCCTCGGTGCGGTCGATCACCAGCGAACCGCCGCTGGGCAGCCAGACCTTGCGGTCCAGCGCCTTCATCAGCTGCTCGTCGATCCGGTAGGTGGCGAACACGTCCACCTCGGAGGTCCAGCGCTGGAGCCGCTCGGCGAGGTCCGGGGCCACGTTGGAGACGTACTCGTGGATCGTCTTCCACGCCTCGTCACCGGAGACGATGACCTTGGTGAAGTCCTCGTTGAAGATGTCACGCACGACGCGGACGGTCATGTCCGGCTCGCCGTACAGCAGCGCCGGGGCGTTGCCGCTCGACACCTTCTTCTGGATGTCCTCCCACTGCTGCTGGAGGCGCTGGACGTCGCGGGTCAGCTCCTCCTCGGAGGCGCCCTCGGCGGCGGTGCGCACGATCACGCCCGCGTCGTCCGGGACGATCTTCTTGAGGATCTGCTTGAGACGGGCGCGCTCGTTCTCCGGCAGCTTGCGGGAGATGCCGGTCATCGAGCCCTCGGGCACGTACACCAGGTAGCGGCCGGGCAGCGAGATCTGGCTGGTCAGGCGGGCGCCCTTGTGGCCGATCGGGTCCTTGGAGACCTGCACGAGCACGGACTGGCCGGACTTGAGCACCGACTCGATCCGGCGCGGGCCGCCGTGGCCCAGCGCGCCGAAGTTGACCTCACCGGCGTACAGCACCGCGTTGCGGCCCTTGCCGATGTCGACGAAGGCGGCCTCCATCGACGGCAGCACGTTCTGGACCTTGCCCAGGTAGACGTTGCCGACGTACGAGGTGGCCTGCTCCTTGTTCACGTAGTGCTCGACGAGCACGCCGTCCTCGAGCACGCCGATCTGGGTGCGATTGCCGTTCTGGCGCACGACCATCACGCGCTCGACCGACTCCCGGCGGGCCAGGAACTCGGCCTCGGTGATGATCGGCACCCGGCGGCGGCCCAGCTCGCGGCCCTCGCGGCGGCGCTGCTTCTTCGCCTCCAGACGGGTCGAGCCCTTGATGGACTGCACCTCGTCCGGGTCGAAGGACGGCTCGGTGGAGCGGCGGCGCGGCTCGCGCACCTTCACCACCGTGCGGACGCCGTCCTCGGTGGTCTCGGCGGTCTCCACGGCGCCGGACTCGCCGCTGCGGCGGCGACGGCGGCGACGGCGGCGCGAGGAGGACAGGCCGGCGGCCAGGTCGTCGTCCTCGTCCTCCTCCTCGACGGCCGGTTCCTCGGCGGCGGCGGGCTGCTCGTTCTCGACGGCCTCGGCCTCGAACTCCTCGGCCTCGCCACGACGGCGGCGACGGCCGCCCCGGCGGCGACGGCGCGACGGGCGGCCGTCCTCCCACTCGTCCTCGGTCTCCGGACCGGCGGCGGGGGCCTCCACGGCGGGCTGCTCGACGACGACCGGAACCGGAACCGGAGCCGGGGCCGGAGCCGGGGCCTCGACGGGGGCCGCGACCACGCGCTTCGCCTCGGCGGCCGGCCGGCGGCGGTTCGGCTCCACCCGGGTACGGACCCGGCGGCGGCGGCCGACGCCGCTGTACTCGTACTCGTCCTCTTCGCGCTGCTCGGCGGCGGGCGCGGCCTGGACGGCCTTCGCGGCCTTCACAGCCTTGACGGCCGGCGCGGCCGGGGCCTCGACGGCGGCGGGCGCGGCGCTCTGCGGGGCGGCGGCGGGGGCCTGGGCGGGCGCGACGTAGGGCGCGGGCTCCTGGAAGACCGGCGCCTGGAACACGGCGGTGGCCGGGCGGACGGCGCGGCGGCGGGTGCGGTGGTGCGGCTCGGCCTCGACGACGGGGGCCGCCTGCGGCTCCTCCTCGACGACGGGCTCCTCCGCCACCGGCTCCTCGACCTCGGCCTCCTCGGCCACGGGCTCCTCCACCGGCACGACGACCGGAGCGGCCTCGACCACCCGGCGACGGCGCGGACGGCGAGCCGGGGCCTCCTCGGCCACGGGCTCGGCTGCGACGGGCGCGGGCGCCTCGACGGCCACGGGCTCCTCGACCGGCTGCGCCTCGGCCCGCTTGCGGGCCCGGCGGGCCCGGACGGGCTTCTCGGCGGCGGGCTCCTCCACGGGAGCGGCCTTCACGGCCTTCACGGCCTTCGCCGCCGCCTTCTCCTCGGCGGGCACGGTGACCACGATCGCGGCCGCCTCGGGCGTCCCGGCCGGGGCCTCGGCCCGCTTGCGGGTCCGGCGCGCCCGTACGGGCTTCTCCGCGACCGGCTCCTCCACGGGAGCGGCCTTCTCGGCGGCCTCCTCGGCCGGGATCACGGTCTCGGCCGTCTCCGTGGCAGCGCCCTGCGGCGCGCCCGCCGGGCGGGACACCGCCCTGCGGCGACGGCGCGGCGGCGCGGCGGACGCGCCCTCGCCACCGGTCGCGGCGGTTTCGTTCTGTTCCGTGGCCGCAGTCTGCTGCGGATCGGTGTTATCGAGCATGCGGGTGGATCTCCCGTCAGGCCCCCGGGCTCCGCATCCGGGCACGGCACGACACCGGTGGGCGGGCCGGCATCGCGGGGATGCTCGGGCCGGACCCTTTCACGGTGCCGCCGCGCGGACGCGACGCCGCACAGGGGCTCGTAGTCTCGCTCGGCGCCCCGCGCTCTGCGGGGTGTCGAAAGTCTTCTGGTCTGACCAGTCTTCTGTGGTTTTCGCAAGCTGCGCCGTCCCCCGGGCCCGGGTGGCTCCCGGACGGGGGTGGCCGGCCTGTGCTGCGACGACGCTCGCTCCCCTGGGGAGCCGCGGGAACCCTGGAGGACCCATCGGGCCCAGTGAGGCACTGGGCCCGGCCTCCGCCCACTAGGCGGACGCAGGTCGCGCGCCCCGGCGGCTTCTACGAACCTGCCGGGGCCGCGGCGCGGTCGAGCGCCAGCGGGTCGGTCACCGTGCCGGTCCCCTCGTCGAGCGGCCCCTGCGCCAGCCTGGTCACCTCTGCGGGGACCGGCGGCGCCAGGTCGGCCGTCGCACGGAGACCGGACAATACGTCGTCGGGTCGTACGGCGGGTGTGGCGTGTCGTACTACCAGGCGCAGTATCGCACAGGGACGGCCGGTCCGAACATCGTGCCCCGAACCGGGCGCCGTGTCCGCACCGTCGCCGACCTGCGGCGGGAGGACCTCGAGCGCCGCCACCGCACCGCGCGCGTCGAAGACCCGCACGCCGTTCTTGGTGAGCCGTTCGACCTCTACCCGCTCCTCGGCCAGGAACACCTTGACCGCGCGGGCCGCCTCCGCCTCCTCGACCCCGTCCAGCCGGACGAGCCACTCGGAGGCCTCCAGGCGCTCCACGAAGTTCGGCGTCCGGACCTCGACAGCGTCGATCACGTCCAGCCCCGCCGGCAGCGACTCGTCCAGCTGCGCCCGCAGCTCCTCCGGGTCCCGGTGCGCGGCCAGCCCGATCTCCAGGTACTCCGCCTCGCTCGCCACCCCGGTCGGAGCGGCGTTGGCGTACGAGACCTTCGGGTGCGGCGTGAACCCGGCCGAATAGGCCATCGGAACGGCGGACCGGCGCAGCGCGCGCTCGAACGCGCGCTGGAAGTCGCGGTGGCTGGTGAAGCGGAGCCGGCCGCGCTTGGTGTAGCGGAGGCGAATCCGCTGCACGGTCGGCGCGGGCGGAGGACCGTCGGGCGTACGGCGTGCCAGGGTCGCTCAGTCCTTCGTCAGTGTGTCCCGTCCGGGCCACTGCACCGGACATCTGTCACCAGCAAGGGTACGCGCCCCACCGCCCCGGCGTTCCCGAGGGCGATCCGACCCCGCCCGCCCCGTCGGCCACGGCCGTTCGCAATAGGGCAATCCACTCGTACGGAAACAAAAACGATTCGTTGACCAAGCCATGATCGAACGCCGCATATGCGGGCCGCCGTCCTTTGCGCCCCGCCGTCCGGCGCCCAGAAGGCCAGTAGTATCATTCGCTTTTCATCGACAGTACGCAGCAGGCTGCCGGTGCGGCAGGAAATCAATCCGATATGGAGTACGCAGTGCCTCCCCTCATTCCCTTTGCGACCGTGCGAATCGCGCCGTGATCAATCGGTTCGCGAATCTCCAGAAGAGCACCATCGCGATCACCGCCATCACCGTGGTCGCAGCGATTCTCAGGCTGTGGCGTTTTCCTGAAATTCCCGGCGGCCTCAACCAGGACGAGGCCAGCGCCGGATACGAGGCCTTCGCCCTGCTGACCGACGGCACGGACCGCTGGGGAAATGCCTGGCCGGCCTATTTCCCCAGCTGGGGCTCCGGCCAGAACGTGCTGCTCTCCTACCTGAGCATGCCGGTCGTGGGTCTGTTCGGCCTGAGCGCGTTCTCGATACGGCTCGTCCCGGTGCTGCTGGGCATCGGCGCCGTCCCCCTGCTGTACGTCGCCCTGCGGCGTTTCACGGACCTCCCCACGGCCCTGATCGGGGCGGCGCTGCTCGCCCTGACTCCCTGGCACATCACCGCCTCGCGGTGGGCCCTGGAGTCGAACATCATGCCGTTCTTCCTGCTCGCCGGGGTGACCACCCTGGGATACGCGTACACCTCGTCACGCCCCAGGCTCCTGATCCCCTTCTCCCTGGTCTTCCTGGCACTCGCCCTGTACGGCTACGGGGTGGCCGTCTTCGTGGTGCCGATCATGGTGGGGCTCTACCTCTGCACCCGCTACCGCACGGTGTTGAAGCACCCGCTCGCGGTCGTGCTGAGCATGCTGGCGTTCCTGGTCGTCGCCGGGCCGATCCTGCTGTTCGTCCTGGTCAACAACGTCCTGCACCGCAGCCCGCACTTCGTGTCCTCCCTGCCGTTCACCGTGCCGAAGCTGGTCTCCTCCCGGCTGGACCAGATCACCAGCGGCCAGGACCTCGCCGCGCTCAACACCCACTTCGTGACCGGCGGGTTCGGCGACGGCTACCTGTGGACCGTCCCCAACGGGTTCCTCGTCCTGGGCGTGATCGGCTTCCCGCTGGCCGCGCTCGGCGTCTACTTCGCGGCCCGCACCCGCTCCCCCGAGGCCAACCTGTTCACGTTCTGGCTGATCGGCGCGGTCGCCCTCCTGTTCGTGGTGCCGGCCAACGGCAACCGGGCCAACGCCCTGTTCATCCCGATCATCGCCCTCACCGCGATCGGAATCGGCGGCCTGTACCACGCGATGTCCGACCGGAAGACCGGCCGGGCGGTCGTCGCCGTCGTCATGGCCACCGCCCTCGGCTACGGAATGCTGTTCTTCCACGATTACACGACCCGTTATCCGAAGCCGATCGCCGAGGCCTTCGGAAAGGGTTTCGGCGATTCGCTGAAGTCGGCCGACGGGGCCCGCCACGGAAACGAGCCGATCTACATCACCGACCACCTCTCGCTGAACTACGTGGAAACCCTCTTCCACCTGAAGGCGAAGCCCAAGGACTTCCAGGCGAATTCCGAGGTCAAAACCGTCGACGGCGTCTACCAGGTGCGCAACTACCGCCACTACTACTTCTCCGGCACCGAAACCGCACTCGACGCCGCCCCCAGCTACATCGCCGTCCTCGGCCCGAACGAAGCGCGCAAGTGCGCCCGCACCGAGCCGATCGACCACAGCGGCCAGTTCACCGTCATCCGCTGCGTGACCCGCTAGCACCCTCCCCCGCGCACGAAGGAGCCCTCCCCGACACCCGTCGGGGAGGGCTCCTTCACACACGGACCTACTTCTGCTGGCCGACCACGCTCAGCGGCAGCAGCTTCTTGCCCGTCGGGCCGATCTGGATCTGGGTGTCCATCTGGGGGCACACGCCGCAGTCGAAGCACGGGGTCCAGCGGCAGTCGTCGACCTCGACCTCCTCCAGGGCGTCCTGCCAGTCCTCCCAGAGCCAGTCCTTGTCGAGGCCGCTGTCCAGGTGGTCCCAGGGCAGGACCTCCTCGTAGGTGCGCTCGCGGGTGGTGTACCAGTCGACGTCGACGCCGGTGCCGGAGAGGCCCTTCTCGGCGCAGGCCATCCAGCGGTCGTAGGAGAAGTGCTCGCGCCAGCCGTCGAAGCGGCCGCCGTCGTCGTAGACGGCGCGGATGATCGCGCCGACGCGGCGGTCGCCGCGGGAGAGCAGGCCCTCGATGATGCCGGGCTTGCCGTCGTGGTAGCGGTAGCCGATGTTCTTGCCGTACTTGCGGTCGCCGCGGATGGAGTCGCGCAGCTTGGCGAGGCGGGCGTCGGTGGCCTCGGCGGACAGCTGCGGGGCCCACTGGAACGGGGTGTGCGGCTTGGGCACGAACCCGCCGATGGAGACGGTGCAGCGGATGTCGTTCTGGCCGGTGACCTCGCGGCCCTTCTGGATGACGTTCTTCGCCATCTCGCCGATCTGGAGCACGTCCTCGTCGGTCTCCGTCGGCAGGCCGCACATGAAGTACAGCTTCACCTGGCGCCAGCCGTTGCCGTACGCGGTGGCGACGGTGCGGATGAGGTCCTCCTCCGACACCATCTTGTTGATCACCTTGCGCATGCGCTCGCTGCCGCCCTCGGGGGCGAAGGTGAGGCCCGAGCGGCGCCCGTTGCGGGACAGCTCGTTGGCGAGGTCGATGTTGAAGGCGTCGACGCGGGTGGACGGCAGCGACAGGCCGATCTTGTCCTCGGCGTAGCGGTCCGCCAGGCCCTTGGCGACGTCGCCGATCTCGGTGTGGTCGGCGCTGGACAGCGACAGCAGGCCGACCTCCTCGAAGCCGGTCGCCTTGAGCCCGCGCTCGACCATCTCGCCGATGCCGGTGATGCTTCGCTCCCGCACGGGGCGCGTGATCATGCCGGCCTGGCAGAAGCGGCAGCCGCGGGTGCAGCCGCGGAAGATCTCCACGGACATCCGCTCGTGCACGGTCTCGGCGAGCGGGACGAGCGGCTGCTTGGGGTACGGCCACTCGTCGAGGTCCATGACGGTGTGCTTGGACACCCGCCACGGCACGCCGGGGGCGTTCGGCACGACGCGGCCGATGCGGCCGTCCGGCAGGTACTCCACGTCGTAGAACCGCGGCACGTACACCCCGCCGGTCCGGGCCAGGCGCAGCAGCACCTCGGCCCGGCCGCCCGGGCGGCCCTCGGCCTTCCAGGCGCGGACGATCTCCGTGATGTCGAGGACGGCCTGCTCGCCGTCGCCGATCACGGCGCAGTCGATGAAGTCGGCGATCGGCTCCGGGTTGAAGGCGGCGTGGCCGCCGGCCAGGACGATCGGGTCGTCGTCGGTGCGGTCCTTCGCCTCCAGCGGGATGCCGGCGAGGTCGAGCGCGGTCAGCATGTTGGTGTAGCCGAGCTCGGTGGAGAAGGACAGGCCGAACACGTCGAAGGCCTTCACCGGGCGGTGCGCGTCCACGGTGAACTGCGGGACGCCGTGCTCGCGCATCAGCGCCTCGAGGTCCGGCCAGACGCTGTAGGTGCGCTCGGCGAGCACGCCCTCGCGCTCGTTGAGCACCTCGTAGAGGATCATGACGCCCTGGTTGGGCAGGCCGACCTCGTAGGCGTCGGGGTACATCAACGCCCAGCGGACGTCGCAGGCGTCCCAGTCCTTGACGGTCGAGTTGAGCTCGCCGCCGACGTACTGGATCGGCTTCTGGACGTGCGGGAGGAGGGCCTCCAGGCGTGGGAAGACCGATTCGACAGTCATGTACTAGGAACCCTTACGACGTGATTCGGTGCCGCGGACCGGCACGGGAGGGGTGACCCTCAAGGGTAGCCCAATCCGGCGAACGGCCCGCCGGGCCGGAATCCGCCGGCGGCGGTCGCCCGCGGTCACCGCCGGGGACCGCCCCCGGGCGCCGGGGGCGTGCCCGCGCTGCGCCCGGGGTGTGCCCTCCGTACGCCCCCCGCCGGGCCGTCCGCCGACCGCCCCGACGCGCCCGGAGCGCCCGCCCCGTCCTGGCAGGGCCCCGTCAGACAACTCTGCGCCCCTTCCGGACACCCGAGTTGAGTCGTACGCTCGCACCCGCGCCGGTAGCCCCCGGCCCCTCGACCGTCCCCACCGTCACCCCCTCGTCCCCGCTCCCAGGTACCCCCGTGCCAACCGCTCCCGGCGGCCCCGTGCCCGGCGCAAGGAGAACCATGACCGACACCGGTCGGCGGGTCCGTCCCCTGCGGACCCTCGACACCCGACCGGCCCGCTACCCCACGCAGGCCCAGGCCGAGTCCGCCGCGCGGCGCCTCGCCCTGCGCCACCCGGACCGCTGCCGGCTGCGCGAAGTGGGCCACTCCCGGGCCGGACGCCCGCTGCTCCTGCTCTCCGTCGACCGCGGCCCCCGCGCCGCCCTGATCGTCGGCGGCCCCCATCCCAACGAACCCATCGGCACCGCCGGCGCCCTACGCCTGGCCGAGGTCCTGCTCGACCGCCCCGCCCGCCCCGGCCTGTCCTGGCACCTGCTGCTGTGCCTCGACCCGGACGGCGCGGCGCTCGGCTCCGGCTGGCTCGACGGCCCGCTCACCATGCGCCGCCACTACGAGCACTTCTTCCGCCCCACGTTCGAGGAGCAGCCCGAGATGCTGCCCGCGCCCGGCTCCGGCCGCCCGCCGATGCCGGAGAGCCGGGCGCTGACCGACCTCATCGACGAACTGCGGCCGTTCCTGCAGTGCTCCCTGCACGGCGTGGACTTCGGCGGTGCCTTCGTCCAGCTCACCGGTCCCGTCCCCGGGCTGCCCGAGCGCCTCGCCCGCTCCGCCGAGCGGGCCGGGCTGCCCCTGGACCTCGACTGCTACGACGCCATCGGCTGGCCCAGCCCCGCGCCCGGCGCCTACCTGATGCCCTCCCCCGGCAGCACCGCCCTCCCCCAGGCGCTGCCGGACGAGCCGGAGCTGTCCACCTGGTCGTACGCGGCCCGGTACGGGGCCGTCACGGCCGTCCTGGAGGTGCCGATGTGGGCGGTGGACGCCGTCGGTGACGCCCGCCCCCACCCGTGCCCGATCGAGGCCGTGGACGCCGCCGCCCGGGCCCTCAAGCGCCGGGCGGAGGAACTCACCGCCCTGCTCCCCCACGTCCCGGCGCGCGCCCGGCACGAGCACGCCCCGCTGCTGCGCACCGCCGAGTTCCACCTCGAGGTCGGGCCCGGCGTGGCGGACGAGTGGCGGGAGCAGTGGCACGCCGAGCCGCTGACCGTCGCCCGGGTCACCACCGCCGGGCTGGTCGCCGCCCGCCTGCCGCTGCGCGTCGCCTCGCTGCTCCTGCGGCTGCTCGCGGGCGCGCGCGGCGCCGCCGCCGAGGCCGCCCGCGAACGCGCCCGCGCGATCGTCACCGACAGCCTCGACCAGCTGCGCCACCGGTTCGGCGCCCGCTGGGTGCCCGTCCAGGAGCAGCTCGCCCACCAGACCCGCGCCGTCCTGACCACCGCCGACCTGCTCCTGTGAGCCCGACTCCCGTTCAGCGCAAGGCGATCGCGCCCAGGATCCGCGCGAAGCGGTCCGCGAGGTCGTGCTCCCCGTCCGGCGTCGGGTGCAGCCCGTCCGCGTAGACCTCGTCGGCCTGGTCGACGGGCAGCACCTGCCGCCCGTCGACCAGGTGCAGCCGCCCGTCCCCGAGGCGCTGGAGCACCCGGACGGCCTCGCCGGTGAGTTCGCGCAGGCCCTCCAGGGTGATCCCGGCCGTGTTGACCACCGCCTCCCGCTCCACCCAGGGCAGCGCGGCCACGACGACGATCGGCGTGTCCGGCTGCCCGTCGCGGACCGTCTCGACGAACCCGCACACCGCGGATCCCCAACTCCGGGCTGTGTGCGTGTTCTTGATGTACGCGTTGGTGCCGATCTCCAGGGTGATCAGGTCTGCCGGCGTCTCCCGGACGACCCGCGCGACGGCCTGGTCGAGGTACGCCTCCCCGGCGAACCCGAGGTTGCGCAGCCGCCAGCCGCACCGGGCGGCCAGCAGCGAGGGCCAGGCCTCGGACGGGCCGTGGGGGAACATCGCGTGCGTCAGCGAACTGCCGTACGCGACCCAGCGCGTCCCGGTGCGCGCCAGCGGCTCCACCGACCGGTGGCCGCGCAGCCCGAGCGGCCCGAGCCGGGCGCGGCCGAGGTGCGGCAGCCACACCTCGACGTCAACGGGCCTGCCGGGCAGGAGAATCGGCCCGGAGACGGGCCGCCCTCGGTGGGCGAGGGCGCCGTCCACCCGTACGTCCAGCGGTGCGCCCCCGAGGTCGGCGTCCAGCGTCAGCAGCAGTTCGACGGCGTCGGTGCGGAACCCGAACCGCACGCCGGCGGGGAGTTCCGCGAGCCGGGCGAAGTTGCCGGACAGCGTGGTGCCGACGCGCTCCAGCGGGAAGCGCAGCGGCGCCCACCAGCCGCCCTCCCGGCGCTCCAGCGCGGCGATCCCGTCCCAGGAGATCCGGGGGTCGTCCGGGTCGAGCCGCTCGACGTCCACCTGGTCCATCGCCGTTCCCCCACTCATCGTCTGGCAAAAAACCGTCTGCCACTCAATCAAGTGGGTTGAACGTAGCAGCGAGATGATTTACCGTCAAACAGTCTTGTGGCGGCGATAAGCTGGGCCCCCACCCACCCGAGGAGAACCGATGACCACGGCCCGACGGGCCCCCCGCCTCGCCTCGCCCAGCCGGACGGACGACACCGGCGAGCGCGGCCGCTACTTCGCCGCGCTCACCCTGGAGCGCCCCGACGTCGCCCTGTGCCGGGCCACCACGGTGATCGCCCGCGCGGTCGACGAGCAGCTCACCGGCGCCGCCCTGACCGTCCCCCAGCACCTCGTCCTCAAGATGCTGGCCGCCGTCGGCGCCTGCTCCCAGCAGGAGTTGAGCGAGCAACTGCGCATCGACCGCAGCGTGATGGTCGGCTGCGTCGACGGCCTGGAGAACGCCGGCCTGGTGGTGCGCGAACGCCACCCCCGGGACCGCCGCGCCTACGCCGTCACCATGACCGACGCCGGGGCCGAGGCCCTCGCCGAGGCCGAGGCGGGCATCGCCCCGGTGATGGACCGGGTGTTCTCGGCGCTCACCCCGGAGGAACGGCAGACCCTCGCCCGGCTGACCCGCAAGATCCTCGACGTCCAACCCCCCGACTAGAACCGACCCACCACCGACCGGACCGGAGCCCGAGCCCATGGCACCCCTCGCGATGACCACCGACGAACTCCTCACCACCACCCGGGCGGTGCGCAAACGGCTGGACCTCTCCCGGCCCGTCGAACGCGAACTCGTCGAGGAGTGCCTCGCCCTAGCCGTCCAGGCCCCCACCGGCCGCAACCGCCAGCGCTGGGACTTCGTCGTCGTCACCGACCCCGCCAGGCGCGCCGCCCTCGCCGACCTCTACCGCCTCGGCCTCGTCCGCCCCCGCCAGCAGGTCGCCGGCACCGGCCTGGACCGCACGGCCGAGGACTGGCCGGGCCGGCTGCGGATGGCCGAGAGCGCCAGGCACCTCTTCGACCACCTGCACGAGGTGCCCGTGCTGGTCGTCCCCTGCGTACGCGTCGAGGGCCGCCACGAGACCGCCTCCCACGTCGGCCAGGCCAACGCCTGGGGCTCGATCGTCCCGGCCACTTGGCAGTTCATGCTCGCCGCCCGCTCCCGCGGCCTCGGCACCGCCTGGACCACCCCGCACCTGCACTACGAGCGCGAGGCCGCCGAGGTCCTCGGCATCCCGTACGAGACGGTGATGCAGGCCGCCCTGATCCCGCTGGCCCACACCATCGGCACCGACTTCCGCCCAGGCCCCCGCGTCGGCACCGACCGGATCGCCCACTGGGACACCTGGTAGCCCAGGCACGCGGAAGGGGCCGGCCCGGGAGAACCCCGGACCGGCCCCCGGTCACGAACGCACCGACGCTCAGGCCGCTATCGGCCGCTGGCTGCGCACCGCCTGCAACAGCCCGATCCCGACCCACACCGAGAACATCGACGACCCGCCGTACGAGACGAACGGCAGCGGGATGCCCGCCACCGGCATGATCCCCAGGCACATCCCTATGTTCTCGAACGCCTGGAACGAGAACCAGGCGATGACCCCGGCCGCCACGATCGTCCCGTACAGGTCCGTCGCCTGCCGGGCGATCTTGCAGGCCCGCCACAGGACGACACCGACCAGCGCGATGATCGCCAGCGCCCCGACGAAGCCCAGCTCCTCGCCGGCGACGGTGAACACGAAGTCCGTCTGCTGCTCCGGCACGAACTGCCCTATGGTCTGGGTGCCGTGGAACAGCCCCTTGCCGGTCAGCCCGCCCGAGCCGATCGCGATGCGGGCCTGCGCGGTGTTGTAGCCGACGCCGTTCGGGTCCAGCTGCGGGTTGGCGAAAGCCGCGAAGCGGTCGATCTGGTACTGGCTCAGCAGCCCGAGCTTCCACACCGCGATGCTGCCGCCGACCCCGATCGCCAGCAGCCCGAGCACCCAGCGGTTGGCCGCGCCCGAGCCGAGCAGGATGCCCAGCACGATCGCGGACATCACCATGGTCGACCCGGCGTCCGGCATCAGCAGCACCAGGCCCATCGGCAGGCAGGCCCAGATCAGGCCCCGGAACACCGCCCGGTGCGAGGGGAACTCCCGCTCCCCCGCGTCCACCTGGTCGGCGAGCACGACCGCCATCGCCAGCAGGATCGCCAGCTTCGCGAACTCGGCCGGCTGGATGGAGAACCCGCCGCCCAGCTGGATCCACGAGTGCGCGCCGTTGATCGTCGAGCCCAGCGGGCTGAGCGTGGCCATCAGCAGCAGGATCACGCCGACGTAGATGAACGGCACCAGGGTCCGCATCCGCCGGCTCCCTATGGCTATCACCACGGCGCACAGCACCAGCCCGACCACGACGTTGGTCAGGTGCCGGTACAGGAAGTACTGCGGGTCCCCGTGGGTGAGGTTGTCGCGCCCACGGGTGGCCGACCAGACCAGCAGCGAGCCGCCCAGCGAGAGCGCGAGACCGGCCAGCAGCAGTATCCAGTCCAGCCGCCACAGCGGGGAGTCCTTGGCCAGGGCCTTGGAGACTCCGGTGCGCTGCGGGGCCAGCCGCAGCTGCCGGTAGGAGCCGTAGGAGGTCATGCCCGCCCCCTTCCGGGGCCTCGGGTCGGTTCCAGCGCGGTGTCGGCGGCGGCGTACGGCACGGTGCCGCCGGTCGGCTGCGGCGGGTCGACGAAGGCGGTGGGCTGCGCCCACGCCGGGGCCGGGGCGTCCGCCGCGAGCGGCACCGGCGCCAGCAGCGCGGGAGCCGGGGCGCCGGCCCGGTCGGAGGCCTGCTTGATGATCGCCGTGCCGTCGGGGTTGAACTTGGGCAGCTCCGCCTGCGGCGAGGGCAGCAGGGCCTTGGAGGCGTCGACGTTGCCCTTGTCGTCCACGCCGTACAGCGCCTGGTAGATCCGCCGGATCGCGTCGCCGGAACCGCCGGAACCGGTGCCGCCCTGGCTGATCGTCATGACGACGGCGTAGTCCTTGCTGTACGTGGTCAGCCAGGAGGTGGTCTGCTTGCCCTCGACCTCGGCGGTGCCGGTCTTGGCGTGCAGCTCGATCTTGTTCTGCGGCCAGCCGGCCCCGGCGAACTTCCAGGCGGCGGTACCACTGGTGATGACGCCCGCGGTGGCCTGGTCGATGTAGCTGAGCAGCTTGGCGTCGCCGGGGAACTTGGCGTCCTCGTGCGGGGCGACCTCGCGGACGAGGTCCCCGCCCGGGCTTATCACCGCCTTGGCGATGGTCGGCCGGTAGAAGGTGCCGCCGTTGGCCAGCGCCGAGTAGATCCGCGCCATCTGCACCGGGGTGACGAGCGTGTCGCCCTGGCCGATCGCGAAGTTGACGGCGTCACCGGCGCGCATCTGGTAGCCGTCGACGCAGTTCTCGCGCGCGATCTGGTCGGAGAAGCTGGTGCCGCCCTTCTGCGCCTGCGCGCACCAGGCGTCCTTGTTGTTGTCGTAGAAGGACTGCTTCCACTGCCGGTCCGGCACCCGGCCGGGGACCTCGGCCGGCAGGTCGATGCCGGTCTTGGCGCCGAGGCCGAACTCGTGGGCGGTCTTGAAGAACCAGTCGCCCGGGTCCTTCTTCGGCTTGATGCCGCCGTCCTTCATCCACTGGTCGTACGCCAGCCCGTAGAAGACGGTGTCGCAGGAGACCTCCAGCGCCTTCTCCAGGGAGATCTGGCCGAAGTTCTCGCTCTCGAAGTTCTTGAACTCGCGGCCGCCGATGGTCAGGCTCTTCGGGCAGTCGTAGTGGCCGTCCAGCGAGTAGCCGGCCTGCACGGCGGCGGTGGTGGAGATGACCTTGAAGGTCGAGCCGGGGGCGGACTGACCCTGTATGGCGCGGTTCAGCAGCGGGAAGTTGGAGTCCTTGCTGGTCAGCGACTGGTAGTCCTTGCCGCTGATGCCACCCACCCACAGGTTGGGGTCGTACGTCGGGGCGCTGGCCATCGCGACGATCCGCCCGGTGTGCACGTCCATCACGACGGCGGCGCCGGAGTCGGCCTCGTAGTTGCGGTTGGTGACCTTGTCGAAGGTGTTGCGGGCGTCGTTCATGGCCTGCGCGAGGTTGTCCTCGACGACCTTCTGCACCCGGGCGTCGATGCTGGTCACCAGGTTGTCGCCGGTCTGCGGGGCGACGGTGTCGGCCGTGCCGATGACCCGGCCGAGGTTGTCCACGTTGAGCTTGGTGATGCCGGCGGTCCCGCGGAGGTCGCGGTCGTAGACCGACTCCAGCCCGGCGCGGCCGATCTGGTCGGCGGGCAGGTAGCGGTCCTGGCCCTTCTTGTCGGCGGTCTTGGTCACCTCGTCGTCGGTGACCGGGGAGAGGTAGCCGAGCACCTGGGCCAGGTTGGCGCCCTCGGCGCCGGTGTAGCGGCGCACGGCGGTGGGCTGCGCGGTGACCCCGGGGAAGTCCTCGCGGCGCTCCATTATCTGCATCGCCTGCTGGGTGGTGGCCTCCTTGGTCACCGGGATCGGCTGGTACGGAGAACCGTTCCAGCAGGGCTGCTGCGTCTTGGAGTCGCAGAGCCGGACCTTCTCCTGCACGTCCTTGGCCTGCATCCCCAGCACGCCCGCCAGCCGGCCGAGCACCGCCTTGCCGCCGTCCTTCTGCTGCAGCAGCGAGGTGCGGCTGACGGACACCACCAGCCGGGTCTCGTTGCCGGCCAGGACCCTCCCGGAGGCGTCCAGGATCTCGCCGCGCACGGCCGGATCGACCACCTCGCGGATGTGGTTGCCGGTCGCCTTGGCGGTGTAGACGCTGGCGTTGCGGACCTGCAGGTACCACAGCCGCCCGCCCAGGGTGGCGAGCAGCGACAGCACCAGGATCTGCAGCACCACCAGACGGATCGTCACCCGCCGGGTACGGCCGGTCTCGGGGATGTTGCTCACGTCTCGTGCGCTCCAGGATGCGGGGAGGTCGAAAGGTTCGGGGGCCCTGACGGGCCGGGGCTACGGGCGCCGGGCGAAGCCGGGCACGCGCCGCTTCTTGTACGACGGGCCGGAGGAGGCCTCGCGGGTGGTGCGGTAGCGCGCCAGCGTGCCCAGGCCCGATCCGCCCTCGTCGTTGCCGTCGGCGGCGGCGACCGGGTCGCGGCCGAAGCGGCGGCCGAGCATCATCACCACGGGCACCACGAAGGGGGCCAGCAGCAGGTCGTACAGCAGGGCGCTGATCACCAGGCCGCCCAGGCCCACGTGCCGGGCCGCGGTGTCGCCGACGAGGGCGCCGACCATCGCGTACAGCAGGGTGGAGGCGATCGCGGCGGCGCCGACGACCATCAGGGCGCCGGCGACGGAGCGCTGGCGGCCGTGCTCGGGGCGCAGCAGCCCGGCGGCGTAGCCCATCAGGCAGAGCACCAGGGCGTAGCGGCCGATCGCGTGGTCGGAGGGCGGGGCGAGGTCGGCGACCAGTCCGGCGCAGAAGCCGACCAGGCAGCCGCCGGTGGGCCCGTACACCAGCGCGAGGCCGATGACCACGAGCAGCAGTATGTCCGGGGTGGCGCCCGGGAGTTGGAGCCGGCCGAAGACGCTGACCTGGAGGATCAGGCCGAGCAGGATCAGGGCGGCGGAGACGGGGATGCGGGCGAGGCGCATGGCTCAGTTCCCCCCAGTGGGCTTGGCGGGCGGGGCGGCGGGCGCGGAGGCCGGCGCGGAGGCGGGGGCCTGCGGCTGCCCGGGTGCCGGGGCGGGCGGCAGCACGGCGTCGCGCGGGTCGGCGCGCGGCGGCACGACCACCACGCCGACCAGGTCCAGCCGGGTGAACTGGACGAACGGCTCGACGAGCACGGTCTTGGTCAGCTGCCCGGCGTTGGCCTGGACCTCGACGACCTTGCCGACCGGCACGCCAGGGACGAACGGGCGCCCGCTCTGCGAGCCGAAGGTGACCAGCCGGTCGCCGGCCTTGACCTGGGCCTTGCCGTTGAGCAGGGAGACCTTCATCGGGCTGTCGCCGCCGCCGGAGGCGAAGCCGATCTCGCCGCTGCCCTCCAGCCGGGTGCCGGCCGAGAAGCCGGGGTCGGAGGCGAGCAGCACGGTGGCGGTGGTCGGGGCGACGGTGGTGATCCGGCCGACCAGGCCCTGGCCGTTGATGACGGTCATGTCCCGGGTGAGGCCGTCGTCGCCGCCGGCGTCGATGGTGATCGTCCAGGAGAAGCCCTGGGCCGGGCCGATCGCGATGACCTGGGCGGCCTTGACGGTGTAGCCGCCGGCCCCGGCGGTGCGCAGCAGGTCGTCCAGCTGCTTGCTGCGCCCCGAGGCCATGTCGGAGGAGGCGAGCTTCTGCCGCAGTTCGGTGTTCTCGCGGGCGAGCTGGTCGGCGCGGCCGCTGTCGGTGGCGGCGTCGCGGAAGGCGCGGACGGTGTTCGCGACCGGGTCCACGATGGTGGCGGCCCCGCGCTCGACCGGGCCGAGCGCGCTGGCCGCGGCGCGGCGGGCGCCGCCGAGCGGGGAGTCCTCACCGCCCTTGATGTCCACGGTGATCAGCGCGAAGGCGACGGCCACCAGCAGGATGAGCAGCAGCCGGCTCTCTCGTGTGTCCCTCACGGTGCTGGTACTGCCCCTTCGTACCTGGCGGGGGGCCCGGGGGGGGGGGGGCCGGGGGGCCCCCCCGGGGGGGCCCGCGGGGGCCCGGGGCGTGTACCCCGCCGCCCGCGGGGGCAGCACACCGCGGGGGCCCCCCACAACAAC